>NZ_DATCSL010000013.1:0-21635 GCF_036568485.1 Thiomicrospira sp.
GCGGTACGCTCAAATTTTTCTGGCACGGTCACCAATTTTTCTTTAGGTGTCATAACCGCACTAATTGGTTTTTTATGGTCAGTCACAAAGCGCAAATCACGCCCAGTCACCAAGCCGACTAATTTATCGCCATCCATAACAGGCACACTAGAAATATTATTATCATCTGTGATTTTAACCACATCGGCGACCGTAGCCTGAACCTGTACAGTAATCGGATCTAAAATCACGCCATGCTCATATTTCTTAACCTTATTAACCTCAGCAGCTTGCTCAGCAATGGTCATGTTTTTATGAATGATACCAATGCCACCTTCTTGCGCTAATGCAATCGCCAATCTTGCTTCCGTAACAGTGTCCATAGCAGAAGACACAAACGGAATATTCAAACTAATATTGCGTGTTAACTTGGTTTTTAACGAAACATCTTTAGGCAGTACCGTAGAGTGTGCAGGCACCAATAAAACATCATCAAACGTCAACGCTTCTTGCAAAATTCTCACTTTAACTACCTCTCATAATTCTTTATAGGCTGATTAGATTTTTTATTGCCACTCAGAAAAAACCAAATGAAAAAGATTTTTCCTTTAACTTTCAATGCAATAGCAAAAAAAAAGGTGTCTTATTCGACAAAATGGCCCAAAATTTCAAAAATTTCCCCTATTATAAAGTTTGACAGCGACGGGGTAAACTTAATAACGTATACGCAAATACGAAAAACAGAAAAAATGTCTGTTCGTACTTTAGCTTTTTTTGTTCATCCTATACAATTAAAACTGTGATTAACACATAAAAAATAAAAGCTCATCTAATCTGGAGGAATACATGAAAAAATTACTAGTTGGTGCAACTGTTCTAGCTACCCTAACCCTAGGTGCTTGTGCACACAATCAGCACAACGATAATTACGCTTCATTAGTGGAAGAAGCAAAAGCCAAACAAGCTATTTCTAAAGAGAACGGCAATGTCTGGAAGCAGAAAGCCATGAAAAAGCCTTATGTTGAGCATTATTTAGAGGAAGCTGAAAAAGCGCGTCTTGAATCTGTTCGTTTAGCCAAAGAAGCGGTACGTTCAGCGGATGCACAAATTGCACAAACCAAAGAAGCTCAAGATCTAACTCCTGGTTGGTATCAAAGCAAATAAGCTAAACGCTTAGTTAGAAGCCGGCGCTAGCCGGCTTTTTTATACCCCAAATACCCTAACTTACCAAGCGTATTACTTCCCCTTCAGATAGTCAGCATCACTAAAGCTGCTGACCCACTCAGGCTTCATTAGCACAAGACTGGCTATTATAAAACCATTTAAAAAAGCTTCTGGTGCCACTAACAAAGGAATAAAGACCAAAAAGTTATAGCTCAATACTTCATAGTCATATACACCGCCCCAATACAAAATACTTGCAACACTTAACATCGCCAAAAGCGCCCCTATCCCAGCGGCTAAAAAACCATTTAAAAAAACATAGACAAAAAAGTTTCGATCTAAGTATCGATAGGCCAACTTATAAACCCACCAGGTCAAAATGACTGGAATCCAACCCATTAGTATGGCATTTAAACCAAACATACTCCAACCCGCGCCGCCATTTAAGGTCACACCCAGTAAACCCAGTGTCATCGCCATTAAGGCAAATTGTGGCCCAAACATCAGCGTGATGGTTGTCATCAGTAAAAAATGGAAACTAAATCCGCCTCCGATGCTTGCACTCATACTCCATAATAAAATCAATAAAAAAGCGGCGCCAAACCAAACATGTTGTGCATTTTTATCGTTTTTAACCTTATACCAAGGTGCCGTTTTTAATGCCCATAACATCACAATTGAATAGATTCCCCAACCCGCAACAGCCCATTGCCAACTTAACAATCCATCGGGTAAATTCATGATTGCATCCTTTCTTCCACACTAAATCTCTCTAAGCTCTATAATACAGGCTTTCACTCTATGACCCAAAATCATGCTTAAAGCTAAAATTATTTTTGCCTTATTTTACGACCTATTATTGCTACTCGCTGTTTGGTTTGTAGCGGCTATCCCCTTTGTCATCTGGCAAGGAGAAGGTTTTGAAACCCAGCCTATGACCTTACTCGCTTTTCAAATTTATCTGCTGGGTGTCAGCTACATTTATTTGAGTTATTTTTGGCTACAAACGGGTCAAACCCCGGGTTTACGAACTTGGAAGCTTCGCCTAGTTCGAACCGATAACTACTTGCTTACCCGCCGCGATGCAACTGTAAGGTTTGTCTTGAGCCTATTTTCCATCGTGACACTTGGCTTCGGTTGGGTGTGGTTATGGTTTAGTAAAAACAACCAAAGTTTGCACGATCAACTAGCCTTCACTCATATCGTTGATGCATCAGATTCAGCTAAATAAAGGACAATTATGTCGACCATTATAATTCACACACAAACATTAAATTTTGAACAGATAAAAAGCTTCGAAAGCCTATATGGCAAACCTTATCAACAGGCCCAGCATTATAAGATTGAAACCGATAAACCGATCAATTCGGTTGAATTAGCAAACTTATCGAATGTACTTAATTTAGATCTGAATGTCTTACCTAGTGGATTTAATCCTGCAGAGGTCAAGCTGGTCATTAGTGACATGGATTCGACCTTGATCGCCATTGAGTGCATTGATGAGATTGCCGATATGATGGATCTAAAACCCCAAGTATCTGAAATTACGGAAGCCGCCATGCGTGGCGAACTTAATTTTGAAGAGTCTCTCACTCAACGCGTGTCTTTACTAAAAGGCTTGGATATCCAAGCCCTTCAAAACGTATACGATGAGCGCTTAACACTCAACCCTGGAGCAGAAAAGTGTTTGGCCGGTTTAAAGCAAAAAAACATAAAATTCGCCCTAGTATCGGGTGGCTTTGACTTTTTTACTGACCGTTTAAAACAAGCACTAAATTTAGATTTTGCCCGCGCAAATAAATTAAAAATCGCTCAAGATCAACTGACAGGTCAAATTGACGGTTCAATTGTTGGAGCACAAGCGAAAGCCGATTTTTTAAACGAACTCTGCGAACAATTAGAAATAAAACCAAATCAAGTGATAGCGGTTGGTGATGGGGCAAACGATTTACTCATGATGTCTCAAGCGGGATTAAGCATTGCTTATCATGCAAAACCCAAAGTACAACAACAGGCAAGCTGCGCCCTTAATCATCGAGGTCTAGATGCTATTTTGGACTTTATTGCCTAATCGATTAATTTTTTAAATTTAGAGCTTAAAAAAACAAAAAAGCGGGCTAAGCCCGCTTTTTTATAGTTTAAATTAGCTTGTTAAAACAAGTTCATTTCAAACTCCTGATAAGCGTCGCTTACAAAACGACCAATCGTGTGCTCATAACCCGGCCACTTACTGCCGACTTTTTGCATAAATGGATCTGCTTCGATTTTTGGCTTGATTTCAAAATCAGATAAACCTTCGTCATAATATTTGCCAACCGTGTTGTATATCACTTCAAAAAAGGTCTTTTGCTCTTCTACCAGCGCTTTACCGTCATGTAATCCATGTCCAGGAATAAAGGTTTTGATATCCATTTTTTCAAGCTCTTCCATCGCCGAGATAGACCCAGGGAAACTCCCATCCGCCATATTTGCAACGCGACGCATCATCATATCACCGCTATAAAGAACCTTATCTTCAACCACCTCAACCGCTAAATCTGAGTCGGTATGAACCTTACCTAAGTAATGGATTTTAAACGTAGTATCACCCATTTTAATCGTTTCGCCACCCTGCAATTCTTTAGTAGGTGGCGTCACCGCTGTGCCAGCGGTGGCATTATTGGTGTTACGACTCATAAATCCGACCCAAAACTCACCGGCACCGTCTTTAACTTGCTGAATGACTTTAGGATGTGAGTAGATTTCAACATCAGGGTAAGCATCAACAAATGCCTGGTTGCCCAACCAATGATCGCCGTGAATATGTGTATTAATAACTTTTACAACCGGCTTATCCGTCACTGTTTTAATCTGACGAACTAACATTTCGCCAA
Source organism: Thiomicrospira sp. (assembly GCF_036568485.1). Taxonomy (GTDB): domain Bacteria; phylum Pseudomonadota; class Gammaproteobacteria; order Thiomicrospirales; family Thiomicrospiraceae; genus Thiomicrospira. Next base: position 4,017 of record NZ_DATCSL010000013.1, read on the forward strand.
TTTGCAGCGAACCGCCGGTATCAACAACCATTACGCCTTCAGAGGTAACGATAAAACCCGGATTACTAAAAAAGCCTTGGTTTGAAGGTGATGGCTCACCATCTTGAGCTAGAAAATAATAACAACGATCCGTTACTTTTGTGATGGGAACATTTGGCATATCTGGGCCTTTTTCTACCCAATCATCGGCCGAATAAACCGGCTTCATCACCGAAAAACCAGCTAAACCAGCGGTCAAACCTAGGGCTGACTTTAATAATTCACGACGCTTCATTTTGAATCCTTATCTTTGTTAAATTCATCCAAAAAATCAGGGTTAATGTTACTCTCCAGCACTCAAAACTGCAACTCAAAACCCCACCAACTAAGAACCATTATCATTTGTATTGACATCACCATCCTGAGCAATCATAATCCCAGCACTATTTTTTTAAAGTTTATACAACTTTAAACAACCACAGGACAGCGTTTTCATGCAAAGCATACACCTCTATCTTGATATCACTTTTTTCAGCATTTTAGGCTTAATGGGATTCTTAGCTATTTGGATTACGCTTGAACGAATATTTTTATATCGCCGTATTGATGTAAAAGCATTTGCTCACATTGAGCTGCTTAATATTGAAATCACAAAAAACCTTACTACCCTCTCCACCATTGGTGCAAACGCACCCTATGTAGGGTTACTTGGTACAGTCATTGGTATCTTAATTACGTTTTATGAAATTGGACAACAAGATAGCCTTGAAACCTCGGTTATCATGACCGGCCTAGCCCTCGCGTTAAAACTAACGGCGGCGGGCATTGCTGTTGCCATTCCGGCCTTGATGGCCTACAACGGTCTATTGCGTAAGGTTGAAGTTTTACAAGCACACTATAAAGTCTACCAAGGTTAATCTTCATGAAACGTTTCGATTCGATGAACGTTGTGCCTCTAATTGATGTGATGCTGGTCTTACTGGCTATCGTGTTACTGACTGCCTCGTTTATCGTAACCGACAAACTGGATATTCAACTACCCAAAACCGAACACACAAGCCCCTACAATCCTGATAACGAAGAAAAACTCAACCTATCAATTGATCAACACGGCCAATTTTATTGGGATGGCGAAAAACTCAATGCTGAACAATTTAGCCATCAACTTAGTCAACTTGAGGCCAGCACTCATATCCAACTGCGTGTTGACCAGCTTGTAGAATTTCGCCATTTTGTGCGTTTAATGGACATAATAAAACGCCAACAACATGACAATTTAACGATTCTCACGGAACGTAAGTAGCGGTGAAATTCAACGACTCGGTCAAGGCTTTTATTCTTACACTTCTCATTTATCTGCTACTCACTGTAGCGATTCTGATATGGTTTTTTAGGCCAACTCAACCCGCTATAGTCAGTAACGAAAGCGCTGTACCGGTGACCCTAAATATGTTTGAAATGCCGGAACCTCAGCCTGAACCGGAACCTCAGCCTGAACCGGAACCTCAACCCGAGCCGGAACCTCAACCCGAGCCAGAACCTCAGCCCGAGCCAGAACCTCAGCCCGAGCCAGAACCCGTAACGCCGCAGTTTAGTCAGTCAGAAATTGACCAATCTGAAAAACGTTATTTATCCGAGTTAGCCACAACTTTAATGCGACATGCACAAGACACCTACCCAACGATGGCTAAACGTCGCAACTGGCAAGGACGGGTTATTTTACGTTTCACCACACGTGCGGATGGTTCCATCACCAATATTAGCGTTGTCGATAGTTCAGGCAAGCAAATACTGGATGAAGCCGCCCTAAGCATTTTCACCGAACGTATGCAGATGTTTTTTAAAGCCTTCCCCGAAGAAATTCAACGCAAAGAATGGCGTCACACCGTGCCAATCGAATACAAATTGCGCTAAACCTCCGCTTCTGTATTCAGCCCTACAGCGAGTTAGGTTAGAATAGCTGTTTTTCATTCAACGAATAAAGACAGCACTATGAGCAAACCCATTCTGTTTAGCGGTATCCAGCCTTCCGGCGACTTAATGATTGGTAACTACATTGGCTCGATTAAAAACTGGGTCAAATTACAAGATGATTATGAATGTCTGTTCTCTTTAGTGAATATGCATGCCATCACCGTTGAACAGTCTCCCGAGGAATTGGCTAAACGCAGCTTAGATTTTGTGGCGCTTTATCTAGCCTCTGGCATTGATCCAAATAAAAGTACCGTCTTTATTCAATCCCATGTACCCGAACACGCGGAGCTTTCTTGGATTTTAAATTGCTCAACCTATATGGGTGAGCTTAATCGCATGACGCAGTTTAAGGACAAGTCTCAAAAACATGAACACAATATTAATGCCGGTTTATTTAATTATCCGGTGTTGATGGCCGCTGACATTTTGTTGTATCAAACCGAACTGGTTCCAGTGGGGGCCGATCAAAAACAACACCTCGAATTAACGCGCGATTTAGCGCATCGATTTAATAACCGGTTTGAACGCGAGCTTTTTAAAATACCCGAACCCTTTATTGCCGAAGCCAGTGCCGGCGGACGAATTATGAGTTTGCAAGACCCAACCAGTAAAATGTCGAAATCCGACAGCAATAAAAATAACTTTATTGGTTTATTGGATGATCCCAAAACCATCTTAAAGAAATGCAAAAAGGCCATGACCGATTCCGGTGATGTGATTGAATATGATGTCGAAAATAAGCCCGGTGTGTCTAACCTACTTACTATTTACTCGGTGATTAGCGGCAAGCCAATGACTGACGTCATCAAGCATTTTGAAGGCAAAATGTATGGCCATTTAAAAGTGGAGTTGGGTGAACTGGTAGTGGATTATCTCGCGCCTATTCAGCAACGTTTTTATCAAATTCGTGAAGATGAAGCGCAATTAAAAGGCATTTTAAAACAAGGCGCAGAACGCGCGCGTGAACAAGCACAAAAAACCTTGCGTGATGTAAAACAAAGCATTGGCTTTGTTTTACCTTAGTTTTAGCGTTTATTGGCTTAATCATCAGCACCAGGCCTGGTGCTGATGATTAAGCTAGTTTAAATCCAGCTCCGCTACTTTCATCAATAAATTTAAAAACGATTGGCAAGATTGAATCGAGGTGGATTCCTGCATCGTATGATAACCAGTCGTCGGAATTTGCAACGTGGTGCCATGCACAAAACCATTGGACGCTAAAATAATACGCCCCATTTCTGTACTACCTAACGACTTAGGTGGCAAACCTTGTTTCTGCAATTCGTTATTTTGCGCCTCAACAAACTCATCCTTATAGCTATAACGAATGTTCAATTCATCGCAAGCTTGTGCGAGTGCTTGGGTGGTCGCCTCGTGATAATGCGCGTGACTGTCTTTTTTACGTAACACCACATCTTGCTTTAACACTGCATCACGATTTGGGTAAGGACTCGTATCCAATACAATTAACTGGTTGGTCGAACCACCAAAACGCCGGAACCATTCCAAAAGGTAACGCCAGCTACTCCCCGACTCTTCTTGAGCGGTAAAAAACGCCGTACCCTGATAACCTAGACTGAACATATGCACTAATAAAGCGGCGGTTAATACGTTATCCAACTGGCCTTTTAACCACTGGTCCTCAACTTTCAAGCTGTCACGAAATCCGACTGGCGTCCCCGCCACCAAATGCTCCAAGCCTTCCAATTCAAAAATCAAGTTATTACGAAATTCACAGATATAAGTGTTACGAATCACACCAGATCCGCGATAAGCACCAGACCAAGGTTCATAAGCCATCACAGGTGTCGCATCAAACCGATCACTGATACGCAACATCAGCTCTTCACTCACCGCATTGCCTAGTAGATCAGACCGATGCCCCGAAACAAACGCCGCATACTGAAACTCATTTGGTCCAGTGCAAATTAAACCATGCCGATCAATGTGCGCTGAAAACATAGAGGAATTTGGCTGATTTCCTTGCGCCACCAGTAAGCCTTCATACCAAGTTACTTTTGCGCCCCGTTCTTCAAGCTCACGTTGCAATACCCGAAAAAAGGAATGTTCGGCCCCCACCACGCTCGGCTCTCGAATCAAGGATTTGAGAAGGTCTATAAATTCAGCAAACTGGTTCAAAATACGTCCTTTTATTAATCTGCTTTCAAACATGCTTAATCAGCAATATGCTCTTATTCGCATTATCGGCCAGACCCGCGCGCATTACCATATTTTTTAGCATCCACTCGGCATGCAATAAGACTTTTTGGCTTGATATTCTGTGTTTTGGCCGGTTTACATGGGATAATCTTAATCGTTAAACCCTAAACAAATTAAAAGGAACCCGCATGTGGATTGAGCATATTGGCACCATTGGAATGATTGCGTTTGTGGTTTTAATTGCTTTAAAGCTCGGAGTCATGTTTATTTTCAAATGGCAAAAGTACCGCAAACGTAAACAAAAAAAGGCCGAATCTTAAAATCAGATTCGACCTTTATGCTCAAGCACCATGCCTGGTGCTTGAGGGCGCAGCCAATAACAGACTTAATAATAAGTACAGCAGTAATCCGTCACCGATTTAACTTTAATACCAAACTTGGCGTTCGCCGGCACTTTAAAGGACTCGCCGCCTTTGATGGTTTGCCATTGGGTTTCACCAGGCAACAAAATCTCCACTTCTCCGGCCATAATCTCCATTAACTCATTTTCATCTGTACCAAATTCATAGTCACCCGGCATCATAATACCCAAGGTTTTACGCGAGCCATCATTAAATTTTACGACTCGACTCGTCACCTTACCGTCAAAATAAATATTCGCTTGTTTCACCACGGTCACATTTTCAAAATTTGCAGACATACTTTTTTATTCCTACACTTGTTTTTATTTAAGGTTGTTTTACAACCCAACTCACTAACTTTCTTACCAAAGGCCCCACCAATAAGATCACCGGAAAGGCCACAACAAAGGCCATCACCCAAGCATGAAACCAAATTGAGAGTAAATCATCAACCCAACCAAGGTTAATAATACTAATCACAAACGACATAATGGCTGACATGATAAATGACATGAAAAAGGCAAACGCAATGTGCTGATGCTTTGCTGGAATAATCATAATTTAACCTCGTTGGTGATCGGCGCCGATTAATTCGATCGGATAACCATCCGGGTCAGCTATAAAAGCAATAATGGTCGAACCCGCGTTCATTGGGCCCGCTTCACGCAAAATCTTCGCTCCCTTGGCTTTTGCTGCATCCGCCGCCTTGTAAACATCCGGCACTTCAATTGCAATGTGACCATACCCCTCACCTAAGTCGTATTTTGACACGCCCCAGTTGTAAGTTAATTCCAACACTGTGTGATCTGACTCATCACCATAACCTAAAAACGCCAGGGTAAACTCACCGGCTGGATAGTCTTTTTGACGCAATAACTTCATGCCCATCACTGAGGTATAAAAATCAATCGACTTTTGCAAATCACCCACTCGTAGCATCGTGTGTAAAAAACGCATACTGCTTCTCCTTTCTAAAACTTTAGCCAAGTACCAGGCCTGGTGCTTAGCCTATAGTGTGGCCGGCCGCAACCAACGCCAGGCAATAATTAGACCGATAAATACAGCCAAGCTTGAGGCCATATACGATAGCATAGCGCCGCCTAACGTCCAAGTTAACCCCGCGCCTAATGCCCCCAACGCGCCCCCCAAACCTTGGCTGGCGGTCGCATAAACGGCTTGGCCGCGTCCGCGGTTAGCGCCATAAAATAAACTGTCAATTAAATGCAAAGCTGCGGCATGAAACAAACCAAAACTCGCGGCGTGCAAGAGTTGCGCAAACATCATGACACTTAAACTTTCCACGCCCCATATATTGAGTTGCCAACGAATTAAGGTTAAAACTAAACTCGCAATAATCAGCGTTCGCACTCGATAACGTGCAAATAAATGCACCATCCAAAAGAAAACAAAGATTTCCGCCGCCACGCCCAATGCCCATAATCCAGCAATCAGACTTTTGCTGTAACCATAACTCGCCAAATCAATCGAGAAAAAGTTGTAGTAAGTGCCATGTGAAAACTGAATTAAAAAGCTCACAGCTAACAGAGACACAACCAACGGCGAACGTGCAATGCCCCAAAACCGATTGTCGGTTTCATCTGACTCTATTTTGGGGTGATCTTTTAACATCCAGCTTGTTAGCCATAAAGCGATAAATAGCCCTAAAATCACCCAAGGAAAGCCGGCCAAATCCCAGCGTGTAAAAAGCTCGCCTAACACCAATACAGCCGCAATAAATCCGATTGAACCCCATAAACGCACTTTGCCATAGCGTGCTTTCTGGGAGCCGAGCTGGCTGAAGGTATAAGCCTCAAACAAAGGTAAACCGCCATGCCAGAAAAAGCTAAACAAGGCCACCACCAGCAACACGCCTTCAAATCTTTGCGTCCATAAAAGTCCGATTGACGCTAAGCTGGCCAACCCTATACACACCCGAACCCAACGCATTATATGACCGGTTTTATCGGCTAACCATCCCCAAACATAGGGCGCGATAATTTTAGTTCCAATCAGTACCGCCATCACCTGCCCAATTTGCCAAGCATTGAAGCCCAACGATTGCATATACAGGCCAAAAAATGGCAATAACGTACCAAACAGCGTGAAATAAAAGAAATAGTAGCTGGATAAGCGCACCGCAGGCAGGTGCGCCGGTGGCTCGCTAGGAGTGTGCAATTTTCGCCAAATCCATCACAGGCGGCACCACATCCCCATTTTGGGCACGTTGACGCAGGAAGTGGTCCAACAACACCATCGCCATCTGGGCTTCTGCGATCGGTGTCGCTCGAATCCCCACGCAAGGGTCGTGACGACCCTTGGTAATCATTTCGACGGCTTCGCCTTGACGATTGATGCTTTTACCCGGCACCGTCACACTTGAGGTGGGTTTAAGTGCGATATGCGCAATAATGTCTTGTCCGCTGGAAATACCGCCCAAAATGCCGCCAGCATGGTTCGACATAAACCCTTCTTCTGGTGACATCTCATCGCGATGTTGTGTGCCTTTTTGCTCGACCACCGCAAAGCCATCGCCAATTTCAACGCCTTTGACGGCGTTGATGCTCATTAACGCATGCGCCAAATCCGCATCTAGCCGATCAAATACTGGCTCGCCTAAACCCACCGGTACATTTTTCGCCACGATCGTAATCTTGGCACCAATTGAATCGCCGGTTTTTTTCAGCTCGGTCATATAGGCTTCCATTTCAGAAACCTTATTGGCGTCTGGACAAAAGAATGGGTTGTTATCAATAATCGACCAATCGACCTGCTCAACTTTAATGGGCCCAAGTTGTGATAAGTAACCGCGTACTTCCACCCCTAAACGTTCTTTCAAATACTTTTTAGCAATCGCCCCTGCAGCCACACGCATCGCAGTTTCGCGCGCCGATGAACGTCCACCCCCACGATAATCTCGTACGCCATATTTTTGTAAATAGGTATAGTCCGCATGTGCTGGACGAAACGTGTCGGCAATTTTTGAATAGTCTTGTGAACGCTGATCGGTATTTTCAATTAATAAACCAATCGGCGTGCCGGTTGTTACACCCTCAAACACACCTGATAGAATCTTAACTTGGTCGGGTTCACGGCGCGCGGTCGTGAACTTGGAAGTACCCGGTTTACGGCGATCTAGTTCAGCCTGAATATCCGCTTCACTAATCACCAGGCCTGGTGGGCATCCATCTATAATGCAGCCTAATGCCAAACCATGACTTTCGCCAAATGTCGTGACTCTAAAAACTTGCCCTAAGGTATTGCCCGCCATAATCGCTTTTTCCTAATCTTTTTATTTTGTTCTAATCGCACTAGTTTATTTGGTTTTGGAGCGTTTTTCTCATCTCTGTCAATCTTGTCACCGATTAATAATCGAAGTAATAACCCGGTGAACTTTGCGATGGATGATCATCCGTTTCCTGCATCCAAGATTTCATTGGCACACGACCATTTAAGCCTTGTAAAGGTCGAGCATTATCACCCATTAATTTGTTCAGTGCTACCAGCTGGCTAATCGAGGCTTGAATCGGCTTACTAAAGACCAACCAAATCACACCTTCATCACAAGGTGGCTGCGTCATCGACCCCGCATAACGATAAAAGCGTTTGTCCGAAGGTAAAAACTTAACCGGGTTAAAGTTTACTTTTTCAACCACTTGCAAATTATCTTTGGTCTTAGGCAGGTTTTTCAAAATAGTGGCAAGTTGTTCATTATTTTCGCCTTCCTGCACAATCACACTCATCACCACTTGTTCGCCTTCACCATTGCGATGGATTAATTGAATTTCCATCGGATAAGCAAAACCTTCAATATGATGCTCACTCGGCGTATGGAAGGTGTAATGGGTTAATTCATAACGCTGCTTGCCTAACTGAATATAACTGCCCAACGGATAGTTACCACGCAAACCATGATCTGAATGAATCAAACGCAAGGGCACATCCCGATAAGCAATATCTAATGCGGCTAAACCCCGTGTGTGAACCGCTTGCTGGCTGGTTAAATTAATTGGCGACTGATTTTTGCCTAATCCACAGGTTTGATAACGCGAATCCAACTGTGCCCAATAACGTGGTGCTTGCTCGGCAAGATAACCCCATTCCGCTGGTTCAGCTAAGACAGCTGGCCGATTAGATTCTGCTTTGGTCTCGGATTTATTTTCTTCAGTCTGCGCTTCAGAAGCCGCCGTATCCGAACCCTCTGCCGACTCAGAATCGGTTGGCGTTTGGTTTGACGCTTCGCCTTGTTCGACTGCAGCCGGTTGAATCTCAGAGGCCAAATCAATTAAAGGTTCTTCAGCCCATACACTGGTCGCTAAAAGACTCCATGCCCATGCCATCAGCCACTTTTTCATCTTAATTCCTCTCAAGACTTTACACGCTGATTCAAAATATCCTGAAACAACGCCAACTCATTGCGATTAATAGCAAATACACCCTCTCCCCCATGCTCGAATTCAAACCAATAGAAGGGAAGTTCTGGGTATGCCTGCTCCAAATAATATTGCGATACACCGACCTCGACAATTAATACACCATCCTCGGTTAAGTGATCGGCGGCTTCGGCTAAAATCCGGCGCACTAAATCTAAACCGTCCTCACCTGCCGCTAAACCTAATGCAGGTTCGGCTTGAAATTCTTCGGGTAACGCATCCATTTCAATTTGATCTACATAAGGCGGGTTGGACACAATTAAGTCATATCGCTCGCCAGCTAAGGCCGAAAACAAATCGGATTCTATCGTGCGAGCTTCGTTTTCTAAGTCGTAGCGCGCAATATTTCGTTGTGCCACTTCGAGGGCTTGCGCAGAAATATCCACCAAATCTACGCTGGCATTTGGCAAAGCTTGCAAAGACGCAATGCCAATACACCCTGAACCAGTGCATAAGTCCAACACCCGAGTCACCGCTTCGGGTTCAACCCAAGGTTGGTAATCTTGTGCAATTAACTCCGCTATCGGCGAACGTGGCACCAGCGTGTGCTGATTGACATAAAACTTCAAGCCGGCAAACATCGCCTCACCAATTAAATATGCACTTGGTTGGCGAGTTTCTACTCGACGCCGCAATAACTCCGTTACTTCGTGACGTTCATGATCGGTCAAACGTGCTTTACAATACTGATCCGCCAAACCCCAAGGTAAACTTAAACTATGCAAAACCAACACCTTAGCATCATCGAATGCATTATCCGTGCCATGTCCGAACACCAGGCCTGCTTTTTGAAATAAAGAGCCCCCCCAGCGAATAAAATCTTCCACGGTTTCTAAGCCTTCCGGCTGATAGTTTAAATTACTCACTCGCTCGCCTTTTGCTTTGCATGTTTGGGGCGAAACGCTTTCACAAAGTCATCATGCGTTTCTAAAAATGGCCCTTCAATTAAGTCAATACAATAAGGTACGGCAGGAAACACCGCCTCTAAACATTCACTTATTGCCGAAGGTTTGCCCGGCAAGTTAATAATTAAACAGCTTCCGCGCGTTCCCGCAATTTGGCGTGACAAAATCGCGGTCGGTACATATTGCAATGACACCGCACGCATTTGTTCGGCAAACCCATCTAAAATTTTATCGCATACCGCCATCGTCGCTTCAGGTGTGACATCGCGTTTCGCCGGGCCGGTACCACCAGTGGTTAAAATCAGGCAACAACCTTCGTCATCTACCAACTGCATTAAAGTTTGCTCAATGGTGGACTGCTCATCTGGAATCAGTTTCGGCACCGCTTGCCAACTACTTGATAAAGCTTGAGTTACCCAAGCCTGCATCGCTGGTCCACCCAAGTCTTCATAAACGCCCGAACTGGCACGATCTGAAACCGTCACAAAGCCAATTTTAATGTTTTGCATGCACTCCCCTTGAAACTGAGCAATAAGACCCGCATATGATACCGTAATTCATTAACTAATATAAAATTGAAGCCCGTATGAGCGATTCAGAATTAGAATACGAAAATCAAACTCCACCCGCACCTGAAGAGGATTCGGCCAATCCTGAGTCTTCCAATGACGAGCTAAACGACCTTGTCGAACAAGATGACTTAACGGCTGATGAAGCCGTATTTGATGCCATTGAGTCTGAAGATAACGTGCATTATGAAGCCGATATCACCCCCAAACTCTTGGCTAAAGCCACGGCTAGCTTGCCTCAGGCGATTTTTTTAATCCCAATCAAAGAGCGCCCGTTCTTTCCTGGTCAAACACTCCCGGTGGTTTTAAACAAAAGTGTTTGGTTAGAAACCATCGAAGCCATTACTGACAGCGGTGCAAAACATGTCGGGGTGATTTATGTCGATAATGACGATCACCACAACGCTAAACCAGAAGAGTTCCATAAAATTGGTACCCTCATCCGCATTCATGAGCCAAAAATTCGCGATCATCATATTCAATTGGTGGCCGAAGGCGTGTGTCGTTTTCAAATTGAACATTGGCTAAGTGATAGCGCGCCATACAAAGCGCAAGTTAGCTATCCCAAAGATATTCGTACCGCGACTGACAAGGAATACAAAGCCTATGGTTTAGCGATTATGAATGCGTTTCGTGAGCTTTTACCGCTTAACCCGCTTTACAGCGAAGAGTTGCGTTACTTTTTAAATCGCTACAACCCGGAAGACCCGGAACATCTTGCCGATTTTGCCGCCGCCATTACCACTGCAAATGCCAAACAGCTACAAGAAGTGCTCGAAACTTTGGATTTAATGGAGCGCCTCGAAAAAGTGTTGGCGTTGTTTAAGCACGAAATTGAAGTCACCAAACTTCAATTCAATATTAGAGAACGCGTCGAAGAAAATCTCAGCGACCAACAGCGTGATTTTTTCTTGCGCCAACAACTCAAAGAAATTCAAAAAGAACTCGGCATTGTTAAAGATGATCGTACCGCCGATGCCGATTTATTTCATGAACGCATGGAGGGCTTAGCCCTAACCGAAGAAGCTGAAAAAAAGGCGGAAGAAGAACTCAACAAACTGGCGATCTTAGACCCTCAGTCACCCGAATATAACGTATCGCGCAACTGGCTCGACTGGTTAACCCAATTGCCCTGGGGAAAACACAGCAAAGACAAGCTCGACCTCAAACGTGCGCGTAAAATTCTCGATCAAGGCCATGACGGTTTAGATGATGTCAAAGACCGCATTCTCGAATTCTTAGCTGTCGGCGCCTTAAAAGGCGAAGTATCGGGTTCGATTATCTGCTTAGTTGGCCCGCCCGGTGTAGGGAAAACCTCGATTGGACGTTCTATCGCCGATACACTTGGCCGTCAGTTTTATCGCTTCTCAGTAGGCGGTATGCGAGATGAGGCCGAAATTAAAGGTCATCGCCGAACCTATATTGGCGCCATGCCGGGTAAATTTGTGCAAGCCTTAAAAGACTGCCAAACCGCTAACCCGGTGATCATGTTAGATGAAGTTGATAAAATTGGTGCCTCTTATCAAGGTGATCCCGCCTCGGCTTTACTTGAAGTGTTAGACCCAGAGCAAAACCACGAGTTTATGGATCACTTCATGGACTTACGCTTTGATTTATCCAAAGCGGTGTTCATCTGTACCGCTAATACCCTAGACACCATTCCAGGGCCATTGTTGGATCGTATGGAAGTGATTCGTTTATCAGGCTATATCACCGAAGAAAAAATTCAAATCGCCAAACACCATCTATGGCCTGAACTATTAAAGGACGCCGGTTTAACCAAACAACAAGTGCAAATCACGCCGGCTGCTATTCGCCAGGTTATCGAAGGTTATGCACGTGAAGCCGGTGTGCGTAATTTGAAAAAACAACTGGCGAAGTTAATTCGTAAAGTCGCAATTAAACTCGTGACTGGCGAAATTGATCATGCACGTTTGCATTTAAACCAGCTTGAAACCTATCTTGGACAACCAAGATTCAGTGCCGAAAAACACCAGCAACAAATCGGCACCGTGACCGGTTTAGCTTGGACGTCAATGGGTGGTGCTACCTTAAGCATTGAAGCCAGTCGCGTACATACCCTCAATCGTGGTTTTAAATTATCCGGCCAATTGGGTGAAGTTATGCAAGAGTCGGCGGGAATTGCTTATAGCTATATTTCCTCCAACCTAGATAAATTTAAAGCCGACCCGAAATTCTTTGATGAGGCGTTTGTGCATTTACATGTGCCGGATGGTGCGACCCCTAAAGACGGCCCAAGTGCGGGCGTCACCATGGCAACCGCCCTGTTATCACTGGCGCGCGATGAAGCCGTCATTCGACCTCTGGCCATGACAGGCGAACTCAGTTTAACGGGTCAAGTGTTAGCCGTGGGCGGGATACGTGAAAAGGTGATTGCCGCGAAACGTATTGGTTTAAAAGAATTAATCCTACCAGATGATAATCGCAAAGATTACAACGAGTTACCGGATTATCTAAAAACCGACATGACGGTGCACTTTGCTAAGGTATTTGATGATGTAGCAAAACTGGCATTTAATATTCGCAGCAAATCCAATGCCGTTAAACGCCTTGAACAAGCCAGCTTAAAACCTAAAATGAGCGAAACCAAGGTTAACGACAGTAAATAAAAGGCCATTTGTCGAAGCACCAGGCCTGGTGCTTCGACAAAGTTAGACTTCTTCCACTAATAAATCGGCACTCGGGTAACCAATTGCATAACCTTGGGCATAATCAATGCCAAGATTTTTAACCAAATCAATTAAAGCCGGCTGACTGACAAATTCGGCAATCACTTTGATGCCAACATGCTTGGCAAAATACACCACACTTTCGACCACATATTGTGCTTCTTTATTCTCAAGCAGCCCCTCAACTAAGGTGCCATCTAACTTAATGTAATCAACTTTAAGTTTTAATAAATGTTCAAAGTTAGAGTAACCGGTACCAAAATCATCAATCGCAATTTTGCAGCCACGAGATTTCACCTCACTAATAAAACGTGAGACCTCAGGATAGTTTTCAATCCCTTCAGATTCGAGAATTTCAAAAATAACACGGCCGGCGTTGTTCTTGTTAAGCAAACCAAAAATGGTTTGGCGAATATCGTCACTCACAATATCTTCATAGGACAAGTTAATACTAAAATTAAGCTCAGATTCCTCAAAGGCGGCAAACGATTTTTGTAACATAATGCGCACCAATTCAGGGTAAAGCTTAGAGCGTTGCGCGACATGTAAAAAATTTGCCGGTGTTAAATGGCCCGCATCATCCGCGATGCGCATCAAACATTCATAATGAGTAATGCGATTGGTTTGCAAGTCACGAATCGCCTGAAATACCGGGATCACTCGATCTTGTTCAATCGCTGTACGTACTTCATGACTGATTGTTAAATTAGAGCGATACTGTGCCGAATAATCCAAATCTGGGCTATAGCACAAGGTGTTTAAACGCTTAAACTTGGCATGCAACATAGTCATTTCCAAGCGGCCTAAGGTATTTTCATGCTCTTTAGTTCCCACAATCGTGACATTAAATTCAACATCATGATCATTAAATTGTGGCAACCGATCTTGCACTAAATGATGATGCAGGTCATCTAATAGCGCTTGCACATCTTCATTTAAGTCCGGGGTATATATCACAATAAATACATCCGCGTTTAAACGATACACCCGATCTTCGACAAAACGTTGCTTCAACTTATAAGCCAGTTCACACAAGATCACATCACCGATTTCAGTGCCAAACACCTCATTGATTTCTTTAAATCCGTCAATATTAATCATCAAGACGGCATCGTTTTTATCTAAATCGACTAGATCTTGTTTTAATTTATAGCGGTTTAACGCTTGAGTTAGGGTATCAACCTGATACATTTTTTCTAGCTGTCGAGCTTTGCGTTCAACATCTACCTGCAACCGATGACTGTAAGACACCATTTGAGACTGAAAGTCTGATACTTGCTGATGCAGTTTGCGCAAACGCCCCATGGATCGCAGGTTATAGTGACGCATCACCAGTAAAGCAAACAGCACTAATACAAAACTCACACCCAATGACCAGATCGCACTGGTGATCAAACGGCTTTGCTGATTCGCATGATACTGACTGACTAAAGCATCAAAATCATCTAAATACAAGCCCGCACCCAGCACCCAATTCAACTCCGGAATCAAATGGATATAGCTGGTTTTTTCACTCGAAAAATCCGTGCCTGGCTTGGTATACCAATAACTGACCTGAGCTTGACCGGTTTCACGCAACTGGGATAAATATTGCTCGCGATAGGCAAAGCCTTTTTCATCCAATAACCCAGAATCCATCAGCAAGCCTTCTTGCGACGGATCTATTGGTAACAATAAATGTTCGGCAAACGCGGGACCACCCTCAATATTGTGTAATTGCAGCACAAAAAAGTAACCTCTGTTTTCCAGCCCAAAGCGCTGAGAACGTAATCGTTCAATGGCTTGTTGTGGATCAAACTGGTTGCTTTTCAGCGACTGATTAATAAGATGAAGTTCACGTTCTAAATGCGATTGAAGTTCGGAGAACTCTTTGGTGAAAAGTTCGTTTTGAAAGGATTGTAATTGATGCGTGTTATCACGGTATTGTAAGAAGAAAAATAAGGCCTGAAAACTCAAAGTCAAAATTAAGACCAGACTCAACAAACCCCACCAAGTACGTTTGAACAGCCAGTTTTCTGTTTCTTTTAAACGATCCATCGTTATCTCTCCATAAAACAGAAGTCAACTATCGCATAGAACACTCAAAAAAAACAGATGAAGAAAGCTAAAATTAGGTATTTGGTCTTAACAAATTCAACGCTATAAAACGAGTTCTTGTTCTAGCAACCAACCCCTTGATGTATTTCGAAATTGAAGTTGTTTAACCAGCTCAAATGTATCATTTTGACGAAAACCAGGCGGTAAAGCTTTTAATGCAGAAACCACCCCAGCTTGATCAAGATTGGTTTTCACCCCTTCTTGATCCGCTTGCTGCAAACGGGCCACTAAATCCGTTTCATTAATCGCCGCTTTGACACGGTAACGCACTTGAGCGACATAAGTATCCGCGCCCTGTTTATGGGCGGTTAGCATTTGCGTTTCGGATAATGGAAACAACTCATTTAGCTTTAAGTTATCTTGCCAGTAACGCTTGGCCATGACTTCTACCGCCAAATCCGACGGCTTACTTTCAAAACAACCTTGCAACCCCAACACCAATACCAACCAAACCGCGAACAAACTATAACGTGGCATTTAAACCCCCATTTTTTAAGCATCAACTCATTTAAAATTGGCAAAAATTATAACATTGGATCGGCAAAACCAGCGCTTGGATTATCTTGGCTATACTTTTGAGGCCATTTTGTTTTAAAATAGCCGGCCGTTTTGCTTATATAAATGATAATAAAATATAAAGGTGGACACAGTTATGACACAGGACGAATTAAAACAACTGGTTGCTAAGGCCGCCATTGAACACGTGGTTCCAGAGACCATTATTGGAGTAGGCACGGGTTCAACCGCTAATTTTTTCATTGATGAATTAGCCAAAATTAAACATACCATTGAAGGCACGGTCGCCAGTTCAGAAGCCTCTGCCGAGCGTTTACGTGGCCACGGCATTCCAGTGCTTGATCTCAACAGCGTCAACGAAATTTCAGTTTATATTGACGGTGCTGATGAAGCCGACCCAAGCTTGCATCTTGTTAAAGGCGGCGGCGGTGCTTTAACCCGCGAAAAAATTGTCTTGGCGGTCGCTAAAAAGTTTGTTTGCATCGCAGATGAAAGCAAAAAAGTAGCGGTTTTGGGTAAGTTTCCTTTACCTATCGAAGTGATCCCAATGGCACGTAGCTATGTCGCGCGTGAAATCGTTAAGCGTTTTGGTGGCGAACCGGTATTACGTGAAGGCTTCACTACCGACAACGGCAACATCATTTTAGATGTACACGGTTTAAAAATTACCGATCCGGTCGCAATGGAAACTGAAATCAACCAAATCGTCGGCGTGGTCACCAATGGTTTATTTGCTTGCCGTAAAGCCGATGTGTTTTTGTGCGGTAGCCAATCAGGGGTTGAAACCATTACCGCTTAATCTATTGGCATTGGACGACAAAAATTAAATAGGCACGAGCTTTAAAGCGCAAGCTTTGCGCTCGTCGTTGAGGTGTCATAATCCAACATGGAGATGCAAAATGAAATCCCTTTCAACTAAATTATTAATGGGCGCAGTGATTGTTCTAGTTGGGGCTGTTTTGATTTTCACCTTAAGCGGTGGCGAGAAAGCACCGAGTTTGACAGTCACGGCGTCAAATGGCGAACCGCTTGAACTCAATCTGCCTAAAAAGCCGGTACTGGTCAACTTCTGGGCGACGTCTTGCCCGAGTTGTGTTAGCAAAATGCCCAGCCTCGCCGAGCTAAAAAATGAATTGGGAGATCGTTTTGAGTTACTCGCCATCTCAATGGATTATGATCCTGCGCCGCAAGTCGATGCGTTTATTAAAGCCCACAACTATCCGTTTAACTTTATTAAAGATACCGATGGTGCTTTGAGCCGCGCATTTGGCGACATCAAATTGACGCCGACGACCTTTTTAATCGCGCCCAATGGCAATATCGTTTACCGTAAAATTGGCGATACGGATATGACCCATTTACGCGAACGTATTGAAAAACTGAGCCCTCAACTCTAGTTTTGATGGCAAACTTAAAACATGCTCAGCGCCCTGATCCGGGCGCTGTTGCGCTTCCTGCCCTATTCTAATGATGTCTATTCGCGGCTTATATGCCATCACCGACCCTCACTTATCACCAGGCCTGGTAGTCCTTGATCACGTGCGTCAAGCACTTGAAGGCGGTGCGCGTATTGTGCAATATCGTGATAAATCCAGTCCGTTTGACCAACAAATGGCGATCGCCCATCAACTCAAAACCCTCTGTGACCAATACCAGGCCTGGTTGATTATTAACGATTCCATCGAGTTAGCGAAGCTCAGTCACGCCCACGGCCTACATATTGGTCAACAGGATAGCGACTTGCAACAAGCTCGCGCACAACTTGGCCCAAATGCGATCATTGGTGTGTCTTGTTATAACGACTTGTCACGCGCTCAGCAGGTGCAAGCTCAAGGCGCAAATTATGTTGCCTTTGGCCGTTTTTTTGATTCGAAAACCAAACCCCACGCGCCACCTGC
>NZ_DATCSL010000014.1:0-34088 GCF_036568485.1 Thiomicrospira sp.
CTTTAGTGCATTCCTTGGATTTGATGTGATTAGTCATGCCGACTTCATCGCCCATCGCGTCATCAAGACCGTATCACTGTATCAAGCTACGGTTGTTAAGATTACGGCTGATAGCACCGCCTAGACACGCTCTTAACCGCTACTGTGCTGTCATACGCTAGCAAGGGCAATACACCCAATATACCGCTACGATATGCACAAATAACCACTCATTGCGTTGCTCAATATGTCTAGAACCCCCTGTCGAGAGCTTTACCCTTCTGTCAAACGCAGTCGTCGCCTTAGCCTGCCACCCATTTGACGGGTAACGGTTATAAAGAGAGCAGCACGAGGATGTAACGAGCGAACAAGCGGTTTTTAAAATGTATAGTGAATAAAGTTGATATGAAAGCAAATTTTGGATAAAATGCACCTACACGGGCATTTAATGCTGTTCAAATAACGCAGTTCAGGTGCTTATTTGTTCGTTACAGTGTGCGTCAACACGCTGTAACCGTTAGCTATATTTAAAACTAAATGCCTCTGGGAGTCAACTCCCAGAGGCATTTTTTTGTTTGTCATGTAGATTGGGTTTTTATTATCTACTTTTTCATTAGATTGCTTAGGCTTTTTTTGTCGTCATTTAGCGTAGGTATTTCAACCATTTTGAAGTTAGCACTTAGTACATCCTCACAAGACGTTAAGTTTCTGACAATACTGGGATAGTTTACTATGAAGACCGGCTTAGTCGTCAGATGCAAGGTTTTACACGCGCTGTTAAGAAGCGGTAAATCATCTTTCTGAGAGAATACGATAATGAAAAGACAAACCTACACTCCTGAGATTAAAGAACGCGCCGTTCGTATGCTGATTGAAGCATTAAACGATTACACCTTTATGTGGTCATGTCATAAAAAGCACACTAATGAAACTATACTAACCAACATTCAAGACTAAGCTACACATACTAAAGAGCTTGAACATGAGAACAAGAAGCTTACGTAAGCCAGTTAGATTACAGTAAAATCCGCTTTTTTCGCCCAAGGAGAGATAGGACACACAATCAAGTTGTGGCTCAGTTTATTGATAAAAATAAGTGGGTCTACGGTATTAGAGCAATATTGACTGTGCAATATAGAAAATATGCAATAAACTTATTTTCTACCTTTAATAAAATGCAGCAACCTAAACAAGGGTAAATTATGAGTAATTCAGATAACCACAGTCATCAAGCTCCAGACCCTAAAAATATGAATAAAGCTTTTTATATTGGGATTGGTCTAAATTCTGCATTTACGCTCATCGAGTTTATAGTGGGCTATTCAACTAATTCATTAGCTTTAATCGCAGACGCTAGCCACAACTTAAGTGATGTTGCCAGTTTAATAATCTCGTTAATTGGAATGAAATTAGCACAGAAAGCATCTACTACGCTTTATACCTATGGCTACAAAAAAGCTTCTATAATGGCGTCTCTTATTAACGCCATATTGTTAGTTACAATCGTTATAGGTATTGCGTATGAGGCCTTGGGTCGATTTGATACGATACCGGAAGTTGCAGGAAAAGTTATTATTATTACAGCTCTAATAGGTGTATTTATAAATACTGTTTCTGCTTTTGCATTCTACAAAGGTCAAAAAGACGATATTAATATCAAAGGTGCTTTCTTGCATCTAATGGTAGATGCATTGGTCTCTGTAGGTGTCGTTATCTCGGGCATTATTATTTACTATACAAGTTGGAATATCGTTGATCCTCTAGTTAGCTTGATTATTTCAGTCGTTATACTGTTATCGACTTGGGGTCTACTAAAAGAGAGTATCAAGCTTGCTATCGACGGAGTACCTCAAAATGTTGATCTCAGTAAAATCACTGCTATCTTAGAGAGCTATAATTTTATTCAAAACTTTCATCATTTACATATCTGGGCTTTGAGTACCACTGAGAATGCTCTTACAGTTCATATTGTACCGAAGACCGATATAACGTTTGAAGAGACTATTACTATGAAAGAAAACATCAAGGAAGATTTGGCGCATCAGAATATACAACATGCAACTATTGAATTTGGTACTAAGGCAGATGACAATCAAAAATCGCGTGCATTAAATGAAAGTATCAACTAAAAGATGATAGACCGTATATAGCTATCTCTTTTTAAGTATGAGGCGCGTGCCTTATGTCAACATAATTTTTTCAATCAGTTCTTATGTGATCAATAGTTTAAAACTTTTATATTTACGTGCGTTAGGACGTTACCTAGAAAAAATAAAAAACTTACGCTGATTAAATTATTATGATTAAGTTTACTATTACCCTCGTCTTCTAAGTGTGGTTAGACCTTTGCCAAAATAGCTTATTAGTAATAACAGGGTTATTATTATCAAGATAGGATAATTTCCCATAAGCATAAAGGGCGTGTTACCAACCCGTGCCTGTATCTCACCACGTAGTACAGTACGCTCAAACTGCGGTGCGCGTTTTACAATACGACCTTTATGGTTAATGATAGCGGTAACACCAGTATTGGTCGCTCGAATAAACCAGCGCCCGTTCTCAAGCGCGCGCATTTGTACCATTTGCAAATGTTGCAATGGTCCTGCTGAAGTGCCAAACCAGGCATCGTTAGAGACGGTCAACAAAAAGTCAGTATCGATGGCATTTTTACGCGTGGTATCTGGATAAGCTACCTCATAACAGATAGCCGTCCCTATATTGTGTTCACGCACCTTTAGCGGTGACTGCTGATCACTACCACGACTATAGCTCTTAATATCCTGACTACCGGCCAAACTTGGGAAAATATCGAGCACGCCTTCAAATGGAATATACTCTCCAAAAGGCACTAGACGCTGCTTCTTGTATAGGCCTTCCGCTTCTACACCTCGAGCAATCACGCTATTGTAAAATGGGGGATACTTATCCGTACTGGCATTGAATGCCGCTTTATCCTTATAAGGGATACCAGTTATCCATGTCGTATTGGTCGCATTGGCCATTTCTATCATTTCACTAATAAAGCCCGCAGCCTCATCCTGAAACATCGGAATAGATGATTCAGGCCACACCACCACATCACGTCCCCACTCAGTGCGCGTTAACTTCGCATAAATCTTTAGCGTTTCTACTTGATATTGCGTCAGCCACTTTATATCTTGTGAAATATTACCTTGAATCAATGACACTGACAGATCAGGTGTGCCCTTAGGTTTTGTCCATTGCGGATTGACCAGCCATAATGATGTGCTAATGGCTAATAACAGTACAGAAACGACGGCATAACTACTGCGTCGAAGCAGTAGCTCTACTAAACTTGCAGCCAATAGTATGGCAACAAAAGAGACGGCAAAAACACCAGCAACGGGTGCTAAGGACGATAACCAATACTCTTCAGTAAATGCATAACCAACAAATAGCCACGGAAAGCCTGTGAATAACCAAGTTTTTAACCATTCTTGTAGCACCCAAAGAGCAGCAAATGAAAAGGGTTGTTTGCCTACCATACGGTTAAAGACTAGTGCTAAAAATCCATGAAACAGTCCCATACCGAGACCCATCAATCCAATCATAATCAATGCGAGCCACGTTGGAGTATCGCTATAATCATGGATGGCAGTATAGAGCCAAAAGCCGCCGACGCACCATAGCCCCATACCGTAAGCTTCACCGATAATAAAAGCGCGACGACCACTCATACTTGTCACCAACAGCGCATATAAAATCGCTGGTGATACTATTGCTAGCGGCCAAAACCCATAAGGCGCTAGCGAAAATAAAAAAATAGCTCCTGCAAGCCATGCTGCTACTAGCGTAAGCGATAGCGGTAATTGATTTAAGTGAGTACTCAAACGCTTTTGTAGATTAATAGTAGACAGGCGCATCGCAAATTATCCAAAATTATGAGCCTTGAATTTTTAATCAAAATCCAAAACTTAGATAGAGCCGTTAATACTACAGGCAGTATTTTAAAATAAAAACTGCTTATGATACCAGCCTGCACTGCTCAATGGATGAATTTATGTACTCCGTTTAATGGGTTATTATGCTACATTACCAAACGATATGAAGTGTTACTTGATCTTCTATAGCTCACAATACCTACAGTACATGAGAAAGCACTATGCCCCCCTTAAAAATAAAATCCAGTCTTATATGCAATCGTTATCTGTCTAAGGGGTTGCGTAGTACGTTATTATTACTGGCTGCCTCATCACTATTTGCTTGTAGCCAACCGAGTAGTGGCGTATCTGATGCAAGCACAACATCGGCATCAACTGAAGATGTTTTGGCTGTTCCAAAGACAGCTGAACCAAACGTTATAAATAATTCTATGATGACATCAGTAAGTAAACCAGACTTACTAAAAAACGTATCAGCCACTGTCTATAAAGATGCCAATTGCGGCTGCTGTAAAGAATGGATAAGTCATGCAGAAGATAATGGTCTAAGTGCAACCGCGCAAGATGTTGCGGACTTAGCCGTATTTAAAGAGCGCTACAGCGTTCCAAATGAAATGCGTTCTTGCCATACTGTAGTCACTACGGATGGTTACGTCTTTGAAGGTCATGTACCCGCTAAATATATGGCGCAGTTTTTAGAAAATCCGCCAGTACAAGCTATGGGTCTTGCCGTACCTGGCATGCCTATTGGTAGCCCAGGTATGGAGTATCAAAATAAATTCATGCCCTATCAGGTTATGCAGCTCAATAAAGACGGGACAACCCAAGTTTATGCTGATATTGAATCGGTAGAGCAGCAATTATAGTGTGTTAGCAGTTAAGAATACTTTGATTATAGTGTTAGCGTTAAAAGTAAATGAGGTAGGTATAAGACTGTTCTATTGCTTATAAAATGATTCTTCATCAAAAAAATCATTAGCTATTGCGACTTTAAAAGCAAAAATAACTTTGAATTTGTAACTTTTGATGACAATGTAAGCGGATTTATCGGTTATTAACCCTTAAAATAGATAAATAATTAAGGGTTAATACAAGAATATACAGGATGTATCGAAACAATTACGTAATATTACATAAGCCAGTAGGGAATTAACATCTATATTAATATTATAAATTATTATATTATCTTAATAATTAGTTAGACCCTATATAGGGTAATTACTTCATCCAATAAAAAAACGTCTGAGGGTTAAATCTATAATTTAGATTTAACCCTCAGACGTTTTTTTGCTTATAAAACAGTAGAAATTGTGGTCAATCTAGTCAGCTATATTCTGTATATGTTACACAAACTTACATTGTAAAATGTGGAATATTAGCAATTTTTTCAACATCAAAAAAGTATTTTTGGGGTTTTTAAGGGTGATGACAGGCTAAACAGCCTATGCTAAAGTCGGCTTTGTGTTTTGGCCAGCAGCTTGATTTGCAACAGCTTCGTAAGACTTCAATGATGTGCTGTGATCGCCAATAATCATTTTTTATATGAATAATATGCAGCAGAAGTATCAGTCACTATGACGTATATATACTTGAGTTGTTGAAATTTAATTGACTGCGCTGTTGTTGATAACAGACCATTTTGAATTAACCGTAGGTATTAGATTTATGAAACAGGCTTTATTGATTTTGTCAGTACTGGGTATGGGCATAGCACAAACGAGTGGTGCTGCTATCACAATCTCTCAAACAAATAATACCATCACCAATACTTCTGTGGCATCAAACTACGGTTCATCAAAAAACATCTATAGCACTAGCAGTGGTGCTTATGTTTCTAGTAATGACGAAATCAGTCAAGCTATTAGCAACCTAAGTGCGCAGGCTAAGCAAAAAGAGAGTCGGCTTTCATCATTAAACAGCCGCTTATACGCTGAAAAACAACAGCAGCAAGTCAATACAGTTCCTGATAGCAATTCAGCCCCCGCTATCGCTGCTGCTCGTGCTTCACGAGTGGCTCTATCTGGTAGCTCTGGATACTGTGCCCGTTACGTACGTAAAGCACTACAATCAGCAGGTTATGAGTTCACCCCCAATCCTTCAGCCTATCAGTACGCCACTCGTGGCACGCTTGATAAAGCAGGTTTTAGCAAAATCAGTAATGATATGCCAACCCAAGTAGGTGATGTTATTGTCTATGATCGCTCATCAAAGCGTCCACATGGCCATATCCAAATCTTTGATGGCGAAAACTGGATTTCTGATTTCCGTCAGAACAGCATCAGCCCATACAGTGGTGTCTATGCTTATACCACATGGCGTGATTCAAAATACGTGGATGACGCATCCGCATCAGATCGAAATATCTACCTTGCTATGAATGATAAATAAGACCTGATAAGTCAGCACAACATAGTTATTATTTCCTCCAACCCCAGTAGTGATCTTACTATCATTGCTGGGTTTTTTTGTGCTTAACATCAGGGCGTATTTAACCTTTCATGATTTGATCCGTCAGAAATGAACACTACTGATATCATTACTCATGACAGGAGTTATCGACAAGCGCGTTTAAAATGCCACATGATGACGCTGGTGCACTACTTGCACATTTCTGGCGCAAAACGGTCAAGTGATGCTTTAAGTGCATCAGTTCTTCCATTCGTATTTCCACAGCATGAATGTGCTCATCTAGCAAGTTATTCACATCGCCGCAGTCCTTGTCAGGCGACTCCCAGTATTCAAGTAAGATTCGCACATCATCTAAAGCCATATCGAGCGTACGGCAATGTAGGATAAATTGTAGACGCTCAATGTGCTCTTCATTATATAAACGATAATTCCCTTCGCTACGAAAAGGCTCGGGTAATAAGTGCTCCTTTTCGTAATAGCGAATGGTTTCTACTGTGGCACCTGTGCGTTTAGCGAGCTCACCAATTTTGATTGTCATAACAACCTCTATGATTTAAATAATTAAAGTGGCTGTAAAGACTAGCGCTAGAGAAATTAAAATTACGAAACTGTAGATAAATAACCTTGACTCTAAAGCCACTAGAGGGTTCATAATATCATTATTCAAAGGGTAAATTATTATGAAATATCATATTGAAGGTATGGACTGTGCCAGTTGCATCGGCAAGATTGAAACAGCTTTGAAACGTATGCCTGGGGTTTCTGATGTTGAGCTAAATTTTGCTACAGAAACGCTAGAGCTAAGCTTGGCCCCTGATGCGCCGACTCAGGCTAGTGATATTGAAAAAACCATCAAAAGCCTAGGGTTCGGTATATCTGCCAATACTGGTCAACAAACTGTATCGGCTATTGATATTGACAGCGACAATCAGATGGCTCCGCAGGATAAGCGGTGGTGGCAAACTCAAAAAGGCAAACAGGTTGTTGGTCTCGGTATTTTGATGGGCAGCGCTTATGCACTGTCACTACTGTTCCCCGCTTATGGGATATGGGTGTTTGCCATCGCTGTGATTGTAGGCGTTTTTCCATTTGCACGCAAAGCCTTAGCACTGGCTAAAACAGGTTCATTCTTTTCAATTGAAACGCTGATGTCCGTCGCCGTGCTTGGCGCACTTATCATTGGTGAAGCTGAAGAGGCCGCAGCGGTTGTCTTTTTGTTCTCAATCGGTGAACTGTTTGAGAGTATCGCTGCTGATCGCGCTCGCGCTGGCATCAGAGCCTTATCATCGCTGGTTCCGAAAAGTGCGATTTTACTTGATGCTCAAGGTGGGCAGCGTAACGTTCCAGCGACTTCACTACAAGTGAATGACCTTGTGCTGGTGCGTCCTGGAGATAGGGTATCTGCTGATGGTTCCATTGTTCAAGGTGCGTCCAGCCTTGATGATTCGCCCGTGACGGGAGAGTCTGTTCCTGTTGCCAAGACGATGGGTGACAATGTATTTGCAGGGTCAATTAACATCGATGGTGTGCTCCAAGTGCGCGTAGAAAAGACAGCCGCCGATAACACTATTTCGCGCATTATTGATTTGGTAGAGCAAGCGCAAGCTTCCAAAGCACCCACTGCCCGTTTTATTGAGAAATTCAGTCGTTACTATACACCGGCTGTGATGGCTATTGCCGCCCTAATTATCATCGTCCCACCGTTAACCATGGGCGGAGATTGGTCAACTTGGTTATATCGAGGTCTAGCCTTATTATTGATCGCTTGTCCTTGTGCTCTTGTGCTCTCAACACCAGCTGCTATCGCCTCTGGTCTAGCGGTCGGTGCGCGCCGCGGCTTGCTGATCAAGGGCGGTAGTGCTTTAGAAACCATCGGCCAAGTGAAGACAGTCGCTTTTGACAAGACAGGCACTTTAACTGAAGGCAAACCACGCGTGACCGATGTTGTTGACATTACACAAGAGTATTCAAGTGTTCAAGGTCAGGATTCTCAGGATCAGGGTTCTCAAGGTAAAGATAAGGTATTGGCGCTCTTTGCCAGTGTGGAGACAGGTTCTAGTCACCCGCTTGCTGAAGCTATTGTCAGTCATGCCAAAGCCGCCAAAGTTGTCATACCTGTGGCTTCTAAAGCTTCTGCTACTGCGGGTAAAGCGGTACACGCAACTATCGCTGGGCGCGCGCTAGCTATCGGTTCGCCTGTTTATGCCGCAGATGAGGCATCAATTTCAGCCGAGCAACAGGCACAAATCGAGGCGCTGCAAAATGAGGGCAAGACCGTCTCAGTTCTTTTCGATGAGCAAAGTCGAGAAGTGCTTGGATTGGTCGCACTAAGAGACGAGTTACGAGACGACGCTCATGAAGGTGTGGCTCAACTTAAAGCGATGGGTGTGCGCTCCGTCATGCTAACAGGCGACAACCGCTTAACCGCTCAAGCACTTGCCAGTAATTTAGACGTGGAATGGGAAGCTGAGCTGTTGCCTGAGGACAAACTGCGCTTGCTTAACGAGATGAAGAATAACAGCAAAATAGCGATGGTGGGTGATGGTATTAACGATGCGCCAGCACTAGCAACCGCTGATGTTGGCATCGCGATGGGTGGTGGTACCGATGTGGCCATTGAGACGGCCGATATCGCATTATTAAAAAGTCGTGTTACAGACATGGCCCATCTGATTGCACTTTCGCGTGCCACCATGCGCAACATTCATCAGAACGTCATTTTCGCTTTAGGTCTCAAAGGCGTCTTTCTGATCACGACCGTATTCGGCATTACTGGACTATGGATTGCGGTTCTAGCTGATGCTGGAGCAACAGTGCTCGTTACTCTCAATGCGTTACGTTTACTGCGCTTTAAAGGCGCGCCTCCACTGGTAACTCCGCCTAAAGTAGTTAAATAAAACCCTTCGAAATCAATTAAAAACTAGAGATAGCAGCAGATTTCGGGGGTGGGTTCTAATAATAAAAATTCCACCGCTACAGTAAACTGCAACCGCATTAGAGTAAATAAGGTTAGACCGTATGTTGATTACAGAATTGGGCTATTTTGCCTTGCTTACCGCTTTTGTATTGGCGTTATTGCAGGTAATTCTGCCAACTATTGGTGTTATTCGTAACCAAGTTGCTTGGCAACGACTAGCCCCTAGCTTAGCTTGGGCACAGTTTGCCGCCATGATAACGTCATTTGGCGCTTTGATAGCAGGTTTTTATTATAATGATTTTAGCCTCAGTTACGTCGCGCAGCATTCCAATACGCTGTTGCCTTGGTACTATAAGTTATCGGCGACATGGGGCGGACACGAGGGCTCTTTGCTGCTATGGATGACCATCATGGCCACATGGTGTGCACTGGTATCATACTTTAGTCGCGGCTTGCCGTTATCAATGCGTGCGCGGGTATTAGTTATTTTGGCCGGTGTACAGTTAATGATGCTAACAATGCTGATATTTACCTCGTCACCGTTTGAGCGTACCTTACCCAATCTAGCGGTCGATGGCGCTGATTTAAATCCTGTCCTACAAGATTTCGGTCTGATTATTCATCCGCCCATGTTATATATGGGCTATGTGGGTATGGTAGTGCCTTTTGCATTTTGTATGGCGACATTGTGGGAAGGGCGTTTAGATGCTGCTTGGACACGCTGGTCACGTCCATGGGCGCTCGCGGCTTGGGGATTTTTGACCATTGGTATTGCACTGGGCTCGTGGTGGGCCTACTACGAGCTTGGCTGGGGCGGTTGGTGGTTTTGGGATCCGGTAGAGAACGCCTCGTTTATGCCTTGGCTTGTCGGCTTAGCATTGCTGCATTCATTAGCAGTCACTGAAAAGCGCGGGGTGTTTAAAGCATGGACCATCATGCTGGCTATTTTCGCCTTTGCCTTAAGCTTGCTTGGCACGTTCCTGGTACGCTCTGGAGTCCTTACCTCAGTGCATTCGTTTGCCGCTGATCCGACGCGTGGTTTGGTCATCTTAGCTATTCTTGGCATTATCATCGGTAGTGGTCTATTAATGTTTGCCGTTCGCGGTTGGCGTTTAACCGTTGAAAGTCAATATCAGCTGATTTCACGTGAGTCCTTTTTAGTGATCAATAACGCCATCATTTTGATTGCAACCTTAGTGGTGCTGCTCGGCACCCTCTATCCTATTATCGCTGATGCCTTTAGTCTCGGTCAGGTATCTGTAGGGCCTCCATACTTCAATGCGCTGTTTGTGCCTTTGACATGGCTGTTGTTAATCGCTATGGGTATGGGCTCTAATATTCGCTGGAAACAAGATAAGCGTCCGTTACTAGGGGTGGGTATCGCCATTGCCGCTAGTAGTATCGTATTGGCTGCTATTATCGCCTACTTTACCAGTCCATCTGCTATGTTCAATATTGGCGTGACTTTAGCGGTGAGCTTTTGGGTACTGCTATGGATGATCGTTGACTTTAGAGACAAAACCAAGAACGCCCCTAATTTCTTTAAAGGTCTGCGTCAGCTGCGTCTTAGCTATTGGGGTCAACAGACTGCTCATATTGGCGTATTGGTTGCTGTCATTGGCATAGCCTTTACTAGTAGCCTGAGTATTGAGCGTGACGTAGCAATGGGTATTGGCGATACAGTCAATGTTCAAGGTTACGATTTTGAAGTAACTGAATTTTTTGAAATAAAGGGTAGTAACTTTGATGCAACGCAAGCGCAAGTGGTGGTATCCAAAGACGGTCGTGAAGTGGCGAAACTGACTCCAGAAAAGCGTACTTATATTATCAGCACGATGCCAACAACTGAAGCTGCTATTGACCCCAGTCTTATGCGCGATGTTTATGTCGCACTGGGCGAACCTATTGCCGATGGTAGTAACCAATGGGCATTAAGGATTTATGTAAAACCATTAATTCGCTGGATTTGGTTAGGGGCAATTATCATGGCTCTAGGTGGATTAATTAGTATGCTTGATAAACGATACCGCATCAAAAAAATTAAAGCTCCGTTGCTAGTTACTGGTAGTTTGGCTACTTATGGAGTCAATGAGGTAGCTATTGAGCAGGCAATCTCAGTATCGACGATGTCGACACTAAAGGAGAAATAAATGACTATGTCGAATAATACTCCTGAGCAAAAAGATAGCCAAAACAGTAAGCAGCGTAACCCAAAGACAATGAAAAAAAAGCAGACGAAGCTATGGTTCTTAATTCCGCTTATCCTCTTTTTTGGTTTGGTAGTTATATTGTACATGCGCTTAGGTAAACCAACAGACATTGTGACCAATACCGCTCTTGAGCGTCCGGTTCCTACCTTTGAGCTGCCGTTATTAGCAGATACTACCCGTACTATCACCAATGATAATTTGCCGGATAAGCCGTTTTTACTTAATGTTTGGGGCTCATGGTACCCAACTTGCGTTATTGAGCATCCGTTTTTAATGCAACTAGAAGAGCGCGGCGTTGATATCGTTGGTGTGAATTATAAGGATGAGATTGGTAATGCGCTCAGTTACTTAAACCGAGGCGGTGATCCATTTTCTATGTCTATTCAGGATTCATTGGGTCAGTTTGCTCTAGACTTAGGCATAACTGGTGCGCCCGAAACCTTTGTTGTGGATGGAGATGGCATCATTCGTCAGCATATTGTTGGTGAGATTAATGAAGCCAATTGGCAACAGCGTGTTAAGCCGTGCCTGACAGTACTTAATAAGGCTAATAAGAACAACGATAGTCCTGATCTCATTCAGGTTGAGGAGATGTGCAAATGAACGTTACTCGAATAAGAGCTCCTCAACTAAAACCCAATATAGTTTTAAAACTAGCAAGCTTAATACTAGCGTGTCTGCTTAACATGACGGCAAACGCAGCTATTGACGTATACGATTTTGACTCACCACAGCAAGAAGCTCAGTATCGTGGATTAATAGAAGAGTTTCGCTGCCCAAAATGCCAAAATCAAAACCTTGCAGCCTCTGATGCACCGATTGCACAGGATCTAAAGCAAAAAGTCTATGATTTAATTAAAGATAGACGTAGTGATGCTGAAATACGCGTCTATATGCAAGAGCGCTACGGTGACTTTATTAGCTACAAGCCGCCTATGCGACCATCAACATGGATCCTATGGTTTTTTCCACCACTATTATTGCTCGTCTTAATTATTGGTTGGTTTTGGCAAAGTAAGCGTCGCCAAGTTGTTGCCCGTGGTCAAAGCGGCGTCACAGTGAACAGTACTGCTGCCTTGACCTCTACGGAAAAGGCTGAGCTTGATCGTCTATTATCGCAAGCTGAGAGTGTCGACCACGACATTACTAGCCTAGAGGACAAAAAATGACTCTATTTTCTACTTTTGGCTTATTTGTAACTCTAAGCTTGCTGATTGCTCTTATATTTGCGCTGATTGCTATTATGCCATGGCTACGAGCACCGCGTTTGCAGTCCAAACCAATAGACAATCAACTGCTAGATATTAATGTTGCAGTATTTCGCGAACGTTTAGCTGAGCTACAAACAGATAAAGACAGCGGTACTATTAATAATAGCCATTATCAAAATCAAAAGCTGGAACTGGAGCGTCAGCTATTAGATGTGCAGCGTCAGATAACACCTATGGTCACCCCTGATGTCAAAAGCCGTTTAATTGTCGCAGCTTGGATCCCAATATTGGCTGCAATGGCGTATTTACTAATAGGCAATCGTACGCCCGTGTTTGATTTGTGGACAGCTGAGGACAAAGTAGGACAAGTGGCTGACGACCTATTGACAGCTAAAATTGACAAGCCGCCATCATGGGCGTTTGAAGATGGTCGTCAACTGATTAGCGCCATGCAAACCAATGTTCATCGTAATGCTGATGATCCTAATCGCTGGATGCGCCTATCCGAGCTTTTCTTATCTATGGAGGCAACTGATTCTGCGCTGGAAGCCTTATCTCGTGCCTATCGTTTAGCTCCTGAAAATGAAGAAATCGCCACCACTTATGCTCAGACTAGCTTTTTCGTTAATGAAGGTCAGTTAGACGCCAATATTCGCCGTGTATTACAAGCTATATTAGCTAAGAATCCGCAGCATGAACGGGCTCAAATGCTCATGGCAATGGGTGAGACTCGTAGTAGTAACTTTGCCCAAGCGCAAGGTTGGATTAAACGCTTACAAGGCAGCATTGTGGCCAAACCAGGTGATCATACTAAAGCTTTAGCAAGCTTAGATGAGTTAAGCAACTACGTTAGCACGCAAGAAAAGCAAGCGCTAGAAGGTATTGACGTGACAGTGAAAATTAACGCTAATTTATTACCGTTAGTGAAAGCTGATGATGTGTTGTTTGTTGCGATACGTGACGTTAAAGGAGGTCCACCGTTTGCCGCCAAACGTTTACCCATTAGTATTATCAAGCAAGGTGAGGCTAGTATCCGCTTAAGCAATCTTGATGCGATGATGCCAGATCGCACGTTAAATTCAGCTCGTAGTGACAAAACTCAGTTAGCAGTCGTTGCTCGTATTAGTCATAGCGGTAATGCCATAGCAGAGTCAGGCGACTTATCGGGTAATCCTATAGTGATTAGCGCTGAACAGACTCAGGTTAATGTTGAAATCAATCAACAGATTCCCTAATAAAAAATTATTACCGTAAGTTTCATAACACCAGAGCGGTAAGTGGAGCCGTTTATAAAAGTGGCGCGATTAATAGTCGTATACCAAAAACATATACGTTTAACATTGTTCATTGTATAAACACAGATAAAGAAAACAACTATGACTGAATCTACCGACAGATTAGATAGTACTAAATTGAATAGCGTTGAATCGGCTAGTACTAATATTGCTGACAATAAAGTACCTATAGCTGTGAGTAGTACTCATCAATCGATTGACTCTAAAACCATGAATCATACGCCTAAAGCTATGTACGTGACTTCAGGCAACTCGATAACACCTAAAGGTAAGTTGGATAAAATGCCAAAAATGGTTGCCAATGGCAGTCGCGCTTTTATCTGGTATTTGTTGGCGATAATGGTGTTAATACTTGATCAATGGACTAAGTGGTTGGCCCAAACCAAATTAGCGTTCAATGACCCCGTACCGGTCATTGAACCATTTCTCAACTGGACACTCGCTTATAACTATGGGGCAGCATTTAGCTTTTTAGCCGACGCTGGCGGTTGGCAGAAATGGTTTTTCTCAGGCTTAGCTTTTGTAATGGCTATCTTTTTAACGATTTATTTAATCAAAGCGCCACGTACAGCCAAGCTATTGTCTATGGGGTTGGCCTTAGTGCTTGGCGGTGCGATTGGCAACTTAATCGATCGTTTAAGAATTGGCAAAGTGGTTGACTTTATCCATGTGCATTATGCTGATGTCTGGAATTATCCTATTTTCAATGTTGCAGATATAGGTGTCTGTGTCGGTGTAGCGTTGATTATAATTGATATGATATTTTTGGAAAGTAAGCGTAATGAATAAACAAGTGAATATTGATCAGTACAAATAAAAAGAACTAGCGTCATAGCTGCTCTATACGGAAAGATACTTTTTATACTCAAGTGTGTTTATAAAAATGCGAACTGGAAGGTGATATATGATTAATACAAATACTCTCTCATTCTATATCCCAAAACCCAATGCATAATTGTATGCGAGTGAACGCAGGATGATTTTGAAGTGGCTAGACGAAGGCGTGACGTGCTAAGTGGTAGATGACAAAAACCAGTACTTCAAAGCTCTGGACAGGGCCATTATTATAAAGACATTGAATACCGCCTAAATTATTTATTGAAATAACAAAAGGATAATATAGTGTCACATGCTCAGCTAACTATCAAACAAATACATAATCTTAGAAAAAAACAAAGTGCCGCATTAAAAAGCCTTACCATTATAGGCTACCTAGAAGGCACCTCTTTCTTATTATTGCTCTGTATCGCCATGCCACTAAAATATATGCTGGACATTCCAGAAGGTGTGAAATACATCGGTATGGCACACGGTATATTGTTTATTACCTATATCATAATACTTATAGGCTCAGCTATCAAAATGAAAATGCCTCTTTGGGCAATACCTGCGGGCGTACTCGGCTCACTCTTACCTTTTGGCCCGTTTATATTCGATCATTTACTAAAAAAGAATTTACAGGAAAGTGTAAGTAAAGAAGCCTAGAACAAGCCCTGCTGCAAATGCTACAAACGTACCTTATTACTCAAGATTATTTTTCCTAACTAAATCACAAGCCGCCATCACTCATCATGGCGACAAATGAATAACATTGAGCAGAAATTAATCACAATAAAATTTTAATTCAGACCCAGTATGAATAATCTAACACTCTAGTCACTTTTCGAACTTATCTTACATACTATCGACAAACCCGTATTGTTTAAAAGCTAAACAGGTTTTGTCATCCGCGATGGATTTCCTATTATCCTAGGGTATACCTTAGCGGAACCAGCTATCTCACCCTTCAAACATATTAACAGACTACTTAAAGCAGACTGTTAGCATGGAACCATCTATAACAGACTTTTGAATTATAAGACTGGCTGCTGTGCTTTTTTCCTATCATTAGCCTATACCCAAAACATAAAACCTTTAAATGATAATCTATCTATCATTAGACTTTTTTATATTATTAAATGATAGTAATATCTTGTTATTATCAATGAGCACTAATTATTAAGTCTAAATAATAGAGGTGGGTTATGACTGTTCGTATTTATGTGAGAGCCAGCACTAAGGATCAAGACGCTACCAGAGCATTGGCTGATTTGGTGGCTTTCAGTACAAGTTATGATGATAACCATGTTGAGTACGTCGAGCATTTCAGTGGTACAAAGCTCGATAGACCATTATTAGCCAAGCTGCTAAAGGACGCTGAGCAAGGCGATATTCTACTGGTTGAAAGCGTGGATAGATTAAGCCGATTATCTCAAGATGATTTTGCAATTCTAAAGCAGCGTATCAAAGACAAAGGCTTGCGATTGGTGGTGGCTGATCTACCAACGACGCATACAGTTAATAATGGCATGACAGGTGAGATCCTAACAGTGATTAACCATATGCTGATCGACTTATTAGCAACGATGGCAAAGCTTGATAACGACAAGCGTAGAGAGCGTATCAAGCAGGGATTGGCTAACAGTGGCTATAAGCCCTCCGGTAAGAAGCCTAATACAACGAAACACAATCGTATTAGAGAATTAGACAGTCAAGGCAATATGACAAAAGAGGAAATCGCTAAGGCAGTTGGTGTTGGCGTAGCTACTGTTTACCGGGTGTTAAAGCCAGGCTCATAGCTGAGGTATTTTATTTTATTTTTGTTCATAAATAGCTGATATATAAGGCTTTACACGCGAGGCAAGAAGGCTTTATTTGCAGAAATAGGTACTCTATTACTACGTAGCTGTGTTAAGAACGGTGTATTTTCATCATTCAATTTCGTTCAATTATGCCCACTTAAAACGCCCTTCGATCTTTATCTAAAGACATCACAGCGTCATATAAAAATCGATTTAATGCAATGAGGCTTCATTATAATCATTATATTGCATTCATAATCGCTTTTCTGCAAAATAGCTTATCTATAATCGCTTGAGCCCCTCATGATGAATACCCCTACTTCAGACCCTATTGGCGCAGCATGGCTTATCCGTTATGCCAGCATCGAGCTGGTGTCCCCTTTATATGTCAGCAGTAGTATCGGTGGGCGCAGACAAACCTATAAAGACGGTGACGTCATTCATAACGCTTATCAGGAAACCGCGCGTCCACTGGACACTATCATTGCGCACTTACAGTTTCACATGCGTCATGAAGTACTGAATTTAGAGTTACTGGTTCGTCTATTTGAGCAGGTAGGTGCTGATGACGTACAAGCATGGGTAAACGCTGAGCCGACAGGCAGCTATGCCCGTAGAATGGCTTTCTTGTATGAGTGGCTCATGGGTCAGCAGTTAGCAGTACCGAGTAATTTAGGCGGTAACTATGTGGATGCTCTAGATGCTAAGAAGCAGGTTACTTCAAGCCCTGCGCATGTCATAAAGAATGCTCGTTGGCGTATCAATGACAATCTTGCAGGAACCCGTCATTTCTGTCCTCAATTGGTGAAAACAGAGTTGTTTACGCAAGCCGCTGCACTCGATATTGCCACAATGGTTGACAAGCTGAACGATGAATTTGGGCAAGACTTACTGATGCGTGCCTCCGTATGGATGACATTACGAGAGAGTAAAGCCAGTTTTACTATAGAAGGTGAAGGGAAAGAGTTAAAACGTATTGAACGTTTCGCCGATGTGATGGCACGGCGTACCGGCAAGGGCGATATTCCGCTTGATCCTGAGTCGCTAGCAGAGTTGCAACAAGAGATACTTGGTAGCAAAACGGTCATCCAGCAGTATGGCGTCCGTCAATCTCCAGTTTTTGTGTCGCATACTCAGGTCAATGGCTTTAAAGAGATTGTGCACTATATTGCGCCACCTGCTGATGACATTGCTGAAAAGCTCAAAGGGTTACAGGCATTTATGGAAAAGACCGAGGGACAATCGGCACTGATACGTAGTGCGGTTGCTTCCTTTGCTTTTGTGTATATTCATCCGCTAGCGGATGGCAATGGCCGAGTACATCGCTTCCTAATTAACGATGTACTCAGACGCGACCAGATCATTCATGAGCCGATTATCTTACCTATATCGCAAGCCATCGCTGAGCATCCCTCAGACCGTCATGCCTATGATAAAATTTTAGACCGTGTATCCGTGCCACTTATGGAGCAAATCCGTGATCATTACAGCTTTGATAAACAAGCGATTACTTACCCTGATGGTATTCGCTCAAACTTAAATTTTGAAGACAGTCACCTTATTCAACCGGCATGGCGCTTTATGGACCTGACGCCTCATGTTCAGTACTTATCAGGACTGATTGCGCATGTTATTGAAAAAGAGATGCATAACGAGTCACAGTACCTAAGACAACATGACCATGCACGACTGGCGATAAAAGAGATTATTGAGATGCCCAACAGCTATGCCGATAGAATCATTCGTAGCATGCTGCAGAATAAGGGTGCTAAAAGTAATAAGCTATTGAAAGATTATCCGTTTTTGGCAAATGATGAGGTTTGGGACGATATTTTCTCTGTGGTTGTAGAGACATTTAAAGATGAAGCAAATGGTTTGAATAGTTAGAACAAACTCTGCTATACGCAGGAAAGTCTGCCTTAATAATCAAGCTCAAGCTAGTATTTGTGTCATCGTTACGATAATGATTCGTTTATAAAAGATTCGGCTAAAATACTGTCACCTGAAACGTAATCAATATTTTTCTTACTTAAACAGAATATATTAGAGGAACTTTGATAACAGACAATTTTTATTTGACAAGGTTATTACAGATCCTCAAAATAATTTTGAGTATTTGAGTATTTGAGTATTTGAGTATTTGAGTATTTATTTAGCTATACAGCTATCAAATGACGCGAGCACTTAGCTGTAGCTTGTATTTCAGAATAACTACGCCCAGATTTCAGAAGGCTAGCGATAATCTTACGCTTCTCGGTATCTTTCCTACGTCCTGAATATTTACTTTCTACCTTAGTACGAGAAATACCTTACATCTGACGGTTACGTCGATCTTCATAGTCCTTTCTAGCAATAGCAGCGAGCATATAAAGCATCATCGAATTGATGGCCTGTAATACGCTGCTCATAAATTCAATGCTGCTATCAGATTGAGGCGTTATATAAGAGGTCGGTAGCTCTTCTGATACTACCGCCAGCTTCTTTTCTAATAGCATTCTTTTGAGAGTATCCCAATCAGCTTGGTTTAAACGTGCTAAGCGGTCAATCTGCTCAACCAAATTATATCGCCTTCATGGGCATCATTTATCAGTTACATTAACTGTGGACGTATTAAAGTTGCGTCTGACTCGTTTTCAACATAGAAGGCGGCAATTTTGTGACCATGATCAGCAGCAAGCTATATGAGCTCACTTTTGGCACGCTTGGCATCTTGATCTTTGATTGGCGCTCTATGCTCTGATAAACATAAACACCTAAAATAGTCTGTTATAAGTAGTTCCATTATTGCAGTCTATTATAAGTAGACTATTAATTGATTAAGAGACCTGTTTTGATAGTGCCCCTGGGGTATAGACTTTATTAACTAACCCAATCAAAAAGAAGTCAAGGTATAAAAATACATAATGTAGTTTTATACCTTGACTTCTTTTTGAAGTAAATGTACTGTAGTTCTCTACTAATTCGATTTACTGGAGACTACCATGAGCATTAGAGAAGCCTTAGAAAAAGTGATATTTGACCAAACAGATGAAAGTACTGTCACTCCTTTATCTATCAGATTACCCAACCATTTGAACAATCAATTGGAAGAATTGACGCTTACTTTAGAC
The DNA here is from genome assembly GCF_036568485.1 of Thiomicrospira sp. Classification (GTDB taxonomy): domain Bacteria; phylum Pseudomonadota; class Gammaproteobacteria; order Thiomicrospirales; family Thiomicrospiraceae; genus Thiomicrospira. The sequence continues at coordinate 19,655 of NZ_DATCSL010000014.1, forward strand.
AAATCAAAAAGCTATCTATTATTAGAGTTTGTTAAAGCTGGAATTGAAGAAACGAACAACATATTAGAAGAAAGAGCAAAAAACCCTGAAATTGCGAAGCAAAGAGATACTAGTAACATTCTTAGCACTAAGCCTTTCATGCTCAATACCAACTACAATAATGACAAATCTGCGCACGTTAAAATGCTTGAAAACAACGAAGCTGCTGCCTTCTACTCAGGATGGAAAGAGTATATTTGCAACTTGCAAGAAGGGGATAAGGTATATCTTTATCAAAGTGGCGTTGGGTTTGTCGCGTCTGGCACAGTAACAGGGGATTTGATAAAGAGTGAGTATGGTGGCAAACCAGATGCTAAATATTCCAAGGAACTAAAAGACTTTAAATTTGGCTTCAAAGCAATTTCTGCAAAAGAGTTCAAATCATTAACCGATGGTGGCGCTAATTTCAGAATGACTATGGTTCAATTAAGCTCGAAACAAAGACATGCGCTTGATGATGAAATTAATAAAAGAATGAATGCAATTAATTCAAAATAGCCTTAATAGCGGAGTGCTAGATATGAAAAATAGTGATTGGATTCTTCAAGTAAAAGAAACTCGTAGAACTTTTGGCAGCTCAACTTGGGTTCCATTAAGAGAGTTGTCTAATAAAGAACAAGGTGATGTTAAAAACGTTGGCTATGACAGCGAATTTTTTGGGTGCGGATCTGTTGCATTCCCACCAGAACAAAAGGAAAGAGCTGATGGATTTGACTGGAATCAAGTTGGCATTAGCCATACCACTAGACCATATGCTTATGAAAACGGCTATTATTCTCCAATCGAACAATATGAATATAATGACAAAGAACCCATAGGTGTGAATCTTGTCTTTGAATACAATCAGCCTGTAACTGGAATAAGAGAGTGGATACTAAGTCCTGATTTAGTCATTGCTCTTGGTTTAATAAAAGATGGAAATAACTGGGTTAGACCTGCAGAAAATTTCATTGTTGTTGCTCGTGAAACTATTAACGAGAATGGTGATCATACTTTAATTGAAATTAAGCAAGAGTTTCTTATTGATTATTTAGCAGCAAGAAATCTATCTCTTCGCCTTTCGTACTACCGCCAAAGAGTAGCTAATGTTATAAGTTTAAAAGACAGCGTATATGCCGATCTGACAGATAAAGAAGAGTCTAGAGATGGTGGAAGATTTGAGCTTTTGATTCGAGACTTAGAAGACGTTTTCGGTGGAAGCTGGGCTGCATTTAGAGTCTGGCGAACTGATATTGATGAAGACGAAGATGCTCCAGTGATGGGGCAAGAAAGTGATGAAAATACTGACTCAGAAAGCTCGCAAGGTAGCCATCAAGGTGTTTATAAAGGAGTTCGAGTAGAAGGAGAGTTTTGGCGAGACGAATGGATTGAGCATCAAAATATAAGCGTACGGGTTCGGGGAGATAAAGATCAGACACTTCCTCAGTTCATTGTTAAAACTGATGGAACGCGAATGACGTCTCATTCTTTGAATAATGAAAATATTGGCAGATGGCTCTGGTTCCGTTCTAACGTAGTTAGCGAACTTCTTAGTTACCAAGGGTTTTCACTGCAATGGTATACGGCAGAAACAGGCGGTATTCACTCTACGTCTGGGTGTAGAATTCACTTTGGAATTAATTCATCTGATTTAATAACTGTTTATGCTTATGATGTTGCCCGTCTTGCGCCATGGGAACAGCATATTTGGGCTGCTCATAACATTGCTCCAGAGGGGAAGGTGTCATCTGAGTTATTAATGTCGCAGGTTGAAGCTAAACCTGCTTCTACGCATGCTGTTGAAGAACTTTTATTTATAAGTATGAAGCTGTTAGAGGATGGTTTTAGAAATGAGTTTAATACTGATTTGTTCTCGCATGAAATAGATGAACCTGAGTTTAAAAAACAAATTTCACGCTTCTCAAGCAAAGACCAAACCTCATTACTAAGATTAGCAAAGGAATTAATTCGTATATTCTCTGATCGTCTCAATGTTAGCAATCTACGCCAACTCTCAACACATAAGAATAAGAAGACACTCGGGTCAAATAAACTATTAGAAGATATTTTGGCACAAAAAGTAGGAGTCGATAGAGCTCGCCAAATCTTTGGTGTAATCGCTGGTGCTTATGATATGCGTCTAGGCGATGCACATCCTACTAGTTCTAAAATTGGAGATGCTCTAAAATTAGCGAAAATTGACGAAGACGAGTCTTTCCTTAAGCAAGGCGAACAATTAATTTGTAATTTTGGAGAATCCATTTGGTGGATAGGAAAATTACTTTTTAGTCAGTCAGAGGTTAAATAAGTACCAGACTGTTCCTATAAGGATAATTATGGCAAATACTAGCAGCTCGATGTCTACTATATAGCGCACCGATCACAGATAGAATATATAGGGCAAGTACACAACGAAGTACACTCAGACTATTTTAGCGAGTTGAAACGTTGCTACCATTAGCCCACAACCAAAGCTTCGAATCCTCACTAGGGTGCCATCCTTATGGCTATAAGAATAACTATGCTAAATACTCAACGCAACTGAACTTAATTCGCTCTATTTATCTTATTGACGCTTAGCTATTTACTTACATGGCATTTCCGATTATTATACATCAAATTGATGATAATATATCGGAAATGCCATGTTCTCTTTACAACCATCGTTTGATGCTATTTCAGACAAATTTATTGATGAAAATTCTGAGGTCGTTAGCGCTCTTGCTGCCATTCACCCCAGTCTTACAACTCAACTAGTTTACGAGGTGATTCTGGCCGCTAATGAAAAAACTCAACATGTTGGAAGCTCTTTTCCAGCTAATGCTCCGTTAGCAATGTGGCAATTTCACATTACAGGTTTTCTTAGAGAAAAACTATGTGCTCTTGGTTGGACTAAAGTTGATGGTAAAGGTGGGGTTGCATATGTAATATCGCCGTGTAAGGAGCATGCAATTCGTGTTTTTGCAGGTAACAAGTATGTAGGTTTACGAGATGGAAACGTAAGCAATAGATCAATTAAGGGAAATACCCTTAAAGATGATATTTATCCGCTATTAAACTCTGATAAAGGAACGACCATTTGGACTTTACTTCATTACCGATTTGGTGAGTTAATGAGATTAGAGCTTTCGCAGCCAAAATCATTTGCAAAAGGTAAGATCAATGACTGGGGTACGCGGATCAAAATCCCTGATGTTAAGTTCAACATTCCTACAACACCGCGTATGAAAGAAAAAGTTGAGGTAGGAGTAGTTCCTGTCAAGCGTAAGAAAAAAGCTTAATCAATTCAAGGCTAATATATGTTTAATCCAAATCGATTACAGTTTGCAATCGATAGGCGAGCTGTGAGCAAAGCTGAATTAGCAGAAAAGCTAAATATTACTCCTAGAACATTAACAAATTATCTAAAAGGAAATACTGAGCCTAATTTAGTTGATATTTCAAGGGTGCTAAGCTTCCCTATCGATTTTTTTAAAGGTAGTGACTTACCAATCATTGATGAACATAGTGTTAGTTTTAGATCTCGTTCTAGAATGACTAAGAAAGTCAAAGCCGAAGCTTTAACTTATGGCATTACTGGCTTTATGCTTAATGATTGGTTTGAAGAGGAGTTTGAACTTGTTCAATCAGAACTTCCTGATTTATCTCATCTATCTCCTGAAGAAGCGGCTAATTCGCTCCGTTACGACTGGGGCCTGGGTGATAAACCTATTGGGAACTTAATTGCTCTATTAGAGTCAAAAGGTATACGTATTTTTTCTATTTTTGTAAAATCGGAATATATTGATGCTTTTAGCGTTTGGTATGATGACACACCTTTTATCTTTCTTAATAACCAAAAAACTATGGAGAGAAGTCGTTTTGATGCATGTCACGAACTAGGTCATTTAGTTAGAGACATATACAGTATGAAAATGTCTGAAAGTTTTAGTAAATCACTTGATGAAGACTTGGATTCAAAAGTAGTCGAAAGATGTGCAGATGAGTTTGCATCTGCGTTCTTGATGCCCGAAGTTGCATTAATGGAATATAGACATGTAAATCCTACCATCAACAATCTTATTGAGCTGAAAAAAGTGTTCGGCGTATCTTTAGTAGCACTGGCATATAGAATGCATAAGCTAGGGTTCATAAGTGAGTGGGTTTATACAAGAGTGCTCTGCCCAGAAATAGCAAAATATAATTATCGTAAGTCAGAGCCTTATCCAATGGATAGAGAGACTTCCCAAGTACTCAATACAATAACTAGTGAGTTAACTTCAGAAGGAATGAGCCTAGACGATATTGCTAAAAAAATTAATCTTAGAAAAGCTGATATAACTCCATTGCTATTTCAACTTGCTGAAAGCACAAAGCCTTTTCATTTATTTCAAGTTTTAAAATAATGTGTAAAAACATGAGTAAAGTTTAGCTACTAGTTTGATCAGCTAAACTTTGCTCGTTCTTTTAATCAAGTATTTATACAGCTTCTTTAGCATTCATTAAATCAATAAACGCCGCCTCAAGCACACCAATCGCCTCATCATCAACGATTAACCCCTCATCTATCTGGCGCTGTACCCATACATGAAGCGCCTCATCATTATAGAAAATCGGATTCACGCCCAATATTTTGGCCAGCTGTGAACCTTGCTGTATTTGTAAGTTTTCAATAAGTTGCTTGGTTAAAACCTTCACATTGTGATCAAACCAAGATGACGTTGTTGGTTGCTGCGCTGACGTATACATAATAACCTCCTGTAGGTTAATTAGATTTTTTAATTAATTAAATGTCCTGCTACAGGTAAAATTATACACGCATTTTGACTCATTGCAAGATAAAATAACCTACTGTAGATTATTTTGTATTTTTAGAAGTTATATTTCTGGATTGTCAACAAGCTCATATAGGTCGCCTACCTCAATTTCAAAATAGCGGCATAGCTTTTCAATCACTTCTAAATCTACTCGAGTGGCTTCTTCATGATACATACGCGTGATTGTGCCTCTGTTGATAGAAGTTTCTCTTGCAACATCTGCAATTTTAAGGCGCTTTTCACCCATTATTGTTGATAAATGACACTTAATCATGATCGTCTCCTATTTCAAATATAGTGCTACTAGCATACAAATTATTCGCTAGACACGCATAGTGCTATTAAGCAGTGCATTTTACTACGTGTCATATCGGTTTAATAGCAAGACCTGTCCAATACTAATAAGCTCAATACTTTCAGTTGTGCTTACTAGCCCTTTGCGATAATATACTTATATGAGTACTTACTCATTTGAGTGTATGAATATATAATCATCATAAGGCCTTTACCATGAAAGTAATCGCAGTACTGAACCAAAAAGGCGGCAGCGGCAAGACCACGATAGCCACGCATTTGGCACGTGGGCTACAACTTCAGGGTCATAGTGTGCTACTCGTTGATAGTGATCAGCAAGGCAGTGCTCGCGATTGGAGAGCTGTTAATGAAGACAATCCTGTTCCTGTTATCGGCCTTGATAGGCCAACGCTTGATAAGGATTTAAAAAATGTTTCTGATAAAGAGTTCGTCGTAATTGATGGCTCACCGCAAGCGACCAATTTGGCACTATCTGCCATAAAAGCCGCTGACTTTGTGTTGATACCCGTACAGCCAAGCCCCTATGATGTATGGGCGACCAGTGATTTGGTTGATTTGGTGCAGCAGCGCATCGAGATGACCGATGGTAAGCTCAAAGCCGCCTTTGTGGTCTCTCGCGCGATCCAAAACACTAACATCGGCAAAGAAGTTGCCGCAGTGCTACAAGATTATAATCTGCCCGTTCTTGATGCCAGAATCGTGCAGCGGGTCAGCTATCCAAATAGCGCTTCAGTTGGCAAAACGGTATTTGAGACAGAATCTGCTAAGAGCAGTGCCGTGACTGAGATCACGCAACTGGTCAACGAGGTTAAAACGTTTTTTGATAAGGAAGTAGAGTTATGAAAGCTGGCCGCCCAAGTAAAGATAAAAAAGACGCGCTTGAGTTGTCTGACGTCACTGATAAGCCTAAAAAGAGCACACGAGTCAATTTCAATCTTGATGAAGATACCTACTTTGAGCTTAAACAATACGTCCTTGATAATCGCACAACCGTCACTAAGCTACTCACTGAGATGATTGAGTCACGGCTGAATGAGCGTTAATGTCCATCCATAGCGTTGATTTTTAATAATTTATTGTAGGTATATATATACACCTATACACCTATACACCTATACACCTAACGATGTTAATTTAGGATAATCATGAGTCAATCACAACAGCTTCAACAGCTAAAAAAGCAGCTTTGGAATATTGCCAACGACCTACGCGGTAAGATGGGTGCAGATGAGTTTCGGGACTACATATTAGGGTTTATTTTTTATAAATACTTATCTGATAAATTCATCCGCTTTGCCAATAATATCTTGGCTGAAGAAGGCGAAGGCTTCGATAACTTTGCAAATTTTGACACCAGTAATCCTGAGCATCTTGAATATATCGAGGAAGTCAAAGAAAACGCCATTGATGAGATTGGCTACGCGCTTGCACCCAATCAGCTGTTTCATCAACTGGCCAAACGCGGCAAACAAGACCAGGCATTCATTCTTGATGATTTGGCTGATACGCTAAAGGCCATCGAGCAGGGCACATTAGGCACAGACTCAGAAGAAGATTTTGCTAACCTATTTGAAGACATAGATCTTACCTCAACCAAGCTTGGCAACAGCCCTGATGACCGCAATGAGCTGATCGTCAAAGTACTAAGCCACCTAGATGCCATTGATTTTGATCTGAGTAACACCGAAAGCGATGTGTTAGGTGATGCTTATGAGTATCTGATCGGTGAGTTTGCCAGTGGCGCAGGCAAAAAAGCGGGAGAGTTTTACACGCCGCAGATGGTATCCACGTTACTTGCCAAAATCGTAACCAGCGGCAAGGACACCATAAGCTCAGTCTATGACCCTACGTGTGGCTCGGGTTCTTTGCTGCTGCGCGTCAAGCGTGAGGCGAATGACGTAGATAGAATCTACGGTCAAGAGATGAACCGCACCACCTATAACCTAGCACGCATGAACATGATTTTGCATGACGTGAACTTTACCAAGTTTGATATCAAGCAAGAAGACACGCTCAAGCGTCCGCAGCACGTCGGAATGCGCTTTGATGCCATTGTGGCCAATCCGCCTTTCTCTGCGAAGTGGTCAGCTGATCCCTTGTTGCTTCAAGATGAGCGCTTCTCAGACTATGGCAAACTTGCGCCCAAGACCAAAGCCGACATGGCCTTTGTCCAGCACATGCTACATCACTTAGATGATAATGGCACAATGGCAGTGGTATTGCCGCATGGCGTCCTGTTTCGCGGTTCCAGCGAGGGCGATATTCGTGAATACATCATCAAAAACCTCAATGCCTTAGACGCAGTGATTGGACTGCCTGCCAATATCTTCTATGGCACCAGTATTCCGACCTCTGTTTTAGTCTTCAAAAAGAACCGTAAGCATGATAAAGACGTCTTCTTTATCGATGCCAGTGACTGCTTTGATAAACAAAAAAATCAAAATATGCTACTACCTGAGCATATCGATACCATCATCAAGACCTATCAAGCCCGTGAAAACGTCGATAAATTTGCCCATGTCGCCTCTTTAAAGGATATTCATGATAATGACTATAATCTCAACATTCCGCGCTATGTAGACACGTTTGAGGCTGAGCCTGAAGTGGATCTCGCAGCCGTTGCCAAAGCGCTGCAAGATTTAGAAAAAAAGAGCCAAGCAACAGACGCTACTATCAATGGCTTTTGTAAAGAGCTGGGCATTGATTCGCCCTTTAAGGTAGAGTCATGAGTAGCGTAGCCAGTCAAATCCAGCTATATCAAGTAGACAACCAAGTCAGCCTTGAAGTGAATGTTGAGCAAGATACCGTATGGCTAAGCCAAGCCCAAATGAGTGATCTGTTTGGCCGTGATGTTTCAGTGATTTCACGCCATATCAATAACGCGATTGGTGATGAAGAGGTGGATCCAAAAAGCAATTTGCAAAAAGTGCAAATTGCTTTTTCTGACAAACCCGTGACCTTATATGATTTGGACGTCATTATCAGCGTGGGTTATCGCATCAAATCCAAGCAAGGCGTGATGTTTCGCAAATGGGCGACGCGCATCTTAAAAGAGCATCTCATCCAAGGCTTTAGCATTAATCAACAGCGTTTGCAGCAAAACACCGCTGAGCTTGAGCAAGCCATCGCCTTAATCAAAAAAACGGCTCAATCTGAGCAGCATAGCAAAGACAGCGCGCTGGGGTTGGTCGAGATCATCAGCCGCTACACCCAAACTTTTTTATGGTTGCAGCGCTACGATGAGGGTTTGTTGCATGAGCCTGTGGGGCAACCAGGCGGCGAGGTTTTAGACGCACCAAGTGCCATGCAAGCACTGAATCAGCTCAAATCAAACCTGATGGATAAAAAAGAGGCCACAGAGCTATTTGCTAAGCCTCGCGGTGATGGACTGGCTGCCATATTGGGTAATATTCAACAAACGGCGTTTGGTGAGGAAGTTTACCCCAGTATCGAATCCAAGGCGGCGCATCTGTTATATTTTGTCGTCAAAAACCATCCTTTTGCTGATGGTAACAAGCGCAGTGCGGCGTTCTTGTTTGTTGATTTTTTATACCGTAACAACCGCTTATTTAATGATGAGGGTACAGCCATTATCAATGATACGGGGCTTGCAGCGCTCACACTGCTGATCGCCGAATCAGACCCCACTCAAAAAGAGGTGCTCATCCGTCTGGTGATGAATCTACTGGTGATACAAGATAAGGATGTAATGTGATGGCAACGCCAAAATTGCGGTTTAAAGGATTTTATGAAAAATGGCAACTGACGCAGTTGAAAGATAAAGCCGATTTTCTAGCAGGATATGCTTTTAGTAGTAAGTTAATGAGTAATAATATATGTCAATATCAATTGATAAAGATGTCGAATATTTATAAAAACAAACTAGATATAAATAGAAATCCGTCATATTGGCAGTCAATTAATAAAAAAACTGAGAAATACCTTTTATCCAAAGGTGACATTGTTTTAACTCTTACTGGAACAGTGGGAAAAAAGGATTACGGTTACAGCGTAGAAATAAACAAAAATGACAAGTATCTTCTTAATCAAAGATTAGTAAGAATAAAAGGTAAGGAAGAAGAGTCTACTTCTAAATTTCTACACTATCGAGTTTCAACTAGTATTTTTTACTACCATTTTTTCAATGCTGCTAAAGGTGGAACTGGAAATCAAGCTAATGTAAGTGTTGAAGACATTAAACTCATAAAAATTCTTTTCCCAAGCATAAAAGAACAAACCAAAATCGCCACATTCCTATCCGCTGTCGATACCAAAATCGACGAGCTGACGCAAAAGCATGAGCTACTCGTTGAATATAAAAAAGGCATGATGCAGCAGATTTTTAGCCAAAAACTGCGCTTTAAAGCTGATGATGGTAGTGATTTTGAGGATTGGGAAGAGAGCAAGTTTTCTGAATTCTTTACTTTTCACATGACTAACTCTCTATCTAGAGCAAAGCTATCAGAGCAGGGTAATGTGATGAATATCCATTATGGTGATATTCATACTAAGTTTTCAACCTTATTCGATACAACAAAAGAAGATGTATCATTTATTAAAAATAAGACAGATGCTTTAAAGATAAAAAGTGATCAGTTTTTACAAATTGGTGATTTGATCATTGCGGATGCCTCTGAAGATTATGACGATATTGGAAAAACCTTAGAAATTATCAACCTTGATGGAAAGAAAGCAGTGGCTGGACTTCATACATATATTGCTAGACCAAATCAAACTTACGCTACAGGTTTTTGTGGTTACATGATGCAAGCCGAGAAAATCAGAAAGCAAATAAAGGTTTTAGCAACTGGCATTTCAGTGTTGGGGATATCAAAAACAAACCTTAATAAGTTAGATTTAGCGATGCCATCTCTACCCGAACAAACCAAAATCGCCAGCTTCTTAACTGCCATTGACCAAAAAATTGACAACGTCGCCGAGCAAATCGACCACGCCAAAACGTGGAAAAAAGGCTTATTACAGCAAATGTTTGTATAAGGTATAACATGACTGAGCAAAGTGAGTACCAACTCGAAGACAGCCTAATGACGCAAATGGAGCGCCTAGGCTATGATCGCGTTATCATCACCACCGAGGCGGCACTCCTTGCCAACCTAAAGACGCAAATCGTCCGCGCCAACAAGCTGGATCAGCCATTATCTGATGATGAGTGGAAGCAAGTTATCAGTCATCTTGGCAGTGGCAGCGCCTTTGAGCGTGCCAAAAAACTGCGCGATAAGTTCAACATCAAGTTCGATGATGGCAGCTCACGCCATATCCAGTTTTTTTGGCCAGACGCCAAGGACAACATTTGGCAGCTGAGCAATCAGATTATGGTTGACCACAGCAGCCAAAACGGGCGCACCAGTCGCTTTGATGTCACCATCTTGGTTAACGGCTTGCCCCTAGTGCAAATCGAGCTCAAGCGCCGTGGCGGCATTGAGATTGCCGAAGCGTTCCATCAGACCATGCGTTACTCAAAAGCCGCCTACAAGGCAGGACATGGCTTATTTGAGTTCGTTCAGCTGTTCGTCATCAGTAATGGCGCAAACACGCGCTACTATGCCAAAGGCACTCAGCACTTTAATTTCACCTTTCCCTGGGCGGACAGCGACAACAAACCGATCAATGAAATCGTTGATTTTGCTGAGGTGTTTTTAACCCCCACGCACCTTACCGAGATGATCGCTCAGTTTATCGTGCTTTATGAGTCCTCAAAGACCATGATGGTACTCAGGCCCTATCAGGTCCACGCAACCAAGCGCCTAATTGAGCGCGCCACCACATCAGACAAAAACGGCTATATTTGGCATACCACAGGATCAGGCAAAACGCTGACCTCATTTAAAGCCAGTCAAATCATCATGGGGCTACCCGATGTCGAAAAAGTGGTGTTCGTTGTCGATAGAAATGATTTGGACACCCAAACCGCCAATGAGTTCAACGCCTTTAAAGACGGCAGCGTAGACAGTACCACCAATACCAAAAACTTAGTCAAGCAGCTCGGCGAGACCCACGACAAGCTAATCGTCACCACCATTCAAAAGCTCAACCGCGCTATCAAATCAGAGCGCCATCAAGAAAAAATCCGCTACTTACAAGACAAAAAAGTCGTCTTTATCTTTGATGAATGTCACCGCAGCCAATTTGGTGAAACGCACCGAAACATCAAACGCTTTTTTCAACAATCGCAGATGTTCGGCTTTACTGGCACACCCATATTGATTGACAACGCTCACAACAAAGCTGGGCTTAAGCTCACTACCGCCTACCTATTTGATGAGTGCTTGCACCGCTACACCATCGTGGATGCCATTCGTGACAGAAACGTGCTGCCCTTTCAGATTGACTATGTGGGTAAATTCACCAAAAACGACAGTGCTGCCGATGAAAAAGTCACCGCCATTGACACTCAAGAGGTCTATAACGACCCTAAACGCATTGATGATATCGCTCGCTATATCATCGAAAAGCACGACACCAAGACCAAACGCCGCGAGTTTAACGCTATATTTTGCGTCAGCTCCGTTGATATACTCACGCAGTACTACGACGCTTTTGAGCGTATTCAAGCGCAAAAGCAAGCCGATGACCCTACATTCAAGCCACTCACCATTGCTACGATATTTTCTTATGCGGCCAACGAAGCGACCGATGCCAGTTTCGAAGACAATGGGCTCATTGCAGAGTCCAGCTTTGAAACCCCTGCCCAAATCGATGAGAGCCGCCGCGACAAGTTAGATCGCTACATTGGCCAATACAATCATACATTCGCTACAAACTTTGATTCAGGCAAGAACTACTACCCTTACTATCGTGATATTGCCACCAAAGTAAAGCAGCGCAAGATCGATATTCTGATCGTCGTGAACATGTTTCTGACAGGATTCGACGCCAAAACCTTAAATACGCTATACGTGGATAAAAACCTAAAGTATCACGGATTAGTACAAGCCTTCTCACGCACCAATCGTATTTATAACGACAAAAAACCCTTCGGTAATATCGTCTGCTTTCGTAACCTAAAACAAAACACCGACGACGCTCTAGCCCTGTTTGCCAACAAGCAAGCGAAAGATATCGCCGTCATTCCTGAAATGCATGAGCTACGAAAGCACTACGATCAAGCTGCCAAGAATCTCTTAGACATCTGCGCTGATTATAAGGCCGTTGATACACTAGAGATTGAAGATGAGCAGTTAGCATTTATCAAAGCCTTTCGTGAAGTGATGCGCTATAACGAGCAGTTAGGTACCTTCGTAGACTACGACCAGGCTGATACAGATCTGAATAAAGAAGACTTCGCCAATTTTGCCAGTAAATATATAGACCTATACCGCAACATTCGCACCCAGAACAAGAATAGCCAGGATAAAACCTCAATACTCGATGACATCAACTTTCAGATTGAAATGCTACATAGCGATCGTATCAATGTCGGCTACATACTAGAGCTACTCAAGCAAGCCAATAAGCAGCAAGACGATGGCAACGAAGAGAAGGCAGCCCAGTACCAAGCCCAGGTGAACGATTTAATCATGAATGAGCCGACCTTCCGCGACAAGCAAGAGCTTATCCAAAAGTTCATCAAGGAGCAGATGCCTAAAATGCCAGATGGTCAGACAGTAGAGGAGGCTTTTGCACACTTTTGGGACGTAGAGAAGGAGGCTGCGTACCAAGAGCTATGTAAAGATAACAATCTGAAAGCCGATGTCATGCAAGAGATCCTCAGAAAGTATAAGACTAGCAAGCGGCTACCTGACCGTAACGAAGTGAAAGCGCTACCTAACTATAAAGTTAAGCTATTTGAGCGCAAACCCCTTCACGAGCGACTCATGAGCAAGACTCGTGACTTTATCCAGAAGTTTTATGCTGATATGTAAAAGACTATCCATGATCCTGTGCAACTGCACTTTAACCTAAACCCATCACCAGGGCATCATGGTCAATACACGTTGGCCATTTATGTAATAGCTCATCAGCATCAAAACCTTCTCAGGGGGCAGAGTCAGCTCTTTAGTTGTTCCATTGAGATGAGTTATGCAAGTGATATCATCTGTATAAACCTTAGTCTCTTTATCATAAAACCCAAAAATTCCACCAACCAGCCGAACATCACTCAAAAGCTTTGCATGTTTTTTATCCACTGCCTTACTTATGGTAAGGGTTCCTAATGGCTTATCAGCTATTAGCATCAGAGTAACGAACTGCATCACACGATCATATAATTTTGGATTTTCCATCATCTCATTGTAAAAAGCGTATGCTTGATCGCTTGTGCAGAAGTTTTCAAACAAAGTAAATGCACGAGCTACCATTTCCGCAACGCTATGATCATCTTCTGCAAATTTAATGGCTATCGTATTTCTTGCAAGTGGCAGCATCACAGATAAAGCGCCTTCACTATCTGCCACTACACCATCGACCATATACGGCTCTATATTTGCATCAAAGCTTGATAGCGCAGCTTTGTGGCTTTCAATAAACATAACCTATTACCCATGATAGTTTGGATTACTTCCACCAGTAGCATGACTATTGTCATCTAGTAGCGAATCCTGTTCTCTATAATTAGCCAGAGAGTCAGATTGCGTTTGGTTATTGCTATCAGTATTTCTGCCTTCAACGCCTGTATTTTGATCAGTAGCTTCTTTATTATTTTCTTTTACGTTGGCTAAAAATGGATCCTCTTCCTCACCCAATCCTATATCACCACCTAAACTCTCGATCATACTTTTGAATAAAAACTTATCTGATTTCCTTGTTAAAAAATCTGGAAAGTGAATGGCGAAGTAATCTCGAATCATTTGCTCAGTTTCACCTTCAGTTGCCAATACTTGACCCAAAAATGCCCCCATTAGAATCTTCTGCTTGTTTAATCGTTTATCCAGCTTCACCTGCTGAACCTTAGCTTGGCGTTTTAACTCTTCTAACCGTTGGCGTTCTTTTAACTCATTGGAATCTTGGCTATCAAAAATAGATGTAGGTGACTTACTACTAAATGCTGACATCAAATTTATCCTTAATAATTAATTTTATTCAGCATAGCAAGCACTAAACAACAATTCAATAAATTATGATATGCTTTAACACAGCTGCATCTAATTCCTAGAACATTTTATTTTACCGCCTGATGGTGGCGTCCCCCTGACTAAGGGCGAAGTAACGACTCAAAATTTAATCTATCCACTTCGTTACTATCTTAATTTTGAATCCTTCTTCGTTGGGGAAACCCCAAACCCCGCACACCACGAAAAGCGGTGGTGTGCAAAAAGCAAAAATAGCAGGTGACTCTTTATGACAAT
>NZ_DATCSL010000015.1:0-59389 GCF_036568485.1 Thiomicrospira sp.
GCCAACGCAATTTAGACGACTCTTGTTGGATTTGATCAATGTCGACTTTGATGCTGGTAGTGGTGTATTGAAAGTAATACGCCACCGGCTGCATGCGTTTATGCATGACTTGACCAACATACAGATTTGACGCCATCTTAATACTCCCAGGGTAAAGCAATTTGCCAACGTTTAGCTAAAGCGACCGAACTAGCTAAGCCGTCCTCATGAAATCCATAACCACAATAAGCGCCCACAAACCAACAGTTTTTGTGGCCTTGAAGCGCGCCCAATTCAGTTTGAGCCTGCATGGCGGCGCGATCAAATACGGGGTGTTCATAGTCAATTTTTTGAATCACGCATTCGGCTTTTGGCTCAACAATTGGATTGAGGGTGACAAACACATCGGTTTGAATGCCCAGCGGTTGCAATTTGTTCATCCAATAACTCACTGCGACCGCTTGTTTAGCTTGGCGGTCTTGCCCACTTAAATAGTTCCACGAAGCCCAAGCCGAACGAATACGCGGCATTTGCTCAACATCGGTATGCAACCAGGCCTGGTTGGGCTGGTATTTAAAGTTTTTTAATAGATCAAATCCCTGGTCTTTTAATAAGGCGTAAGACTGATCAGCATGGCAAGCAAATACAACTTGATCGAACTGATGAGATTCGCCATCTGCACTTACGATCCGCACGCCTGGTTTGCTGGATGAAGTAAAGACGTTTGTGATGCCTTGTTGAATAACCTCAAATGGCTTCAGCGCCAAAATTTTATTTAAATATTGGTGTGCGCCATTTTTTACTGTGCGCCACTGCGGGCGATCATTTACGTTCAACAAACCGTGATTGGCGAAGAACTGTAAAAAGCTTTGCGCCGGAAACTGCAACATAGTGTCGGTTGGGCAAGACCAAATGGCCGCCGCCATGGGCAGCAAATAATCGCGCTGCATGGTTTGATTAAAATTATTTTGGGTTAAATACTCACCCAAACTTAAATCCGGGTTGAGGCCACGACTTAAATCGATTTTCGCTAATTTGTTAAAACGCAGAATGTCTTTAATCATGCGCCAATGACGAAGTGAAAGTAGGTTTTTACGTTGGGCAAATAAGGTGTTGAGATTATTACCGGCATATTCCAATCGACCTTGATCAATCGAGACCGCAAAACTCATGTCGGTGGGGTAGGTGTCCACCTTCAAATGTTTGAACATGGCTTTAAGAAGCGGGTAGTTGGGCTCGTTGTAAACAATAAATCCAGTGTCGATCGTGGTGCTTTCACCATTAACGATGGTTTCGATCGAATTAGTATGGCCGCCGAGCTTGGTGTTTTTTTCAAACAAGGTTACCTCGTGGTGCTGGCTTAAAAACCAAGCCGCACTGATGCCACTGATGCCACTGCCAATCACCGCCACCTTATATTTTTTACTGTGTTCAAACATTTGCTTTATCCGTGGTTAGTTTGTTATATTATATTTATACATAAATTGTACACTTGTACAAGGGGGCGAGATGAAAAAAACCACACAAAATCTAAGAATCTGGATAGTAGGCGGATCACAAGGCATCGGTCTAGAATTAGTAAAAATTTGGTTGGCACAAGGTCATAGTGTGATTGCCTCCGCACGTAATGCGGAAGATTCAGCCGATTTAGCCGACTTAAAACAGCGCTTCACAAAGTTGAGCTGTTTAAATCTGGATGTAACCGATGCGGCTGATTGTCAAGCTAAGAGCCACCAGGCCTGGTCGTTACATAATGGTTTGGATATGTGGTTTTATAATGTCGGGGCTTACCAACCTATGCGAATCAAAGAGTGGGATTGGGAAAGTTTTAAGTTTATGAACCAAGCAAACTATTTGGGCGCGGTCTCTTTGATGCTGGCGTTACAACCTTTGTTCTCCAAACAGGGCGCCGGGCGTTGGGTTTGGAATGCCAGCTTGGCGTCTTATTTTGGCTTACCTTATGGTGGTGGTTATTCTGCACCCAAAGCGGCGCTGGTGAATTTGGCTGAGTCCTTGCAGCCTGAGTTGGCCGAAGCGGATATTCAATTACAAATTATTAATCACGGATTTGTTAAGACACGTCTGACCGCAAAAAATACCTTTGAGATGCCAGGCCTGGTCGAGCCAAAACAAGCCGCTTACCTTATTAATAAAGGGTTACAAAAATCAAGTGGCTTTGAAATCCGCTTTCCGTTCGGTTTGCGTGCTATGCTCAGCTTGCTCAAGGTTCTGCCTTATCGTTGGTCTTTGGGCTTGACTAAAAAAATGCTCAACAAGGAAACCTAATTATGTCGATTCAAACCGTATTAAAACGTTACCAAGCCTTATTTGAAAATCTCACGCCAGATAGCGTGAAACAAGAGTTTGCAGCGGTGTTTGATCCGCAGGTTTACTTTAAAGACCCGTTTAACGAAGTGCGTGGTCTGGCGGATTTGCAACAAATTTTTGCTCATATGTTTCGAAGCTTGCATGAACCTGAGTTTCGAATTCACCAGTTGGCGGGGGCGGATAAAACCGGCTATTTAGAATGGCGCTTTTATTTCAAGCTGAAACCCAAAGGTGAAACGCAGCAAATTAACGGCATGAGCAAAATTCTGATTAACGAGCAAGATAAAGTCATCGTGCACATGGATTATTGGGATTCAGGTGAATACGTTTATCAAAAAGTGCCAGTTTTGGGCGCGCTAGTTAAACTCGTTGCTAAGCGCTTAAAGGCTCGCTGACTCGCATGAAAACCACCCAACCAGCGTCCTCCATAGCGCAACCTCTGCTTTATGGTTTGCCATCCTGGCCCTTAGCGATGCTGGGCATTCCGCTTTATATTTATCTGCCGACCTATTATTACCAGCTAGGTGTTGAAATGGCGTTGGTGGGTTTGATGTTGTTGTTGGCGCGCGTAACAGATGTACTGACCGATCTCCTAATTGGCTGGTGGCGTGATCGGCTGACTTCAGCTGGGCGTTATGGTCTGATGGCGTCAGGTTGGGCGTTATTGTTATTGAGTTTGTGGCAATTGCTCTTGCCCAATCAGCCCGGAGCTTTGCATTTGTTTGTTTGGGCGTTATTGGTTTATTTGGCCTGGACTTTAATTATGATTCCATATCAAGCGTTAAGTGCCGAAGTAACCCCCGATCACCATTATAAAACCCAGTTTACTGCCAGTCGTGAAGCCTTTGCTATTTTGGGCGTGGTGACGGTGTTATTGTTACCGTTTTTTTTGAGTGATGCGCAAGATACTCAACGCCTGTTTCAAATACTTTATCCGCTGGTTGCACTGAGCCTAACACTGGGCTTGGGGTTGATGATGTGGCGATTAAAATTGGCCGTCCAAGCGCCCAACTATTCAAAGCGCCCAGCTAAACAAGACCACCAGGCCTGGTGGTTGATTTGGCGCGACCGGCACAGCCGGCAATTACTTCCAGCTTATTTCATTAACAGTCTAGCGAATGCTTTGCCAGCGACCCTGTTTCTTTTATTTGTGCAATATTATCTTGATCTCACCCCCCAAACGGGCATTTTATTAATGAGTTTCTTTTTAGCTGGCGTATTGGCGTTGCCTTTTTGGGTGGCTTTATCGAAACGTTTGGGCAAATACACCGCTTGGCGTGGCTCGATCATATTAGCTTGCCTGAGTTTTGCCTGGGTATTTACGCTTGAGTCGGGTGATTTTAGCGCCTTTTTGATTATTAGTTTTTTGTCAGGCTTAAGTCTTGGGGCAGATGTAGCCTTGCCATCTTCGATTCAAGCCGATATCGCGCAAAATCTAAGTCAAACTAATGGCTCGATCAGCGGGTTGTTGTTTGGGATTTGGGGCATGTTAACCAAGTTGGCACTGGCCTTAGCGGTCGGCTTGGCCTTTCCATTGCTGGACTGGATGGGCTGGGATCAAAAAACCACAGCCAGTTTTACCACGCTGGTCTGGCTCTATGCCGGTGTGCCAATTGGCTTAAAACTGCTTGTGCTCTATTGGCTCAGAAACGCGAAATAGATCAGCTGGCATCAAGCACCAGGCCTGGTTAGGCTTTTTTGGGTTTCAGTAGCAGCACGAGAAATAAAGCCATGGCACTGACCACTATGGCGGGGCCGGATGGTAAATCTAGATAGTAGGATAAGATTAAGCCGGTGGCAACACTGAAGCTGGCGGTAAAAAAGGTATAACCCAACATTTGTTCGGGTGTGTTGGCTAAACGGCGCGCGGTGGCAGCGGGCAGAATCAGCAGTGAGGTAATGAGTAGAATGCCGACGATTTTCATCGCGACGGCAATCACTAGCGCGAGCAATAGGGTCATTTGCAATTGTAGGGCTTTAACTTTTATACCTTCAACTTGCGCCAGTTCGGTGTTGAGAGTCAGGTTGAGCAGGTCGTGCCAGTTGCGGTAAAAAAACATTAATAGCAACAGACCTAATCCGAGCATCCAATAAAGATCTTCGCGGTGGACGCTCAGAATATCGCCAAATAAATAACCCATAATATCGAGTTGGATATTGTCTTGTAGGCTGATTACCACCAAGCCGAGCGCTAAGCTGCCGTGTGCGAGTATACCGAGTAGGGTGTCGGTAGCCAGCAAGGCACTTTGACGCAATTGATGCAAACTAATTACGATCAAAAATGAGATGAGTAAGATCGCGAGGGTTAGGTGGATTTGTAAAATCAGCCCCAAGCCAATCCCTAATAAAGCCGAATGCGCGAGCGTTTCACCAAAGTAAGCTTGACGTTGCCAGACCACAAATACGCCCAGCGGCGCGGCTAACCAAGCCGCTAACAAACCGGCGGAAAGCGCATAAAGCATAAAAGGGTCTAGCGTCATAAAAAATTATCCGTGTTTACAGTGGTCGTGGTGATGTTGATAAAGTGCGTGCTCAGGCAAATCTGTACCAAACTGGGCGATAAAGCTGGGGTGATCGCGCAGGCTTTGCACGGTGCCAGAACAGCATACGTGCTGGTTTAGGCAAATCACTTCGTCGGTGTGTTTCATCACCAAGTGCAGGTCGTGGCTGATCATTAATACGCCGCATTGACGTTTTTGTTGTTGTTCGTGAATCAGTTGATAAATCTGACTTTGACTTTGCAAATCGATGCCTTGCACCGGCTCATCCAGCACCAATAAATCGGGATTACGAATCAGCGCACGCGCCAATAAAACGCGTTGCATTTCGCCACCAGATAAGGATTGCACCGCTTGGTTTAGGTGGCTGGCAATCTGGAGTTCTTGTGCGATGGTTTCGATCTGTGTGGTATTATGTTCTGCCTTTTTTAAGCCCAGTTGTAAAAAGCGTTTGACGGTTAAGGGCAGGGTCGGATCGATTTGAATTTTTTGCGGCATAAAGCCAATCACCAGATTTTGATGGTGTGTCACCTGGCCTTGGGTGGGTTTAAGAATCTTCAACAGAATCTTAACCAGCGTGGATTTACCTGCGCCATTGGGGCCAATTAGGGTAATGATTTGATTTCGGTGAATTTGAAAGTCAATATCTTGCAATACCTGATTCTCACCAAAACGATGCTGAATTTGATGGGCACTGATTAATAAATCGGTTGTTAAATTGGCCGAAGCACTAGTTTGGTTTGGGTTCATAGCGACTATTTTACAGGGAGACGCAGACAAATGCGAAACGGGATGCGGATTTTTATACTAAGTTTGGCATGGTTGGCAAGTGGCCAAGCTTTGGCTTTGAAGGTGGTTGTGTCGATTCCGCCTTTGGGCGCGATGGTGATGCCTTTATTGGATGAGGATGACGAATTGCATGTGTTGCTCAGTCCGGGCGCCTCGCCGCATGGTTTTCAGCTCAAACCTAGCCATATGCGTCAAATTCAAGAGGCGGATATTGTGGTGTCGGTCGGCACCGGAATTGACGCTTGGTTAGCGCGTGCGTTGCGCAATTATGACGGCACTCAAGTGGTGATGCGTCAACTACCAGGCCTGGTGCTTTTGCCCAAACGCGATGGTGGGGTTTGGCAAGAATCAGAGGGTGACCACGCACATGAGCACGACCATGCTCACGCTGAGAATGATGCGAAACCGCTTGAGGAAACTCGAACCGATGGGCATATTTGGTTAAGTTATCAAAATGCAGGTTTATTAATTCAAGAGTTTAGCCAGCAATTCCAAGCCTTGCAGCCTTTACAACAAGGCGCAATTGTGGCACGAGAACAGGCTACACTAGCCAGTTTAGAAGAAGCCCACCAGGCCTGGCAGTTAAAAATTGAGCCTCTTCAAAGCCAACATTTTGTGGTGATGCACGATGCCTATCAATATTTTGAGCAGAGTTTTGGCTTACAAGCTTTAGGCACAATTCATGTGAACCCGGAAGTGCCACCTAGCATGCGAGCGGTGCAAGATTTACGTCAATTGATACGTGACCGCAAGGTGACCTGTATTTTTAAAGAACCGCAGTTTCCTGAAGCGCGTTTAAGGCCGGTTTTGCAAGGCTTAGGTGTGTCGATCGGCAGCCTCGATCCGCTTGGTTTTGAAGGAAAACTTCAGCCTTTTGAAGCTTTTTACGATCAGCTAGTGAGCGACTTTAGCGCATGCTTTCAGTAAATAAATCGGTTTGTTTGCTCGGCTGGCCTGGATCGGGTAAGAGTCGCTTGTTAGCGGCTTTGCATAATCATCAATCATTGAATTTGAGAGAGGCACCAGGCCTGGTGTTTGATGTATCCGATCATGAGCAGGCTTGGGTGGTTATTGATGCGCGCAGTCCGATTGACAACCAAGTCGAACTAACGCAATTGTTGCTCGCGGGTGATGCGTTGGTGTTGATGTTTTGGCACGAAGTCGGGCTTGATCACCAGGCCTGGTGGTTGGCTCAGTTGAAACAAATTGCACCAAACAAACCCTTCGCAACCTGTCAGTATGACAACTTAAGCGAGGCTCGAATTCAAGCCTTGCTGGCGGCCCCAAAGACTGCTGTCCAATCTGGCTGGCCTGAACTCGACAGTTTTGAGTTTCGCTTGCCCAAAGTCGTGTTAGAGCATGTGATGTTTGTGTTAGATACCGCGAAACAAAACCTAGGGGTCGAGCTTTGGCGAGTTCAGGCGGTGTTAGATACGCAAGAGTATATAAATGCGGTGGCATTAGAAGGCACGAGATTGCGCTGGGACACCTTTGGTGCCGACCCGTCACCTGAGCAAATCGGCCAAATTCGTATTTTAGGACGAGGTCTAAACGCCACCGAATTGTCTGCCTGGTTGCAAGCTTGTCATGCGCCTGCAGGCTAGACTTTTAATGAATAACCAACTAAAATAGTAAGAATTGTTTTAACAAGTGAATTTTCGATGACGCAGACCACTCAATACCAAGAAATCAATGATATTTTGCAAAAAAACCAACACTATAAAGAAGGTTTTTTTACCAAAACGGCCGTGGAAACCTTTGCGAAAGGTTTAAATGAATCCGTCGTGCGTGCGATTTCGGCTAAAAAAAATGAGCCTCAGTGGATGTTGGATTTCCGCTTAAAAGCCTTTAAGCATTGGCAAACCATGCCAGAGCCGCATTGGGCAAAAGCTGAGTATGAACCAATCGATTATCAGGATTATAGCTACTATTCTGCTCCCGAATGCGGCAGTTGTTCTGAGTCTTGTGATAAGGCGTTGGATGGCAAAGATCATAGTCAGGCTAATCGCATCGATCCAGAAGTCGCGAAAGCGTTTGCATCACTTGGGGTGCCGATTAATGATGATGGCGAAGCCAATATCGCGGTGGATGCGATTTTCGATTCGGTGTCGATTTCAACCACCAAACGCGATGACTTGGCTAAATTAGGCATTATTTTTTGCTCCTTCTCAGAAGCCGTGCATGATTATCCTGAATTAGTTCAACAGTATATTGGTACGGTAGTGCCGCATCACGATAACTTCTTCGCCGCCTTAAATTCAGCGGTCGCGTCGGACGGGACGTTTGTATATGTGCCGCCAGGGGTGCGTTGCCCGATTGATTTGTCGACTTACTTCCGTATCAACGAAGCCAAAACCGGCCAGTTTGAACGCACAATTTTAATTGCCGACAAAGGCAGTTATGTGAGTTATCTGGAAGGTTGTTCGGCGCCAGTTCGTGACACCTATCAGTTACATGCGGCGGTGGTGGAAGTGATTGTGCATGAAGATGCCGAAGTAAAATATTCCACTGTGCAAAACTGGTATCCGGGCGATGACGACTGCCAAGGTGGGATTTTGAATTTTGTAACCAAGCGCGGAATTTGTGAAGGCAAAAACTCTAAACTGTCTTGGACGCAAGCTGAAACCGGTTCGGCGATTACTTGGAAATACCCAAGCTGTATCTTAAAAGGTGATAACTCAATTGGTGAGTTCTATTCGGTGGCCTTAACCAATCGCCGTCAACAGGCCGATACCGGCACAAAAATGATCCATATTGGTAAAAACACCAGCAGTACCATTATTTCCAAAGGCTTATCTGCAGGTCACAGTGATAATACCTATCGTGGCCTAGTGAAGATTCTACCTTCGGCCGAAGGGGCGCGTAACTTTACCCAGTGTGACTCGATGCTAATTGGCGACCAATGTGGTGCGCATACTTTCCCGTACATTGAGGTAGAAAACCCAACCGCCCAAGTTGAGCATGAAGCCACCACTTCTCGCATTGGTGAAGATCAGCTGTTTTATTGTCAGCAGCGTGGTATTAGCGAGCAAGATGCCATTTCCATGATCGTAAATGGCTTCTGTAAAGAAGTATTTAAAGAGTTGCCTCTAGAGTTCGCGCAAGAAGCTGAAGAGCTATTGGCGATTAGTTTGGAAGGCTCGGTCGGCTAATTTAATTCAGTTCAAGCGATTGGTTTTGTTGAAATATAAAGTCATTCGCTGAACCAATACATCCACTTTTTAACGCAAAAGCAAAGACGAAGACTATGTTATTAAACATTAATAATCTAAAAGCCCAGGTCGAAGAGAAATCGATTTTAAAGGGTATTAATTTGCAAGTGAACCCGGGTGAAGTGCACGCTATTATGGGGCCGAACGGCTCGGGAAAAAGCACCTTGTCGAGCGTTTTGGCCGGTCGTGAAGAATACGAAGTGACTGAAGGTCAGGTTGAGTACGACAATGAAGACCTGCTTGAGATGGACGCGGAAGAGCGCGCACGTAAAGGGGTCTTTTTAGCGTTTCAATACCCGGTTGAAATTCCTGGGGTTTCCAATAAGTTATTTATGCAAACCGCGGTTAATGCGGTGCGTGAAGCTCGCGGTCAGCCTGCGCTTGATATGTTTGACTTTGAGCAATTGGCCGCCGAAAAAATGAAAAAATTGGAAATGTCACCAGTGATGCTTGAGCGCTCCGTTAACGTTGGCTTTTCAGGTGGCGAGAAAAAGCGTAACGACATTTTTCAAATGGCGATGCTAGAACCAAAGCTTTGTATTATGGACGAAACCGATTCCGGGCTCGATATTGATGCTTTGCGCATCGTGGCTGAGGGTGTAAACGCTTTGCGTGCGCCAGATCGTAGTTTTTTAATTGTGACCCACTACCAGCGATTGCTGGATTATATTAAGCCTGATCATGTGCACGTTTTATATAACGGCCAAATCATTAAATCGGGCGGGTTTGAGTTAGCACAAGAATTAGAGGAGAAGGGGTATGACCACCTTATCCAAGCCTATCAAGAAGCATAGTCCAGTCGCGCAAAGCGCTATGAATTTTTATCAGCAGCAGGCTGAGACGCTGATGGCGTCAGAGTCGGATTCTGCGTTGGTTGCTTTTCGTCAACAAGCTAGCCAACACTTTGCTGAACAGGGGTTTCCAACGCGTCGTGACGAAGATTGGAAATACACGCCGCTGAATGCGTTTTTACAAACTCATTATCAGCGTAGCGGTGTAGCGCAGGTTTCAGAAGCCGATATTAAATCGTTTTTACCGCCGTTTGAGGTAATGCATTTGGTGTTTGTGGACGGTTACTTTAGTGAACGTTTTTCAGACGATTTGAGTGTGTTGCCAGCGGGTCTGAGTATTGAGTCGGTTAAGGATGCGTTAGATTTCGAACAAGGTTATACCGCATTTTTGTCACATGAAATGGGGATAGAGAAAGAAGCGTTTGGTACCTTAAATTCGATGTTGTTTGATGATGGTGTGGTGATTCAACTTGAGCCGCACTGTGTGGTGGAGCGCCCGATTCTTTGCACCTATGTGCAAACCCAAAATGAACATGCGAATACCGTACGTAACCGAGTCACGCTAGCGCATGGTGCTCAATTGACGCTAGTGCAACAACATGTCAGCTTGAACGAAAAATTGAATGCGTTTGACAATGTGGTTACCGAAATTAATGTGGCCGAAAACGCTCAGTTAAACCAAGTGGTATTACAGTCACTTAATCCGTTGGCGATGTATTTTGGTTTGCAATTTGTCGATCAAGCTAAGAACTCGGTGTTTCGCACCCATTATATTGGCTTGGGCGCCAGTATTTCGCGTCATCAAAATGTATTGCGTATGGCGGATGAGCACATTGAATCTGAACAAAGCAGTGCCTGTTTTGCTAATGGTCAGCAAATTATGGATACGCGAACTCATACAGAGCACCAGGCCTGGTGGGGTACGAGTCGACAATTGCACAAGCTTGTGTTGGACGATGAGGCCGTAGGCGTATTTAACGGTATGATTAAAGTGGCTCGCGCCGCGCAGAAAACCGATGGCCAGATGGATAACAAAAACTTGCTGTTATCAAATAAAGCTAAGGTCGATAGTAAGCCACAACTGGAAATTTATGCAGACGACGTTAAGTGTTCTCATGGTTCGGCATCCGGTCAAATAAGCGATGAGCAGATTTTCTATCTGCGAGCCCGTGGCATTAATGCAGATGATGCACGTCGTTTGGTTACGCAAGCCTTCTTGTTGGAACCATTAGAATCGATTAGCTCGATGCCTATGCGCCATTGGTTAGCAGAAAAATTGATGCATAAACTCAACGCGTAATCCCTCCGATCCGCATTTATTCCCCTTGGTTTTCAATGGAAAGCTTGCAAGGGGAATGATGAATGATTTTAAGAACTTTCAAAGGTGAGTATGTTTGATCAGGCCGCGCTCAAAGCGCAATTTCCAATCTTGTCGCGCTCAGAAAATGGGCACCCTTTGGTTTATTTAGACAATGCGTCAACCAGCCAAAAACCGGTCAGTGTCATCGAAGCGATTAACCGTTATTATCGTGAGCAAAATGCGAATGTGCATCGCGGAGTTTATGGTTTAAGTGAACGTGGAACAGAGGCATTTGAGGCTGTCAGGGAGCAGGTGCGTGCTTTAGTGAATGCGCGCTCCTATAAAGAAGTCATTTTTGTTAGAGGCGCGACTGAGGCGATTAATTTAGTCGCTCAAAGTTGGGGGCGCGCAAACTTAAGTGCTGGGGATGAAGTGATTGTGTCGGAACTGGAACACCACTCCAACCTTGTACCTTGGCAAATGTTGCGTGACCAACTGAATATTAAGATTGTGAAGTGGCCGATTAACGATCAAGGTGAATTGTCGTTGGAAGCCTTGCCCGATTTAATCAATTCGCGCACCAAGTTGGTTGCCGTCACACATATGTCAAACGCGCTAGGCAGCATTAATCCAATTAAAGAAATCGTGAAATTGGCTCATCAATCAGGCGCCAAAGTACTGGTGGATGGTGCGCAGTCTATTTCGCACATGGCGATAGATGTGCAAGCTTTAGATTGCGATTTTTTTGTGTTTTCTGGTCATAAAATGTATGCCCCAACCGGTATTGGTGGGTTGGTCGCAAAACAAGATTTATTGGAAGCCATGCCGCCTTACCAAGGGGGTGGCGACATGATTTACTCGGTCACGTTTGACAAAACCGAATACAACGAACTGCCTTATAAATTTGAAGCTGGCACCCCGAATATTGCTGGCGTTATAGGGTTGGGTGCGGCGATTAAGTTTATACAGTCTTTAGGGTTTGAACAGATCGCACGTATTGAAGAGGACTTGTTGCACTATGCGACTAAGCGCTTAACTGAAATTGAAGGTTTGCGCATTATCGGCACCGCAAAAAACAAAGGTGCGGTGGTGTCGTTTGTGATTGATGGAGCGCATCCGCATGATTTAGCTACCTTATTAGATCAAGATGGGGTCGCGGTTCGGGCGAGTCATCATTGTGCCATGCCCGTGATGCAAAAGTTTGATGTGCCGGCCACCGTGCGAGCTTCATTTGGTGTTTATAATACGCATGAGGATATTGATCGTTTGGTCGATTCTGTGCATGAAGCCTTGGATATGTTACGCTAGCCCCAAACGAATTAAAGGGTTGAGGAACATGTCAAAAGCACCACTGGATTGGATTAAATTAGAATTGATGCCGTTACCTGGTGCCACGGGTCGTGAGGCCAAAGTGCTTTGGTGGAATCCGCAGGCTCGGATTGTTGAAGGTGAAGGTTGTGAAGAGGTGTTAGCCTTGGCTGAGGCGGCTGCCCAAGCTGGGAGCTTGCAAACTGGATCTGGTGGTTTAGTTGAAATTACCGACCCTTTGCATCAACCTTCCGAGTTGGCTGCGGTCTTGGCTCAGTATTATTGGGTTATACCGCAACCGGTAGCCGCGCCGGGTGATCAGGCACTTGGCGATTCAGAGAGTACACCAAGTCTGCTTAATTGATGTTAGAGCAGGTGTCATTGTTACTAAATTGACAATTTTGTTTAGAAATCTTAAAAAAACGCACTCTCAAAAAGAATTATTCGATTAGTTGAGGCCATTTTTGCTATCATACGCAAAGTTTTGGTGTTCCAGAATTGGGTGTTAATTGAGTATGACTCGGCTCAAATTAGATTGGAACTCTTTGAATTTGTAGGGCTTTAATGAAAGAACAAGTAAAACAAATCCATTTTGTTGGCATTGGTGGTGTCGGTATGGCCGGGATTGCCGAAGTTTGTCTAAATCTCGATTTTCAAGTATCAGGCTCCGATGTTAAACGCAATCAGACGGTTTCACGTTTAGAAGCTTTGGGTGCAAATGTGCAGATTGGCCACGACCCCGTTTTAATGAAAACCGCGGATGTATTAGTGGTGTCGAGCGCGATTCGCTCCGATAATCCAGAGGTGTTGTGGGCAAAGTCACAGCGTATCCCCGTGATTCCTCGTGCAGAAATGTTGGCAGAGTTGATGCGTATGCGCTTTGGTATTGCGATCGCTGGTACGCACGGCAAAACGACCACAACCAGCTTAACTGCAGCGATTTTAACGCATGGTGGTTTAGACCCAACGTTTGTGATCGGTGGCAAATTAAATCAAGTTGGCACCAACGCTCGCTTAGGTTCTGGGCGTTATTTAGTCGCCGAAGCCGACGAATCGGATGCTTCGTTTTTACATCTTACCCCTATGATGTCGGTCATCACCAATATCGACATGGATCATATGGAAACCTACCAGGGCGACTTTTCTCGTTTAATCAGTACCTATAATGAGTTTATAAATCGTTTGCCGTTTTATGGCTTGGCTGTGTTGTGCTTAGATGATGCGAATATTAAAAAATTGTTGCCAGATGTGCTGCGCAAAACCCGTACTTACGGGTTTGATGAAGAAGCCGATGTGCGTGCTGTTAATGTAGAAGCACAGGGTCTGAAAAGTCAGTTTGGTGTGCGTTTAAAAGATGGTTCGGAATTTAACGTGACCTTGAATATTCCTGGTCGACACAATGTTCAAAATGCTTTAGCGGCGATTGCTGTTGCGTTGGAGCTCGGCGTCAAGCCATGTGCCATCAATGAAGCCTTAATGGCCTTTGCTGGCGTTGGTCGTCGATTTGAAGTATATCCGAATCGTCAAATTGGCGGGCATCGTGTCACCTTGGTCGATGATTATGGTCATCACCCCACTGAATTAAATGCAACACTGACAACTGCGCGTGCCGCGTTTCCAGAACAGCGCTTAGTCTTAGTATTTCAGCCACATCGATACAGTCGTACACGTGATTTATTTGAAGATTTTGTGCATGCTTTAATGCAGGCCGATCTGGTTGTTTTAAGTCAGGTATACGCCGCCGGCGAAACACCTCTAACGGCTTTTGATTCTAAGGCTTTAATTCAAGCGATGCGTCTGCGTGGTGCCCAAAACTTGGTGTTAGTGGATGGCTTTGATGAATTAGAAAGTCTCGCGCCAGAACTATTACAGCCAAACGATGTGGTTTTAATGATGGGTGCTGGTGATATTGGTGCCTGGGCGAAACAATGGCACGAACAGGTAGGTGAGTCATGAGCGTTTTTGGCCGGGTAGCGGTATTAATGGGAGGCGTGGCCGCTGAACGAGAAGTCTCTTTACGGAGTGGCCAAGCCATTACTCAAGCACTACAGCGTGCAGGGGTCGATGCGCATGGCTTGGATGTGACACGACTTGAACAGCTTGTCGAAATAAGTCAGAGTTATGATCGCGCTTTTATTGCTTTGCATGGTCGTTGGGGAGAAGACGGTCAAGTTCAAGCGATTTTACAGTCTTTAGCCATGCCATTCACCGGAAGTCAAATGGCGGCTTCGGCTTTGGCGATGGATAAGTTGCGAACAAAATGGCTTTGGCGTGGAGCAGGTTTGTCTACGCCTGACTTTGTGCAAGTTAGTCAGTTCCAGCCATTGGATTTAGAAAACTTTAATTTGTCCTTTCCTTTAATCGTGAAGCCGAGCCATGAAGGTTCAAGCATTGGCATGCGCAAGGTTTATAATCCTGAAGAATTGCAGCAAGCAGTTGAATTTGCACAGCAGTATGATAACGAAGTATTAATCGAACAATGGATCACCGGTCGGGAATTTACGGTGGGTGTTCTAAATGGCCGGGTTTTGCCAACCATCGAACTCAAAACCACGCACGACTTTTATGATTATTCGGCGAAGTACCAGTCAAACGATACACAATATCTTTGCCCTTGTGAATTGAGCCAGTCACTGCAAGAACAAATTGACCAGCTTGTGCTAAGAGGTTTTGATGTGGTTGGTGCAAAAGGCTGGGGACGCATGGATTTATTGGTGGATGATAACCACCAGGCCTGGTTAATTGAGTTAAATACTGTGCCGGGTATGACCGATCATAGTTTGGTACCTAAAGCGGCCAAAGTGATGGGGTTGAGTTTTGAAGAGCTGGTGGTTGAGATTTTGAAAACATCATTAAACTGAGGGTTAGGCGTTGCGAAAACTCAAGTGGGGTTTAGGTGTTGCATCGATTTTTCTAGCGTTAAGCGCATTGCTGTTTTCGCTGTTCTCTTCGTCCCGCGGGGTAGATTATTTATCCTATAGCATTGTCGATTCACTACAGCATGTTAGTTTCGATGATGTGGACGAAGCCCTTGTTCCTTACCTGTCGCAATCTTTTTGGGAAGTTGATTTAAGTGAACTCAAGCGTTCGCTCGAACAAGTTAACTGGATCGAAAGTGCTACCATAAAACGAAGTTGGCCTGGTTATCTAGAGATTAGTATTGAAGAGCATGATCCGATTGCACGTTGGGGCGAACAAGATTTAATCAGTCAAGGTGGCGAAATTTTTAGGCCAACTTCACAGCAAGGGTTTGAACACCTAATTCATCTGCGGGGCGATCGTTTACAAGCTCCAGCTTTGTTGGAAGTGTTGGAGACATTTCAGAAAAGTTTGGGCGCTTTAAATTGGCAAATTGTTAGCTTATCCCAACAAGTGGATGGCGTGTTTCGGCTTAGGTTAGATAGCGGGCAGGAATTAATTGTCGATGCGGCCAATTGGACCACCAAGTTACCGCGTTTTGTAAAGGCTTACCCTATGCTTTCGAAAAAACTGGTAGAATCTGCACAAAGCTTTGATTTGAGATACAGCAACGGCGTGGCGATCAGGGTAGCCTCATCTTCGTCACAAGTGCTTTAAAGTAGAGAAGACTGGAAGACTATGGCGCGTAAAAAACTGGCTTCA
Organism: Thiomicrospira sp.; assembly: GCF_036568485.1. Taxonomy (GTDB): domain Bacteria; phylum Pseudomonadota; class Gammaproteobacteria; order Thiomicrospirales; family Thiomicrospiraceae; genus Thiomicrospira. The sequence goes on from NZ_DATCSL010000015.1 coordinate 15,827, forward strand.
AATATTATTGTTGGGTTGGATATTGGTACCTCGAAAATCGCAGCGATTGTTGGCAAAGTAAAAGCCGATGGTGGTATTGAGATTTTGGGGATGGGAACTCACCCTTCTAAAGGACTTAAGAAAGGGGTCGTCGTTAATATTGACTCAACGGTTGAGTCTATTCAACGCGCGATTGATGAAGCCGAACGTATGTCTGGTTACCAAGCTCAAACCGTTTATGTCGGGATTGCAGGCAGTCACATAAAAAGTTTTAACTCAAACGGCATGGTGGCGGTTCGTAACCAAGAAGTAACGGAAGAAGATATTCAACGTGTTATTGATGCGGCACGCACTCAGGCAATACCTGGCGACCAGAAAGTGCTGCATATTTTGCCGCAAGAATACATTATTGATAACCAGGACGGTATTCGTGAGCCGGTTGGTATGTCAGGTGTGCGCTTAGAAGCAAAGGTACACATGGTAACGGGTTCGGTCAGTTCCGCGCAAAATATCACAAAATGTGTACAGCGTTGTGGTTTAAAAGTTGAAGATATTATTCTAGAACAGTTGGCTTCTAGCGAAGCGGTTCTGTCAGAAGATGAAAAAGAACTGGGTGTATGTTTGGTCGATATCGGTGGGGGTACAACCGATATCGCCGTATTCTATCAGGGAGCGATCCGACATTCATCGGTCATTGCGGTGGCTGGTGACCAAGTGACCAACGATATTGCCGTCGCTTTACGCACACCTACGCCGGCAGCCGAAGAAATTAAGCGTAAATATGCTTGTGCCTTGCCACAATTAATTGCCAAAGATGAAGAAATTGAAGTGCCAAGTGTAGGTGATAGACCCGCTCGTTGTTTGTCTCGTCGTACCTTGGTTGAGGTGGTTGAACCGCGTTATGAAGAGCTGTTTCAGTTGGTTCAAGCTGAGTTGCGTCGTTCTGGTTTTGAAGAAATGATTGCAGCGGGTGTGGTTTTAACTGGTGGAAGTTCCTTGGTTGAGGGTGCCGTTGAGCTCGCTGAAGAAGTATTTAATATGCCGGTGCGTTTAGGCCTGCCACATGGTATTAGCGGCTTAACAGAAGAAGTTAACAGTCCAAGTTATGCTACGACGGTTGGCTTATTAATGTATGCACGAGATCATTTGCCGGTGAATGCAGATTCGAATGCCAGTGGATACAATTTTAACGATGAAAAAGCCTTGCTAACGCGTATGAAAAACTGGTTTTCAAACAGTTTCTAAACGTGGTTTGTGGCTAAAAAGAATTTAATAAGATAGAGAAAAAGCGTGAAGCAAAGAACGATTGCTAATCCAATTAAGGCCAAGGGCGTGGGTTTACATACCGGTCATGAAGCCATTATGACCCTAAGACCCGCACCTGTTAATACTGGTATTGTGTTTCGCCGTATAGATTTAGACCCGGTTGTCGAATTTAAAGTGTCTCCTGATATTGTGGGTGAAACGATGTTGTGCACAACGATTTTAAGTCAAGGTGCAAAAATTGCGACGATTGAACATCTGATGTCGGCCTTGGCGGGTGTCGGGATGGATAATCTATATATCGATTTAAATGCGGATGAAGTGCCAATTATGGACGGCAGTGCCTCGCATTTTATTTTTTTATTACAGTCGGCAGGGATTGATTTTCAAGATGCTGATAAACGCTATATTCGTATTAAAAAGCCAGTTCGTGTAGAAAACGAACTAGGGGGTTGGGCTGAGTTTAAACCTTATGAAGGCTATCGTCTAAATTTCTCAATTCGTTTTGATCACCCAGCCTTTAAGCAAACAGCCGAAAACATGACTTTAGACTTTTCTTCGACTTCTTATTTTAAAGAGGTCAGCCGTGCACGAACTTTCGGCTTCATGAGCGATATGGAAATGTTACGTTCGCGCCAATTGGCTTTAGGTGCGAGCCTAGAGAATGCGATTGGCCTAGATGATACCGGTGTCATGAATAAGGAAGGTCTGCGCAATAAAGATGAATTTGTGCGACATAAAATTTTAGACGCGGTAGGCGACTTATTTATGGCCGGTTACGCCATTATTGGTGAATTTACGGCTCACAAGTCCGGGCATGCATTAAACAATCAATTGTTGCGCGAGCTATTTAGCCAGTCAGATGCGTTTGAGGTTGTCTCTCTGGGCGATTCTGATCCACTTCCAATTGATTTTAGCAGTAGTAAAGTTCTTCTTTAAACGCAGCTTATTTGGAATTGTGAGGTTAATCCCTATCCTTGTTTGATTGGGCGCGCTGACTGAGCTTGGTTAGTGCGTCAGCTAGTTTAGGGGGGAGGGTTTTACTGAGCGTTTTCATTTGTTCTGCAGCTTTTTCATCCGGTCTATTTGGGCTTCTTTTTATACCGGCGGGTGTGTCTAAATCAACCATGACTTTAAAGTAAACCTGATTGAGTTTTAAGTGAGGCAAATTCTGATCGTAATGATGCAGTAGGGTTTGCTCAAAAAATCGCAATTTACTCGCCCAATTTGCCCCGTCCGTTAAACAAATTAACGTCTGCTGTTCAATACTGACCCCTGTCAAGTGTATGGCTAGGTTTTCAGGTAAGGCCGACCGGCCTAATTCCAACAAAGCTTGATAAAGCTCAGCTTGCTGAAAGAGTTTAGTTAAACTGGATTCTTGAAGTAGGTGTTTCATGCTGTTTAATAAGCCTGCGATGGTTTTGAGCTATGGTAGAATAAATCCCATTTTAAATGATCATGGTGCTTAACGGCGAAACTTCAGCTAACAAATTTAAGATGTAGTTGATTTGATGTTGGTGTAGCTCTGGTAATAAAGTTCAGGTAATTAACCATTATGTTCGTAGATATTTTCAAAAAGATTTTCGGTAGTCGCAATGAGCGTTTGTTAAAGCAATACCAGAAACGAGTGGCTCAAATTAATGCTTATGAAGCAGAATTGGAAGCCTTGTCAGATGAGGCATTGCAGGCAAAAACGTCCGCTTTTAAACAAGCGTTGGCTGAAGGAAAAACACTGGATGATATTTTGCCCGAAGCTTTTGCTGTCGTTAGAGAAGCGGGTAAGCGTGTTTTTGGTATGCGTCATTATGATGTTCAAATGATAGGTGGCATGGCGTTGCATGACGGTCGGATTGCTGAAATGCGTACGGGTGAAGGTAAAACTTTAGTCGCAACCTTGGCCGCCTATTTGAACGGACTAAGTGGTTCGGGTGTGCATGTCATCACGGTTAACGATTACTTAGCAAAACGTGATGCCGAATGGATGGGGCAGTTATTTGAGTTTCTAGGCTTAAGTACTGGTGTGATTGTCAGCGGTCAAAGTCATCAAGAAAAGCAACAAGCTTATTCGATGGATATTACTTACGGCACCAACAACGAATTTGGTTTTGATTATTTGCGCGATAACATGGCGATCTACAAAGAAGAAAAAGTCATGCGCGGCCAATCGTTCGCTATCATTGATGAGGTCGATTCAATTTTAATTGATGAAGCACGTACCCCACTTATTATTTCTGGGCCCACAGATAATAAGGCTGAAATTTATCACAAAATCAACCCACTGATTGCGCATTTAGAGCTGGGTGAAGAAGACCCGGTCGAAAAAACCACAACGGGTGACTATACGATTGATGAAAAAGCTCGTCAGGTGTTTTTGACTGAGGATGGTCATGAAAAAATTGAAGACATGTTGGTGGAAACTGGCCTTTTACAAGAAGGTGACAGTTTATACGACTCCACAAATATTGGTTTAATGATCCATGTTAATGCCGCACTAAGAGCGAATGTTTTATTTGAGCGCAATCGTGACTATATCGTTGAAAATGGTGAGGTCATCATTATTGATGAACATACCGGTCGTAAAATGATTGGTCGCCGTTGGGGTGAAGGCTTGCATCAGGCGGTTGAAGCAAAAGAAAAAGTAGATATCCAACACGAAAGCCAAACATTTGCTTCGATCACTTTCCAAAACTATTTCCGCCAATACACTAAGTTATCTGGTATGACCGGTACAGCCGATACGGAAGCGGGCGAGTTTTTGTCAACCTATAAGCTCGAAGTGGTTGTAATTCCGCCTAATAAAGTACCCGCTCGTCAGGATTTAACCGATTTGGTCTTCCTCGATATGGTGGGGAAATTTAATGCATTAGTTGATGATGTCAAACAAACCCACGCAACGGGTCAGCCGATTTTGGTGGGTACGGCCTCAATTGAATCATCAGAAATGTTATCGTCCTTGTTTACACGCGCGGGCATTAAGCATGAAGTGTTAAATGCAAAACAACACGAACGTGAAGCGCATATCATTGCAAATGCAGGGATGCCAAATGCGGTGACCATTGCCACTAATATGGCAGGGCGTGGTACCGATATCGTGTTGGGCGGTAACCTGGAGGCTCAGATTGAAGAACTAGGCGAAAATGCTACGCCTGAACAGATCGCCAAGGTTAAAGCTGACTGGCAAACTCGACACCAATTGGTGTTAGATTTAGGTGGTTTAAAAGTGATTGGTTCTGAGCGTCATGAGTCACGTCGAATTGATAACCAGTTACGCGGTCGTTCAGGGCGTCAGGGTGATCCAGGTGTGACACGTTTTTACTTGTCACTGGATGATGATTTGATGCGTCGTTTTGCTTCTGAACGTGTTAAAAATATGATGCGCCGTTTAGGTATGCAAGAAGGTGAAGCGATTGAGCACCCAATGGTGAGTAAATCGATTGAGCGAGCGCAAAAGCAAGTCGAACGTTTACATCAGGATGAACGTGCCAATCTGTTAAAGTTTGATGATATTGCCAACGAACAACGTAAAGTGGTTTATCAGCAACGTAATGAATTAATGGAAAGTGAAGAGGTTCGCGAAACCATTCAATTAATGCGTGAAGATGTAGTGAATGATGTCATTGACCAATACATCATGCCAGGCAGTTTGGATGAGCAATGGCGTGTTCCTGAGCTGGAAACGGCATTGCATGAAGAGTTTGGAGTAACGGTTCCGGTTCAAAACTGGCTTGATGCAGATAAGTCGTTATATGAAGAGCCATTACGCGACAAAACTGTCGAGGCGATTGCCGAGGCATATAACCAAAAAATGGCGGTCGTGGATGAAAAAACACTCGGTCATTTTGAAAAAGAAGTGTTATTGCGTAATATTGATAAACTATGGCGTGAACATCTAGCGGAAATGGACTATTTGCGTCGAGGCATTCATTTACGCGGCTTTGCGCAAAAAGATCCATTTCAAGAATACCGCCGCGAATCAGCTTTGTTGTTTCAAGTTTTCCTGAGCGAAGTGAAACGAGAAACCGTTAAGATGTTATCTTGGGTGCAGTTGCAAAGTACGGAAGATGTGGCTAAATTTGAAGCACAACAAAAAGAAGAAGCGAGTCAAAAACTGCAGGCATCACATCCAGATGCTGATCAAGCTACTACCGATAATGAAGTAAAGGATCCCAATACTTTCCGTCGTGATGTACCTAAGGTTGGTCGCAACGATCCTTGTCCTTGTGGTTCAGGTAAAAAGTACAAACAGTGTTGCGGTAAGCTCGATTAACATCGGTCAGGCTTGTAATACTAAGGTTTTAAATCTGGCCAGCTTATTTTGCTGGCCTTTTTGATTTTATAATAGCATTATTTTTTATTTCAAAGATCGAGGTGTCTATGCCAGTTGGTTTATCAAACACGTTACCCAAAATTCATCCAGTTGCTGGCGTTTATTTAGGCGCAACGGCGGCAAAAATTAAAAAGAATGGTAAAACTGACTTGGTGATTATTGAGTTAATGGAGGGCACCAAAACGGCGGCGACCTTTACAACCAATGCAGCATGTGCGGCCCCCGTTACACTGGCCAAATCGCATTTAAAGTCAAAACAACCGCGTGCCTTGTTGATTAATAGTGGCAACGCCAACGCCGCGACTGGCGAAGCAGGCCTAGAAAATGCGCGTAAAACTTGCCAATGGTTAGCTGACGAGCTGGGTTGTTCGCTAGAAGAGGTCTTGCCGTTTTCAACCGGTGTAATTGGTGAACCCTTACCCATTCAAAAAATTCAGCAGGGTTTGCCGGATGCGTTAGCAAACCGCAGTATTAATGGTTGGCCACAAGCCATGGCCGGAATTATGACAACCGACATTGTGCCGAAAATGGTGAGTCGAGTGGTCAATATTGATGGTCACGATATTACCTTTACCGGCATGGCAAAAGGCTCGGGTATGATTCATCCAAATATGGCAACTATGCTTGGTTTCGTCGTCACCGATGCAAAGATTAGTCAAGCCTTATTAGAAACCTGTTTACAGCAAGCCGTTAAGAAATCGTTTAACCGCATTACCGTGGATGGCGATACCTCGACCAATGATGCTTGTACTTTGAGTGCTACACAGCAGGTTGATATGCCGAGCATTAGCGATATCAATTCGACTGCTTATCACGCGTTTTCTCAGGCGGTTAACGAGATCATGACCGAGTTGGCTCAAATGATAGTCAGAGATGGCGAGGGTGCCACCAAGTTTATCGAGGTCGAAGTGAACGGCGGTCTATCTGAAGAAGAATGTTTGAAAGTGGCGCATGCTGTGGCGTTATCACCCTTAGTTAAAACCGCAATGTTTGCGTCAGATCCTAACTGGGGTCGCATCCTTGCAGCAGTAGGGCGTGCAGGCCTGGTGGATTTGGATATCAATCAACTACAAATCTATTTAGGTGATGTGTGTATTGTGGATAAGGGTGGACGAGCTGCCAGCTACACTGAAGATCAGGGGCAGGCTGTGATGAAACAGGCGGATATTTCAGTTCGGATTGAATTGAATCGTGGTGAGGTATCCGAAACGGTCTGGACCTGCGATTTTTCTTACGATTATGTGAAAATTAATGCGGAGTATCGTTCCTAATGCAGTCTAAGCTGATTCAGGTATCAGTCGGTTGTTTGATAAAAGATGACCAGGTTTTGATTGGACAACGTTTAGCTCGCCAATCTCACGCGGGTGAATGGGAGTTTCCTGGTGGCAAAATAGAACTGGGCGAAACGCCTGTTGATGCATTAAAGCGTGAGTTTGTCGAAGAAACTGGATTGACTACTCAAAACTGGCGTCTGCTGATTCGCTATCCTTGGGATCATGGTAAGGTTCAAGTTGAGTTGCATGTGTTTGTTACACAGGATTTTAGCGGGCATTTACAAGCGCATGAAGGTCATGAGTTCGAGTGGTGTCCAATTAATCAGTTACAAAAACGCGCGATGCTGGTTGCAAATAAGGGAATTGTACGTGCGCTGCAGTTGCCGGATCGTTGTATGATAACGGGGAATTTTGCAGACATAGATGATGCGTTGAATCGATTAAAGTCGGCTTTAGCAGAGGGTATTAAACTCGTTCAGTTACGGGCTAAAAAACTAGAGAAAGAGGTTTTTATTCAATTGGCAAAACAAGCTTTGCCAATTTGTCATGGGCATGGTGCAAAACTCTTGTTGAATGCCAAGCCTGACTGGTTGAATGAGATACCGCAAGCGGATGGTTTGCAGTTGTCTTCAAGCGCAATTATGGACCTAACCGAACGACCTATTGCCGATAGTAAGTGGCTGGGTGTGTCGGTGCACAACTCAGCCGAAATTGCCAAGGCGTTGGAGTTGCGCGCCGATTTTATTTTGCTTTCTCCTGTTAAAGAAACCGCGTCACACCCGGGTGAGGCCGCATTAGGCTGGCCAGCTTTTGCTGAGATGGTTAAGTCAATTCCGGTACCGGTGTTTGCATTAGGTGGCTTGACGGATCGAGATAGAGCGACGGCGATCAGTTACGGTGCGCAAGGCGTGGCGGCTATTTCAGCTTATTGGCCCCAGCCTATCTAAGGTTTGCTTTAACCAAATATCAGCTTGTTGGCGCAAATCGCCTAATCCGGCATTATTTTCGATGACATCATCCGCCAATGCTCGTCGCTCTAGTGGACTGGCTTGTTGTTGCATAATGGCTTTAATCTGCTCAAACGAACGTTTATCTCGTTGCTGTACGCGCTTCAATTGCTGGGTTTGATCGGCCTCAACTAATAAGACACGATTTAATTGGTATTCCGGTTGATTGAGTTGGTGTAAGACTGGAATCGCGACAAAAATCAGGGCATGTTTGCCTTTAAGTTGATCGATTTGACGTCTAACCTCTTGACGAATTAACGGGTGTAAAATTGCTTCCACTTGTTGTTTAATTTCAGGATCTTGAAAGAAAGTATCACGTAATTTAGCTCGATTGAGTTCACCATTGGCTAACAAGTAACCAGAACCTAGTTGTTTGATTAAAGCTACCAGGCCTGGTTGTTCAGGTTTAACCATGTCTTTTGCAACTTGGTCGGTATCAATGACCGGGTAACCAAGTTCGTTGAAGTAATGACATAATGCTGTTTTGCCCGAACCAATACCTCCAATGACACCAATCACTTGCGTTTTCATGCGACCAGGCCTGGTGGGTTAGGTTTAAAACTTGGCTTTCCAATAAAGTAGCCCTGAATATTAGTTGCGCCGGCTTGTGTGGCTTGCTCCAGTTGTTGTTGTGTTTCGACGCCTTCCATCACCAGTTCGTAACCAGCTTCTCTTATCATGTGTGCGGTAGATTGGATCAAACGCTGAGTTTTCAAGTCGGCGTCTAGGGCATGCGTTAAGGTCATATCAAACTTAACAATATCAACCGGCATATTGGCGAGATAGCGAATCGAAGAGTAGCCACTGCCAAAATCATCCAGTGCAATCAAGAAACCTTGACGGCGTAATTTATTCAAAACAAAACTGACGTCTTGTATATGCTCAATTAATACGCTCTCAGTGATTTCGATCACAATTTTGTGTTGGGTTAAATAGGCTAAAAAAGGCTCGAATAAGTCGATAATAAAAGGTTGTAATAAGGTTTTTGCCGAAATATTAACGGATAACCCAATGTTGGGTGGCAGTTTTTGGTTTTGGAGTTGTGATAGCAGGTAATTCAGAATCTGCTGATCCAGTTCGACTTCTAAACGGTGGTGCGCAATGATTGTAAAAATATCGGCCGGGAACACGGTTTCATCATCAAATTGCAGACGAACTAAGGCTTCGTAATATATCGCTTGGGTTTCAATATTTAAAATCGGTTGATAATGTAAGCAAATATTTTGACCAGTGTAGGCCGCGTTGAGCACTTGATTTAAACGTTTATTTGAGACTAACGATTGGTTGAGTGTGTCGTGTTCATGTTGATAAAAGTGAACCTTATTATGGGGTGAATGTTTGGCCTTATACATTGCAATATCTGCTTGTCTAGGTAGAACCTCAATATTTTCAATGGGTTGGTTTGCATTGGCATAACCAACACCGACACTGAAGCTCACCTTCTCTTTAATATCAAGCTGAACAAATGGGTAGGAAATTAAATCCGACAAAGCCTTTTGTGCAATCTTCTCAATTTCGTCGATGTTTTTGTCTATGACAATCGAAGCAAATTCATCACCACCGATGCGATAAATATGTTGTCCGGCGGGAAAGCTGCGTTGCAAGGTTTGAGCGGAAATTTTAATAAGTTGATCACCAACTTGGTGGCCATAGGTGTCATTAAGCGCCTTAAAATGATCGCAATCAAACAACATATAAGCAATGCTGATTGACTGGGATGCATATTGTTTTAACAAGGCTTGCCAAGCGTCATCAAAAGCGCGCCGGTTATAAACCTCGGTTAATGGATCGGTGCGCGAAATTTGCCATAGCTGTTGATTTTGTTGGCTCAGCTGGGCTTGGGCTTCTAATAATGCCTGATGATAGTCTGTTAATTGATTTTGAAGGTTTTGATATTCTTGTAATAAAAACGCTGACTTCTCTTGAGTGGGATCTGTTTGAGCTTGATGCCGAAGGTTTTTTACAAATTTGGTTAGCCTTTGTAAGGGATCTAAAAATATCAGCTTGATAAAACCAAACACTAACAAGGTTGTGATCAGTATGATTAAAGCAAACTTAGTAACAAACTCTTCAATCAGGCTCCAAAGGTGGTCACTGACCGGATTTGAGATGGCTCGATATTCCAACGCATCTTTGAGTTGATGCATGGCAATAAAACCACTGCGGTTAAAATGGAGATAAGCAAAATCAAGATAATAAAACTGATTGTCTTGTTGGAGGAGTTTGAAGAAATCAATCGCTATGGCAACATAACCAATTACTTGACTGGGATCTTGTCTAGAATGGACTGCACGCGACACAATTAAATAGTCCCGATTAGGCGGTTGAATTAGAAAATAACGTGTTTGAGTATTAAGTTGTTTGGGTAAAACTTCGGCAGCTTGTGCGTGGTCTTTGACGAGGTGGGAAAGTTTTATTTGATCAGCTTGGTAAAGATCAAGCTCAACATAATAAGGTTGAAAAAACTCGCTTTCCGCAAGCCTTTGATCACGCCAATAATAATAGTAACTTGGTTGATTTAACTGTTGGTGAACTTCGTCCCACTCAGTGAGTTTTTTGAGTTGTTGATCGATCATGTGAAAATTACGATCAATAGCTGAAAACAGCTCCTTTTGAGCTTCTATTTGTGCGGTCTCATGCACACTGCTTTGAATGTTTTTTCCTTGAAAATACAAACCAAAATTAGCAGTGAGGAGCAAAGTAAGTGCAAGCGTCATAAAGCCGATGAGCACATGTTTTGCAGAAATTGATGGATTCATTTGGATGTTATCTTGTTAATGATGACTTCGACTCGATCATGAAGTAGACCTTCATGTTCACCGGTAAAAAAGTGATTGGCGCCTTCAATAACACTCAGCTCTGTTTGGCTAGCATTCAGCTCTCTCAACCATTTTTCACCTACTTGAGTATATCGAGAATCGGCTGAGCCCATGACGCTGTAGCTAGGAATGTCTAATTGGTTGATGGTTTCCAGTACACGAGCTCGGGTAATGGTTAAATAAGACAAATAGCTTTCAGGTGTTGCAAGATAGTCATTTTGACAAAATAAAAAATTGAACTTACGAGGCGCATTGTTGCCCTGAGATAATAAGTCTTGGGCAATTTGGATTTCTGACTCAAGATTACCAAGCTCCTCACCGTTCAAATAAAACAGGCTCGTTAATATCAATGCCTTAATGGATTTTGGCGTATGGGGGATCATGGCTTCTAATAGGGTTTGGCTGCCGCTTGAGTGGCCGATCAAGATGATATCTTGGTGACCCTGTTGTTCAAGCCAATCAATCCAAGCATTCACTTCGGCGATATCTTGCTGCAAAGTATGAGTATGCAAGCTATTGCATTGAACTGGCTGGCTGCGAAGGGGGATCTGTAAAGATAGGGTTGGAGCTAGTGTGGTGAATCCACTTAGGCTGAAATAATCTTGTAAAGCTTGCACGGTTGGATAGTTATGGGTGGCCGAAAAACCATGCAAAATTAAAAGAGCAGGCCGGTTATGACCGTTGTCTAAATAACGTGCCTGACCCTCTACATGCGAAGTAGAGGCTTGTAATATAACCTGTTTTGCTTGCAAAGGCAGCGCGAAAAGTAACAGATTACAAAGTGTGAGCACAAGATATTTAGGCATAGTCATTAACTTTTTAATGGGTTAACTGATGTTAGCATAAATACGAAACAACCGGTCAATTTCAGGGCTGGTTTTTTTCATGAACCCAGAATAAATGCCAGCCAAACTCTGTTTCGCATGGGGCACTTACTTGTTGGATGGGGGCTTGCCAGACAGCTTGTTCAAACTTGATCGGCAATACGCCTGGTGCAAACCAGCCTAAGTCGCCGTGATGAGCTTTAGAGGGGCAGTCGGAATAACGCTCAACCGCTTGTTCAAAACTAAGGTCCTGTTCGTCAAGGCGTGCTTTTAAACGTTTGGCTTTCTTTAAGCTTGAAACCAGAATATGTGAAGCATGGATTAATGGCATTATTTTTATGAATCGGTACAATTAAAACCTTATTTTAAATCTTTAAGAGAAGTTCATGTGCGGAATATGCGGAGAGTTTTTGTGGCAGGGTGAGCCAGCTAAAGAGCAAACCCTTCAGACAATGATGGCTAAATTGGAAAAGCGTGGACCTGATAGTGGTGGGCTTTGGACACAAAACCAAGTGGGATTTGGCCATAGACGATTATCGATTATTGATTTGAGCCCGGCTGGACATCAGCCCATGCGAGATCACGAATTGAGCTTGGTATTTAATGGGTGTATTTATAACTATAAAGCCCTACGTGACGAGTTGGTTTCGTTGGGGCAAACCTTCCAAACCCATTCTGATACCGAAGTGATTTTAAAGGCTTATCGTCAATGGGGTATGGAATGCACAACTCGGTTTGAAGGCATGTTTGCCTTTGCGATATGGGATGACCATCACGAACAGTTATTGATGGCACGCGATCGTTTTGGAATCAAACCCTTGTACTATTCGGTTATCGAAGGCGGGATCCGTTTTGCTTCCAATACACAGGCTTTATTGGCTGCAGGCGACGTGGATACCGATATCGATCCAATTGGATTGCATTTTCAACTCACACTGCACGCGGTTATTCCAGCACCTCATACCATTCTGAAAGGCATAAAAAAATTGGAGCCGGGTCATTGGTTAGTAGTAAACCCGGATGGTCAAATGTTCAAAAAACGTTATTGGTCTTTGAATGCCCAGCGACCAGCTGATGCAGAAAAACCAAACGACCACCAGGCCTGGTTATCACAAACGCATGAGTTATTACAGCAGGCTGTGATGAAGCGTTTGGATGCGGCTGATGTACCGGTTGGTGTGTTATTGTCTGGCGGTTTAGATTCGAGTTTAATTGTTGCGTTGTTGGCCGAAGCGGGTGCCAAAGATTTGCATACTTTTTCAATCGGGTTTGAAGATGCACCTGAAGAGAAAGGTTCGGAGTTTGAATATTCGGATTTGGTGGTTGAGCGTTATCAAACAAAACACCATAAATATGTGGTGCCGAATACAGAGGTTTTGCCGCGCTTACCAGAGGCAATTGATGCTATGTCTGAGCCGATGGTTGGTCAAGATGCCGTCGCGTTTTATTTATTGTCTGAGCAGGTTTCAAAAGACGTGAAAGTGGTGATGTCAGGTCAAGGAGCGGATGAAGTCTTTGGCGGATATTTTTGGTATCCACTTATGGTGCAAGCAGAAGGGCATGAATTAGAGCGTTTTGCCCCACTTTATTTCGACCGATCACATTCAGAGTGGCTAGAAACGGTAGACCCACGCTTTCATGTTGCCGATGTGACTTCCCATTATATTCAAGACCGTTTAACCGAGCCGGGTGCCGATACATTTTTGGATCAGGTTTTACGTTTAGATTCGACTACGTTAATTGTCGATGATCCAGTGAAACGGGTTGATAATATGACGATGGCTTGGGGTCTGGAAGCGCGCGTCCCCTTTCTCGATCATCAACTAGTAGAGTTAGTCATGCAGGCTCCTCCAGAGTTGAAACTCGAGGATGGTGGCAAGACACTGTTAAAACGTATCTCAAGAGGCTTGGTACCGAATGAGGTCATTGATCGCCCAAAAGGCTATTTTCCTATGCCGGCACTTAAGTATGTCCGAGGTGAGTTTTATGAGTTTATGAAAGGTGTTTTAACCAGTCAAGCGGCTCAGGCACGTCAGTTGTTTAATCCTAACTATGTTCAAAAGTTATTAGATAACCCCGAAGCGCCAGAAAGTTTTACTGCGATTAAGGGGAGTAAATTATGGCATTGCGCATTGCTGGAACTTTGGTTGCAACGTAATGTTGATCCTTATACGGCTCCCAAAAAAAATTGAAACGCGTTATAATAACCGACCCATTTACTAGGAATTAGGAGTTTTTAATGGATACACAAGCCATCGAACAAGAAGTTTTAGCCAAGATTGATGAACAAGTTAAAAACAATCCGGTTGTTTTATATATGAAGGGCACACCACAAATGCCTTCTTGCGGCTTTTCAAGCCGAACAGCGGCCGCATTAGTTGAGACAGGTGAAAAATTCGCGTTTGTAAATGTATTAGCCGATCAAGCCATTTATGAATTTTTGCCTAAATATCAAGATTGGCCAACTTTTCCACAGCTCTACATCGATGGTGAGCTGCAGGGCGGGTGTGACATTACTTTAGAACTGGCTGAGTCGGGTGAACTGAAAAAGATGATGGCCGAGGCGAACGCGAAAGTTCAGGGGTAAGTTGAACTTTAACAGCCAAGTGAACCAACATGTTTTTTTAGGCTAATTGAAAAAAGTGTCTAATTTTGATCAACTGGCGGCTTCATAAGCGGCCATTGATTAACTATTTTGCAAAACAGTTGAGCGGTTTTTTCTGTGTCATAAGCCGCGCTATGAGCAAGTTTATTGTCCCAGTCAAACCCAGCCGCTTGTACGGCTTTACTGAGTACGGTTTCGCCATAAACCAAACCGGATAAAGATACCGTATCAAAGGTGCTAAATTGATGGAAAGGTGATTTAACCTTTGCTCGATCGGATGCGTGTTTAATGAAGTTTAAATCGAACATGGCGTTGTGCCCCACTAAAATCGCTCTGGTGCATCCACTCTGTTTAATTTTAGTTCTAATGGGCGCAAACAATTGTTCCAATGCGACACGCTCCGATTTTGCTTGTCTAAATGGATGATAGGGATCATCAATTCCGATGAACTTGAGTGCACTTTGATCAAGCTTTGAGCCTTCAAAAGGTAAGATGTTTTGCTGGTGTAGTTCATCCGGTATAAGTTGACCTTCACTATCCATTTTGAGTGTCATAATCGCGACTTCCAGCAGGGCGTGCTGAGCGGCTTCAAAACCTGCGGTTTCAACGTCTACGACGATGGGCAAGAAGCCACGAAAACGATCTTTTATTTGAGTAACAGGGTATTCAGGTTGATTTTCAAGCATGTTTGAGTTCTTTAATTAGCACTTTAGATTGTCTTTGATAGTTATAAAGCGATTGGCGACTTTGAGGCAGGTTTTCAAGCGAGCCGGGTTTAAAGCCATGTTCAATAAACCAGTGCTGGGTGTGAGTGGTAAGTAGGAAGAGTTGTTTTATGTCGGCGTTATGAGCACTTTTTTCTAGGTAGTTAAGTAGCTCTTCACCGAGCTCTTGACCTTGATATCTGGGGTCGATGGCTAAGCAAGCGAGTTCGGCGGTTTGGTTTTCGAAAGGGTAAAGCGCGCCACAACCTATTACCAAACCATCACGTTCAATAATGCTGAAGTTTTGAATTTCGAGCTCTAGTAACTCACGGGATCGTTTGACCAGCTTGCCTTGAGACTCCAAGGGGCTAATGAGGTCAATAATGCCACTTACGTCTTCGATGTTAGCAGGTCTTATTTGGTGGTAACGATCAGTAAAGACCAAAGTACCTATACCATCACGACTAAATAGTTCAATCAATAAGCTA
Source organism: Thiomicrospira sp. (assembly GCF_036568485.1). Classification (GTDB taxonomy): domain Bacteria; phylum Pseudomonadota; class Gammaproteobacteria; order Thiomicrospirales; family Thiomicrospiraceae; genus Thiomicrospira. Next base: position 31,117 of record NZ_DATCSL010000015.1, read on the forward strand.
CCTGGATCAGACTCATTCATCAGGTGGATACGTTTTACTTTGGTTGCATATTGAGTGAGCTGCTCAATTAATTGAGCTTGCTCATCATTGTCGGCAGACCAGGTTTGGAGTTCGGTTAAACTCAATTGACGAGGTAGTGACTGCATTTGCTGAGGGTTGGTGTAAATGAGCAGTTTATCGGCCTCGAGCTTATTGGCAACGCTGCAGGCTTGTTCTAAAGTGTTTAAGTTAAATACTTCACCAGTTAGTGAATAGGCTAAAGGTGTCAGCAGAGCAATTTGCTCAGAATCCAAGATTGCACGAATAGCTTGTTTATTAATTTTACGTGTTTGGCCTGTGTGTTGAAAATCTACGCCATTAATCACGCCTTTGGGTTGGGCGATGACCCAGTTGCCAGAACATAAACTTAATGGTTGGTTGGCAAGGGTTTGCTGACGACTGAAAGCGGCTTCTAGTTGACTGCGAACCTGGCCGATAGTTTGTTGTAAGGTGGGGAGCATTTCGACAGACGTAATGCGGAATTGTTGATGATTCTGCCAGTTGATATTGGCGTTGGCTAAAGCCTGATTAATTTGTGGCGAAGCGCCCATTACCAGCACAATTTTTAAACCAAGTGCATGTAGGTGACCAATATCTTCTGAAAATTGTTGTAGGTCGCCAGACTGGACAATCAGCTCACCTGGTAAATAAATAACACAGGTCTTACCGCGATGCAGTTGGATATAGCCTGAAGACTGGCGTAGGCTGTTTAAAAAATCGGTTTCAGATTGTTTCATCGTGGTTTGGCAGTTATGAGAAAATATTGTTAATTAATTTAAAGAAGTATAGCAAACAGGCTAAAGTCGGTGGGAAAAGTTATGTTTCTCAGTATTTAGTCTTCTAAGTCGAATTTTAAAGGAGTTACTATGCCCGTTTATCGTTCCAAAACCAGTACTCATGGTCGAAATATGGCTGGCGCACGTGCCCTGTGGCGTGCAACCGGTATGCAAACCGAAGACTTTGGTAAGCCTATTATCGCGATCGCTAACTCATTTACACAATTTGTACCAGGCCATGTGCATTTAAAAGACATGGGTCAATTAGTTGCTGGTGTGATTGAAAAATCGGGTGGTGTGGCCAAAGAGTTTAATACCATTGCGGTCGATGACGGGATTGCAATGGGGCATGATGGCATGTTGTATTCTTTGCCTTCGCGCGATTTGATTGCAGACTCGGTTGAGTATATGGTGAATGCACATTGTGCCGATGCGTTAGTGTGTATTTCTAACTGTGACAAAATCACCCCTGGTATGTTGATGGCCGCGATGCGATTAAATATCCCAACTATTTTTGTATCGGGTGGACCTATGGAATCCGGCAAAACGGTTTTAGGCGGTCAGGAAATCAAACTGGACTTGGTCGACGCTATGGTGATGGCGGCTGATGATAGTTGTTCAGATCAAGATATTCATGATGTAGAAATTTCAGCTTGTCCAACCTGTGGTTCTTGCTCTGGCATGTTTACTGCCAATTCCATGAACTGTTTGGCCGAAGCTTTAGGTGTTGCGCTACCTGGTAATGGTTCAATGCTGGCAACTCATGCCGATCGTAAACATCTGTTTGAAGAAGCAGGGCGTCGCATTGTTGAGATTGCCAAAGAATATTATGAGCAGGACAATGATCGTGTGTTACCGAGATCAATTGCGACTTTTTCAGCATTTCAAAATGCCATGGCACTAGATGTTGCAATGGGTGGCTCAACCAATACGGTATTGCACCTGTTGGCGATTGCGCATGAAGCCGATGTAAAGTTTACGATGTCTGATATGGATGAAGTTTCAAGAAAAGTGCCCTGCTTATCGAAAGTCGCACCAAACTCTAAAAACTATCACATGGAAGATGTGCATCGAGCTGGCGGTATTATGCGTTTATTAGGTGAGCTAGATCGTGGTGGTCTGATTGATACCTCAACTTACACGGTTCACGCCTCTACTTTGGGAGCTGCGATTGAATTATGGGATATTAGCCGCAATCCCTCAGAGTCAGTTCAAACTTTCTATAAAGCGGCACCTGGTAATGTTCGAACTACTCAAGCCTTTAGTCAGTCAAAACGCTGGAAAACGCTCGATACGGACGATGAAAATGGCTGTATTCGCTCTGTTGAGCATGCCTATACCAAAGATGGTGGTCTGGCTGTTTTATTCGGTAATATCGCGCAACATGGTTGTGTGGTCAAAACAGCGGGTGTTGATGAAGAAATATTTAAATTTAGTGGGCCAGCACGTATTTATGAAAGCCAAGATAGTGCGGTGGCCGGCATTCTAGGTAATGAAGTTCAAGCTGGTGAAGTTGTTATTATTCGCTATGAAGGTCCAAAAGGTGGACCTGGAATGCAAGAAATGCTCTATCCGACTAGCTATTTGAAATCGAAAGGTTTAGGTAAGCAGTGCGCGTTATTAACGGATGGGCGTTTCTCTGGTGGTACATCCGGTTTATCTATCGGTCATGTGTCGCCTGAGGCTGCAGAAGGCGGTAATATTGGTTTAGTGGAATCGGGTGACATTATTGAAATTGACATTCCTAATCGCTCAATTAATGTCAAACTAAGCGACTATGAACTATCTCAAAGACGTCAGGCAATGGAAACTAAGGGGGTGGATGCTTGGAAACCGCTAGAAGCACGTCCACGTCGTGTGACTCCAGCACTTAGAGCTTATGCGGCCATGACAACGAGCGCGGCATTTGGTGCGGTTCGTGATGTTGAACAGATAGAGAAACGAAATAAATAAGCGAGGTTTTACATGTTTGTTGATCGATTAACACAAGAACAGCGTCAGGCATTGTTTGATTTGGCAGTAATGACTGCTGCCATAGATAATGACATTTCTGAAGAGGAGCTGCAGTATCTTAAAGATTACAGTGAAGCCTACTCTGTTCCATACGATTTGGATAAGTCAGGTTTAGCTGTCGTTGATTTATTAGGCGTAATGGATTCTAAACTGGCGAAGGTTATAACTCTACAAGAGCTTATTAAGATTTCATACAAAGATGGTCACTTTGGTCCAGAAGAGCAGGATAAGGTCTTTTCGATCGCTCAAAAAATGGGCTTAAATAATCCTGAGTTGATTTTGAGTATTGAGCGTTGGGTTAGACAAGGTTTTGATTGGATACATGAAGGCGAACAATTATTACATTAGCTTGTGAGTTTAAGATTGTAATAAACTAGTAATTAAGTTTGATTTAGAAATAAAAAACCCGGTTTAAACCGGGTTTTTTATTGGCTAGTTTAGAGATTATTGACGAACGCTTGGTCCGTTAATTTCTAAGCCGTTGCTCATGTAAGCGGTAAACAACTCTAGATTGTTATAATCTTCACCATGAGCAGGTGATGGCGTAGCACGCATGTTTTTCTGACAACCAGTATAGCGACCTTGTAAAGTCACTAGGCTAGCTGACTTCAAACGCCAAGCTGGGAAGTGTGAATTGTGTCCCAATAATGGTGAAAGGATGTCAGAGCGTGCTTTACGCGATGCGTTATAAACGTGACAGCTTGCACATGCTAAGCCTAATTGGCCGCGTGGCTCAACAAAGAAGCGCTCACCCGCCGCAAAAGCTTGTTTCGCTGCTTCTGAGTTCAGTTGTACGTCAATTTTCTGTCCACGAGCTTCATAAGCTAAATAGCCACTTAACTTCGCCATTTCTTTTTTAGTCTTATGGTATTCTTTCAAACCCGCATCTGCGCGGCATTTGTTAATCATCTGCTCAAGAACTTCTACTTTTTTAGTTTCTTCGTTAAAACGTGGGAAACTAGAACGAACCTTAGTCACGTCATCACCAAAACATTTTTGGTATACCGCTAAGTCTTTTTCATAAAGTTTCTTACCTTCATCTACGGCGTCTAGATAAGGTGGGAATTCTTCGTTCATTTCCCATTGAGCTTTACGGTCATCATCATAACCATAAATGCCATTAATATAGTCTTCAAATGGGCGATCAGGTGTTTTCGCTTTGAAGTATTCGATTAAATCCAAACGGCTTTGTTCTGGATCGACAGCCACTACTTGGCTGCTGAAACCTACCGCGACCCCTAGTGCTAGGGCTGATAACAATGTCTTCTTCATTTCCAATCCTCCGTCGGAGAGCTCTTTTGTGTAAATCTTATGATTTTTTTATTATAGGTTGAGTGTGTCCGAAGACACACTCGTCTAAGAATTATCTTAGATTGAAAGTTTCAGAACCTTTCTCACCAGTGTTGTCTACAACGCTGATTGTTACTTCGTCGCCAGAATTAGCAGCAACGTTAACGTGCATGTAAGGGTTAGCTGAAACGTTAGCAGACCACTGTGCGTCCACAACTTTTTTACCAGCAACAGTTACTTCAACGTTAGTGATTAACTTCATTGGGAAAGGCTTGCCAGTTGACTGGTCCATGCGCGCACCAGACTCCATTGGGTGTCTGATTAGTGATTTAATTTCAGCGACGCCGCCTTTAACTGATCCACGTGTTCTTAAATTGATAGCCATTTGTGATTCCTTCTCAAATTTTATCTAGTTAATAGTTTTTTTAGTTGAAAGGGGGTTAATTAACCGCCACAACCACCGATGGTTACACGAACTTCTTGTTGTGCTTTGTATAGTTTGCCACCAGCTTTAACGATACCAACAACTTGTTGTGTGCTACCTAGACGGATACGTGTAGAAACGAAACCTTGAGCGGCACCAGAGAACTTGTATTCACAAACCAATGGAGTTGGGTTAGCAGAAGCAACAATAACGATTGACTCAACACCTTTCATGCCAGAAGCGTCAACAGTAACAGGTGTTACCGCACCGTTCTCAGCGATTGCTGGAGCTGTTAATTTAACGTCAGCAGAATCAGCGGCGTCAGTTGTACCTAACAAAGCTTTTAGGCCATCTTCCATTTTTTTAGCTTCAAAAGCTTCTTTGTTCCAGCTAGCTAAAACAGTTGAAGGGGTTAATAAGCCCGCGCTTACAGCAACAGATGCTGCACCAGTTGCTAAAGTAGCTTTTAGGAATGATCTACGTTTCATAAGATTTAAAACTCCCAGTTAAGTTTTGGAATAAAATTTACAGACTATACATGTAATCAACGATTTTGTTGATTTCATCGTCTGAAAGAATAGCATTACGTCCGAATAATGGCATCATGCTGTAAGGTACTTGTGTTTCTTTTACGCCCCAGATTTTATCAAACAATTTCTGTCTGTCAGGGAAACGCATTTTCATAGCAACTAAAGCTGGCCCAATGTTCCCAGGAGAGGTTCCACCTTGGATCATGTGGCAAGCTAAACAATTACCTTCACTGCGTGAAAATGCAAGTTTTTTGCCTTCTTCAATGTTTTTTGCAAGGGCCGCAGCCTTTGCTGCATCGTCAGAAGCGTAAACAGGGGCTGCAAACAATGCAGCTGTAACAGTTAACGCAGCTAAAGCTTGCTTTACTTTAAAATTTACCATTATCTCCTCCTAAAGAGTCTCTTGTCGTTCCCATTTTTTTACGTTTGGGATTCTAGTACTGAGCTTTTATCGAATTTGGCTCTTGAGGTGTAAGCTTACGGAGTTCGCTTTTAAAAGCAAGTTTTTTTGGGGGGAATTGCCATAGTTTTATTTAATCACCCGATAAAGTATTTTCTATGACTCGCGCTTATTCGGCTGCTTTTTCATCTAGTCCTAAGGCCGATATGAGTTGGCTTGAGGCTTTTTTTAGTCGACTTGTGATGGTTGGGTTTTGTTTGGTGCTAAGTCGTGCTAAGTAACGAGCGCGGTCTATATCACCTATGGTGAAAAATGCGCTGGCTTCATAAAAATAGGCCTCTGCCAACTGATCGTCTTGGGCATAAAGTAAACTTAGTTCTTGGTTTACTTCAAATTGATAAAGTAGATTTTGCCGATTCATTTCTAACAGTCGAATCGCTTTTTTTGAAAGGTTAGCTTGCTGATAGGTGCGGGCTAAAATCAGCAACAAGGCTTCATCTTGTGGGTAGATGGCGTGAAGCGCTTCGAGTTGTTGCAGTTGTGTTTGAGTGTTTGATTCGGTGTAAAGGATTTGGGCCGTTTTTAATAGTCGATTATTGGGATGCTGGTAGAGAGCATCTGTAAGGCAATTAGGTTGCTGGCTTTGTGCTTGAATGGCTTGTTTGTAGCAATTGATTGTGTTTGTGTAGGGGGTTTCTTTGGTCACATAATTGGTAGGTGTTTGCCCAAGTTTTTTTAGGCGTTGCTGGATTAGGAGTAAGTTAATTTGGTCATGCAGATCTTTTGGGGTGCCAAGTTGGTGAGCCCGATTGCTGGCTTGAGCTAGGCGAGTTTCGGTTACCGGGTGTGTCATGAGAATTTCTGGAGGGCGAAACTCACTGAGCTGATATTGTTTAGCGAGTTTGCCAAAAAAGTCAGCCATGGCATATGGATTGTAGCCGCTTCGATGAAGCAAGCTGATGCCTTGGTGGTCTGCTTCATGTTCGTGAATTCTTGAGTGTCTAAGCTGCTCTTGCAGGCTTAGACCTGTGGTACCCATTATAGTGGCAATGCCTGCAGAGGGGTTTTGAGAGCCTATTAAGATCGCGGCTAGTAAGGAGGCAAAGCTGGTAATGTTGAGACTATTTTGCTGCTCAAACCGGCGTGAAAGATGTTCTTGGGTTACGTGCGCAATTTCATGGGCGATGACGGAGGCGAGCTCATCCTCTGATTCGGCGGCTAGGATTAAACCACTGTGAATGCCAATAATGCCATCAGGCCCTGCAAAAGCGTTAATGGCTGGGTCGTCTATCACATAGAAACGATAGTTGCGGCCATCGTGTGTATGGCTGGCAATACGATGACCTATGCGTCTAACATAGCTGAGGGTTTCAGGATCATTAACAAGGTTAAATTGGGTGTGTAACGCCTTAGTAAATGCGCGACCCAATGAAACTTCAGTTTGTCGATCGTAAATCACCAGGCCTGGTGATCCTAGATCGGGTAAGTTTTGAGCTTGAATTGTAATTGGGGTGAGCGCGAAACCAATCAAGCTGATAACGCTGTATAAATAAAGCTTTGACATGTTCAAGCCGGTCCTGTCTTTTGCATTTTGAGTTATTATAAGAACATAAAACGCAAGGGGTTAAAAATGTTTGAAGTGGATTTGCGAGGATTGGCGTGTCCGATGCCTCTGATTCGTTTTAAAAAGGTGCTGGCTGAGCAGCCAGATGAAAAGCTTTTTAAGTTACTTTTAAGTGACCGAGGCGCGATTAAAGATGTTCCTGCTTTTTGCCAGCAAGTCGGGCTGGAGGCTGAGGTCGGCAAGGATGAGGAATCTTTGGTAATATGGGTCAAAAGACATCAACATAGTATTGAATAGGAAAAAACATAAGTGATGTATAGAAAATTAACAAAGGCCATTATCCCTGTGGCCGGATTGGGTACACGTTTTTTGCCCGCGACCAAAGCCATTCCAAAAGAAATGTTAACGGTGGTTGATAAGCCATTAATTCAATATATAGTCCATGAAGCCGCGCAAGCCGGGATTACGGATATTATTTTGATTACCCATTCAAGTAAAAATGCGATCGAAAACCATTTCGACACCCATTATGAACTTGAAAGCAAACTTTTGGAGTCAGCCAAGCATGACCGTTTAGATGCCATTGCAGACATTACGCCACCAGGGGTTAACTTAATCAGTATTCGACAGCCGGAAGCACTGGGTTTGGGGCATGCAATTTTGTGTGCATCACATGTTGTGGGGCCGGACGAGCCTTTTGCTGTTTTGCTACCAGATGTGCTGATGTATCACCCGCAACAAGGCTGTTTGGCACAAATGGCCGAATATTATAAACAAGTTCATACCAGTGTGGTCGCCCTGGAGCAAGTGCCGAGCGACCAAGTTGATAAGTATGGGATTGCAGGGGTCAAGGATGCGGATTTGCGAATTGTTGATCTTGTGGAAAAGCCCGCGCCGGAAGAAGCCCCATCCAATTTATCAGTGGTTGGGCGTTATATTTTTACCCCGCGTTTAATGCAATTGTTAAAAACCACCAGGCCTGGTAAGGCCGGTGAAATACAGTTAACCGATGCCATGGCCGAGTTATTAAAAGAAGAAGTGATGTTTGGCTTTGAGTTTAAAGGCGGTAAAAGTTATGACTGTGGTGATAAGCAGGGCTTTTTGCAAGCCAATGTCGAATATGCTTTGCGTGATTCACAGCTCGGAGCCTCGTTCCATGCCTATTTATCGTCGTTAGATTTAAGCGGGCTAAAGCCGCAAAAGTCAAATTAGTGCTAACGAAAGGGATCGAGTTATGGCGGTGAATCAATCTAACGCTTGGCTAAAGCTAGACAGGTTGGCGAGAGGTGGAGCGGCGGATAAACACTTAAAGGATTGGTTTGAGCAAGATCCTAGTCGAGCAGAACGTTATGCGATTGAGTTGGACGAGTTATTTTTGGATTTTTCAAAAAATCGCGTTGATGACGACATACTTGCCGGCCTCTTTGAATTGGCAAAACAACAGAACCTGACTGGCTGGATTGAGCGCTTATTAAGTGGTGAGGTGGTGAACGATACAGAAGGTCGCCCTGCGCTTCATAGCGCGCTTAGAGCGGGCTCTGGGTGCCAAAATGGGTTTGCATCAAGTGTAGAGGCGGATGTCAAAAACCAGTTTTCAAAGATGGCGGCGATTGTGAATAAAGTTCGTTCAGGCCATTGGCGAGGTTACAGCGGCAAACCCATCACAGATGTCGTAAATATTGGCGTAGGGGGCTCTGACTTGGGTCCTTTGATGGTTACTCAAGCACTGCAAACTCAAGCCTCACCGATTAATTTACATTTTATTTCATCGATTGATGGAACTCAGACTTCAAACTTGCTGAAAAGCTTAAACCAAGAGACCACTCTGTTTGTTTTGGCGTCAAAATCATTTACTACTATTGATACCTTGTCTAATGCCGAAACCGCGAAAGACTGGCTTGAAGAGCGTATTCCAAGTATTAACACCATTATGGCGCAACACTTTATTGGGGTTTCGACGAAACCCGATATGATGACGGCATGGGGTATTCCGCCAGAGAATCAACTTTTGTTTTGGGATTGGGTTGGTGGGCGTTATTCACTGTGGTCCTGCATTGGGTTTCCTATCGCGTTAAAAGTTGGCATGGATGGCTTTCACGAGATGTTGCAAGGCGCAAGCTTGATGGACCAGCATTTTGCTCAAGCGCCTATGGCAAAAAATATACCAATCGTAATGGGGTTGATTGATATCTGGCATATAAATTTTTTAGGGATTCAAGCCAAAGCTATTTTGCCCTATGACGCCAGATTGAGATACTTACCTTCTTACCTAGAGCAGTTGGTTATGGAAAGTAACGGTAAGTCTGTTAATCGACAAGGTGAGTCGGTGAACTATAAAACCTGTCCGATTCTATGGGGCGAAGTGGGTCCTAATGCACAGCATGCATTTTATCAGCTACTACACCAAGGAACCCAAGCCGTGATGTCGGATTTTATTGCGCCTGTTGAGCGCGATGATTTTGACCGAAACTCTGAGTCACACAAAAATGAATCCTTACGACATCAGCACCGTTTAGCTTTAGCGAACTGTTTTGCGCAATCGCGGGTGTTAATGTTGGGAGATGCAGCGATCCCTGAAAATTTAAAATCTAGTTTTAATTCGGCCTTTAAACACTATGCTGGCAACCAGCCGTCTAATACGCTGTTATTAAAATCTATTTCAGCTAAAACCTTGGGGATGCTGATTGCGCTTTATGAACACAAAACCTTTGTTGAATCGGTGATATGGGAAATCAATCCTTTCGATCAGTGGGGCGTTGAGTTAGGTAAGTTAATTGCAAAGGATACCTATCAAGCCATGCTTGATTCTGAACAAGCCAAACATTTTGATGGCTCAACCGTGCAATTATTAAACAGAGTGAAGCGATCATGAAAATTTCAGTATTCGGGTGTGAGCTAACCGGTTTAGTCACCGCAGGTGCATTAGCTCATGCGGGAAACGATGTTATGGCACTACCTGTGGGTCAGGTGAAAGTGGAAGACTTAAAGGCTGGGCGTTTGCCGCGTGAAGAACCAGGCCTGGATGCTTTATTAGCGCAACAGTATAAAGAAGGACGTTTGCAATTTGAAGCCGATTGGCAGGTTGGTTTGGCGCATGCAGATCTATTGATTCTCTCAACTCCTTCGTGGCGTTTGGATCGAGCTGAGGCCTTGATCGAATTAATGGGTCAAACGGTTGAACGAAGTTTGTTAGTTGTTAATCAAAGCACCTTTCCGGTCGGGACGGCAGATCGGTTTGAACAATCTTTGTTGGAAGCCTTTGCTAAGCGCCAGTTAAATATAAACGTTGCGGTGGTGGCGATGCCTGATTTTATTAGTGAGGGCTCGGCGTTAGATAACTTTATGCGGCCCGATCGGATTGTATTGGGGTGTCGGCAAGCCGACAGTATTAAAGTGATGCGTGATTTATTGCGTCCCTTTAATCGTATGACCGACCAAATAAAAGTCATGTCAACTCGCGCAGCTGAATACACCAAGTATGCAGTTAATGCGCTGTTAGCGACACGTATTAGTTTGGTGAATGAATTGGCCAATAACGCCGAACACTTTGATATTGATTTCGAAGAAGTGCGTCAAGGCTTAGGCTCGGATAGCCGTATCGGTTTTAGTTATTTATATCCGGGCTGCGGCTTTGGTGGGCCAAGTTTTGCGGCCGACGTCCGAGCCTTGGTGAGCGATTTACAAACCAAGGGTTACGATGCCGACTTACTACGTACCGTTTTATCAAATAACGAAATTCAAAAGGAGGTCATGTTCCGTAAAGCCTGGCGTTTTTTTGATACGGATTTGCGAGGACTTAAAATCGGTGTGTGGGGTTTATCCTTTAAACCCAATACCGCTACTGTTGAAAATGCGCCTAGCTTGAAAGCTTTAGAAGCCTTTGCGGCACAAGGGGCGCAGATTAAAGCCTTTGACCCAAAAGCCATGCAAGATTTTGCGAGCAGTTGGCAAGGTGCTCAGGCAGTTGAAATGGTTGATAGCATGTATCAAGCGATTGAAGGGGTGGATGCACTCATTATATTGACCGAATGGAAGCTTTTTTGGAATCCGGATTATGCGGTAATGAAACAGAAGATGCGCCGCCCGATTATTTTTGACGGTCGTAATATTTTTGAACCTGAAATAATGAAACAGCAAGGCTTTCGTTATTTTGGTGTGGGGCGTGGTGAAGAGATTTAGCCTAAAGCCATTTTCAGTTGCCCTAAACCCATGTAGAATTAAATTAATTAATTGAGCTATAAGGATATAAATGAAACCCCCATTTGAACGTGGTATCTATTTGCTACCAAATTTAATGACCACTTTGGCCTTGTTCGCTGGTTTTTACGCCGTTATTGCCGGTATGAATGGTGATTTTATGGCTGGCGCCATTGCGGTATTTATTGCCATGGTTTTTGATGGTCTGGATGGTCGCATTGCTCGTATGACCAATTCAAGTAGTGCATTTGGTGCTGAGTACGATAGCTTGGCAGATATGGTGTCATTTGGTTTAGCTCCCGCTTTGTTAATGTATGTTTGGGTGTTGAATGAATTTGGTAAGCTTGGTTGGCTGGTGGCCTTTATTTTTACAGCCGGTGCGGCCTTGCGATTAGCGCGTTTTAATACTCAAGTAGGGGTCGCGGATCGACGGTATTTTCAAGGGCTTCCCAGTCCCGCCGCGGCCGCTTTATTGGCAGGGTTTGTTTGGATGGTTGAAAGCAACCAAATCCAAACAGGTTTGGAAGCTTGGGTAGCGCTGGGTTTAACGTTGGTTGGTGGTCTATTGATGGTAAGTAATGTGCGTTTTAGTAGCTTTAAGGAATTTAACTTAAAAGATAAAGTGCCGTTTGTCACCCTGCTGTTAATTGTGTTGGTTTTTGTTGTTATTACGTTAAAACCATCTGTTATTTTATTTGGTATGGCTTTTTTATATGCGCTATCAGGCCTGGTGATGACCCTGGTACGACTGAAAAAGACACGTGCTCAGCGCCATCGCGCTAAAAGTGAATAATCCGTTTTGTTAATGAATTTAGATTGAGACTGAATTGTAATGAAAGATCATTTAATAATTTTTGATACGACCTTGCGTGACGGTGAGCAAAGCCCCGGTGCGTCAATGACCAAAGAAGAAAAAGTACGCATTGCGAAACAGCTTGAAAAATTGCGTGTCGATGTCATTGAGGCGGGGTTTCCAGCCGCCAGCCAGGGAGACTTTGAGTCGGTTAAAGCGGTGGCGAGTGCGATTAAAGACAGTACGATTTGTGGTCTAGCACGTGCGGTCGAAAACGATATTGCACGTGCTGGTGAAGCGATTAAGCCGGCCAACTCAGGGCGTATTCATACCTTTATTGCCACCTCCCCGATACATATGCAAATGAAGTTGCGCATGAGTCCAGATGAAGTCGTTGAGCGCGCCGTTTGGGCGGTTAAACAAGCCCGACGTTATACGGATGATGTTGAGTTTTCACCAGAGGATGCTGGGCGTTCTGATTTAGACTTTTTATGCCGGGTGGTTGAAGCGGTTATTAAAGCTGGCGCGACGACGATTAATATGCCCGATACGGTGGGTTATAACGTGCCGGAACAATTTGGCGCCTTGTTTAAAAATGTAATTGAGCGAGTGCCTAACTCGGATAAAGCGGTTTTCTCTGCGCATTGTCATAACGATTTGGGTTTGGCCGTTGCTAACTCTTTGGCCGCGGTATCAAACGGCGCACGTCAAGTAGAATGCACGATCAACGGTTTGGGCGAGCGTGCCGGTAATACGGCTCTGGAAGAGGTGGTAATGGCGGTGCGAACGCGCCAGGATCACTTTTCGGTGGATACACGTATTCATACACCTGAAATTTTAAATGCTTCGCGTTTGGTATCGAACATTACGGGCTTTACCGTGCAACCCAATAAAGCGATTGTGGGGGCAAATGCTTTTGCTCATGAATCAGGTATTCATCAAGATGGTGTATTAAAACATCGTGAAACTTACGAAATTATGCGCGCGGAAGATGTGGGTTGGGTTACCAACAAAATGGTCTTGGGTAAACATTCTGGACGTAATGCTTTCCGCACTCGTTTGCTTGAGCTCGGTATCGAGTTTGAAACCGAGGCGCAATTAAATGATGCATTTTTGCGTTTTAAGGAGTTGGCAGATCGCAAACACGAAATCTATGATGAAGATTTGCAAGCGCTGGTGACCGATGCTAATAATGAACGTTTAGAAAACGAATCCATCCGTTTAATGGCATTAAAAGTTTCGACCGAAATGGGTGAAGCACCACAAGCCACTTTAACCCTATGGGTGAATGGTGTCGAACATACGGCGCACGCAAAAGGTGGTGGTGTGGTCGACGCGACTTTTAAAGCGATCGAGCAAATTGTGCATTCTGGAACGACGCTTGAACTTTATTCGGTCAGTAACGTTACAAATGGTACCGATTCGCTCGGCGAAACCACCGTGCGATTGGAGAAAGGTGGGCGTATTCTGAACGGTCAAGGTTCGGATACCGATATTGTGACGGCATCGGCAAAAGCTTATATCAACGCATTGAATAAGTTTTCGATTGATGACAACAAAGCTCACCCTCAACGTGAAGAAACGATTTAAGTCGTGTCCGAATCCAAAATACATGCGGATGTTTGGATGGGCTTGGGTGTAACAGACTGGCAAGTTCGTTCAGAGTTTGATGCACAAAAAGATCAGCCGGCTAAAGTCACGAGCATGCAAACGCAAACCTCTCGCCAATCAAGCCAACCTAAGTGGGTGTTGATTGGTTCGGGATTGTCGAGTATTTGGCAGCAAGATAACCACCAGGCCTGGTGCTTGTGGCAGGCTATTCTCAAGTTTCATTTTGGTTCCGAACAGGCCGTATTGTTTTATGATACGAATTCTTTGCAAACCGAGCAGGCAATGTTCGAGGTGGTTGAGCAGTTGATTGAATTGGGTTGTGAACAAGTGTTTAGTATGGATCCTGAGCATGAATTGAATGAGATTTTAGCCGAAGGTTTGTTGGTCACGCCTTTGCCTAGTTTTGAATCCATGCTTGAACAACCTCATTTGAAGCGTTTGTGTTATGAACGCTTGATCGATTATTCAGCCTAAAAATCTTGTCTAATCTAGCTTATGTTTAGCCATTTAAAACTCTTGGATGAATCAGACTTAGATTGGGTGATGCAAATTGAGCGTCAAAATTACACACACCCATGGACAAGAGCAGGTTTTGAACGGGCTATACATGAAGGTTTAAATTACTTATTAATGGACCTAAACAATTCGGCACTGGGCTATTGTTGCTTACTGCCAGTTTTGGATGAGTTGCATTTGCTAAATTTAAGTGTGGCCGTCAACAACCAAAATAAAGGGGTGGCGAAGCAAGCACTGCAAGCCATTTTTAACCGGTTTGAAAACACTGAATATTCGGTGGTTTTATTGGAGGTCCGACGTTCAAACAAGGCCGCGCGTCAACTCTATAAAACGATGGGGTTTGAACAAGACGGTGTGCGAAAAAACTACTATCAATGCTCTACGGGCGAGCGAGAGGATGCCATTTTAATGTCTAAGCGTTTAGATGCTTAGTGAGACTTAGTACCAGGCCTGGTGCTTATCTAATGCCAGGCCTGGTATTTGGCTATTTACGCAATTCGGCTGGAATGGTTTCGGTTAAGGTTTTCGCCATGTCTTTCATCAGCTTGGGTGTGCAAGCTAAAATGTTGCCAGACTCTAACATATTGTCTTGGCCAGCAAAGTCAGTACACATGCCACCGGCTTCTTTGACCAACAAAATACCTGCTGCGATATCCCAGGGTTTTAAATTAAACTCCCAATAACCATCTACGCGTCCGGCCGCGACATACGCCAAATCTAACGCCGCTGATCCTGCACGACGAATGCCTGCGGTATTGAGCATGAAAGATTTAAAGCTGGCTAAATAGCTGTCAACATAATCAAATTCGTAATAAGGAAAACCTGTCGCCAATAAGGCATGTTTTAGGTTCTTTTGTTCGGTAACTCGAATACGACGGTTGTTTAAACGCGCTCCGCTGCCACGGGTGGCGTGGAACATCTCATCTCGTACCGGATCGAACACGACACCGTGAGTCAGTTTGCCTTTTTCCATGACGGCAATCGATACCGAAAATTGTGGGAACTGATGTAAATAATTGGTGGTACCGTCTAATGGATCAATAATCCATTGCATATCCGATTTAGGGTTTTGGCGACCACTTTCTTCGGCTAAAATTCCGTGCTCTGGGTAGTATTTTTTAATGGTTTTAATGATGGCTTGTTCGGCCAAGTTATCCACCTCGCTGACGAAGTTGTTTTTGGTTTTTTCTTCAATATTTAGACGGTCGATATTGTCCAGGTTGCGAAGAATCACTTCGCCAGCTTCGCGTGCCGCGATCATGGCTACGTTCAAAATTGGGTGCATGTTGAGTTCCAGATTGTAAAAGAATGAGCAAAACTGTGTTTACAAGACCCGGATATGAAAATGCAACAGGCCTAGTGTAAACTAACTGGCTATTATAAACTAAAACGATGGAATCGACATGCCTGATCAATACGCGCCCTTAGCTAATATTAAGATCGTTCTGGTTGAAACCTCGCATCCGGGTAATATTGGTGGGGTAGCTCGGGCGATGAAAAATATGGGTTTATCGAACTTAGCTCTCGTAAACCCAAACGACTTTCCGAGTCATACTGCTTCGTCTCGAGCGTCTGGTGCGGGCGATCTGTTGGCCAAGGCGCAGGTGTTTGATAGTTTGGATAAAGCGGTAGCGGATTGTGCTTTGGTGATTGGGGCCAGTGCTCGATTGCGAAAAGTCGCGTGGCCACAGCTTGATGTCCGTCAAACCGCGTCATTGTCACTAGAAAGATCAGCTAAACAAGTGGCTATTGTCTTTGGTCGTGAAGATTCGGGTTTGTCGAATGCAGAAATGGACCGGTGTCATTATCTGGCACATATCCCTTCTAACCCAGATTACACTTCATTGAACCTGGCGGCAGCCGTGCAGGTGTTTGCTTATGAATGCCGTATGGCTTGTCAGCCTGTAATGGAGACGTCGCAAGGTTATCGACATGATCTGGCATCGAGTGAGCAAATGGAAGGGTTTTATGGGCACTTGCACCAAGCTCTGCAAGATATTGAATTTTTGGATCCAGATAAAAATGCGCGTTTCATGCGGCGTATGCGCCGTTTATTTAACCGTTCGCAGTTGGATGTAAAAGAAGTGGATATCTTGCGTGGAATTTTAACCGCCGCACAACGTCAAGCGCAATTGCGTGAGGAGGCTGATAAACATGTTTAACCGTGTGAAACAAGACATTAAGTGTGTATTTGAGCGCGATCCCGCCGCACGAAACTTATGGGATGTGTTGACAACCTATCCTGGTGTGCACGCTATTATTTGGTACCGTTTGGCGCATTTTTTATGGGGCAAAGGCTTAAAGTGGTTGGCTCGTTTTGTGGCGACGACGGCACGCTGGTTTACTGGTATCGAAATTCATCCCGCCGCTAAAATTGGTGAACGTGTTTTTATCGATCACGGCATGGGAGTCGTGATAGGCGAAACGGCTGAAATAGGTAATGATTGCACGCTCTACCATGGTGTAACCTTGGGAGGAACAAGTTGGAAAGAAGGTAAGCGCCATCCCACTTTAGGTGAGCGGGTTGTGGTTGGAGCGGGTGCTAAAATTTTAGGGCCAATTTATGTGGGTGATGATGCCCGTATAGGCTCCAATGCCGTAGTGGTTAAGGATGTGCCCGAAGATAAGACTGTGGTGGGAATTCCGGGTCGAATTGTGCATAAAACCGATGATCAACAACGCAAAAAACGAGAGCAAATGGCTCAAAAAATCGGTTTCGACGCTTATGGTATAACTCAGGGGGCGGATGACCCAGTTGAAAAAGCGATTTATAGTTTACTGGATCATGTCCAAGCCCAGGATGAGCGCCTAGCTCAGCTTAGTCATGAAGTAGAGAGGCTAGGTGGGGCGCGTGTTGATATGGCGTTGCCAAACTTGGATGATGCGGTACTCGATCCAGATGACCCAGAACAGGCGGCACATTTACATCGCGCTTCTAAAAATGAGTCAGAAGCTTAAAAGTTGAGTGTTCTAGTCGGTTATTATACAATTGTTGTTAAATTATTTTAGAACGCGGATTGGTATAGATGAAACTAACTTCAAAAGGGCGCTATGCGGTAACGGCCATGATTGATATAGCCCTGAATCAAGATTCCGGACCCATTACACTGGCCTTAATTTCACAGCGACAAGAAATTTCACTGTCGTATCTTGAACAATTGTTTGCTAAGTTAAAAAAATCCGGTTTAGTCAAAAGTGCGCGTGGTCCCGGCGGCGGTTATCGATTAAGTCGTGAAGCCAGTGAAATCAGTATCAGCGATATTATTCATGCAGTTGATGAGAAATTGGATGCACGTAAATGCGAAGGGCGCGCTAACTGCCAAAATGGTAGTAAGTGTTTATCTCACGAGTTATGGGATGATTTAAGTTGTATGATTGATGGGTTTTTAAGTGGCGTAACACTGCATACTTTGCTCAATAAGACATCCTCGATTCGTAAAATTGAAGTGTCATTGTAAATATAAAAAACCCGGTGAATGTTAGGAGAAAATAATGGGCGTTAGTCTTACACAAGCCGCAGCTCAAAGAGTCAAAACCATGCTTGACAAACGAGGTCATGGTATAGGTTTGCGCGTGGGAACAAAAGTGAGTGGGTGTGCAGGGTTTGCTTATGTAGTTGATTATGTCGATGAGCCTGCGCAGGACGACCTTATGTTTGAAAGTTTTGGTGTTGATGTTTATGTTGATCCTAAGAGCTTAAAAAATATTGAAGGCCTAGAGATTGATTATGTCAAAGAGAGTTTATTGAACGAAGGCTTTGAATTTAGAAACCCTAATATTAAAGACGAGTGCGGTTGTGGGGAATCTTTTACCGTCTAAAAAGAACAGGGTCAGCGCACATACAAGAAACCCCTTTGCTGGGGTTTCTTGCTTTTGGGCATCATTCTTCGATCAATTGTGCAAAGCTTAGGCAGACTTGATAAAATAGCCTCCTTTTATGCAAGCCTAAGGATTACAAATGCTTGAACAAACCCTGTCGATTATTAAGCCTGATGCGGTTCAAAAGAACGTGATTGGTGACATTATTCATCGGTTTGAGTCTCAAGGCTTACGAGTGGTCGCCGCCAAAATGATTTATATGACACAGGAACAAGCGGCGGGCTTTTATGTTGAGCACCAAGGGCGTGAGTTTTATGAGCCATTGGTGACTTTTATGACATCTGGGCCTTGTATTGTTCAGGTGCTTGAGGGTGAAAATGCCATCGCCTTGAATCGTAAAATTATGGGGGCGACCGATCCGGCTAAAGCCGAAGCCGGGACTATTCGAGCCGATTATGCTGAATCCATGCGTGTAAATTGTGTGCATGGTTCCGATTCACCAGAAAGTGCAGCGCGTGAGATCGCCTATTTTTTTAGTGAAAACGATGTGTTTTCACGCCAATAACATTGGCCCCTATTTGAGTGAGTTTTAGGACATGAGCATGACGCAGGCGACAGAAAAAACAGATTTGTTGGGTATGGATAGAGCTGCGCTTGAAGCTTTTTTTGCCCAGCTCGGTGAAAAGCCTTTTCGTGCGGTTCAAGTCATGAAATGGATCCACCAAATTGGGGTGAGTGACTTTGATGATATGACCAATGTCAGTAAAGCCCTGCGAGAAAAGTTAAAGCAGGTTGCGCAGATCCGCACGCCTAAAATTGTGGCTGAGCAACGTTCGAGTGATGGCACCATTAAATGGTTGCTAGAAATGGACAACCATAACTGTATAGAAACCGTGTTTATCCCGGAAGCGGATCGCGGCACTTTGTGTATTTCTTCGCAGGTTGGTTGCGCGTTAGAGTGTTCTTTTTGTTCAACAGCGCAACAAGGCTTTAATCGTAATTTAGAAAACTGGGAAATTATTGCGCAAATGTGGGTGGCCAATAAGGCACTAGGCGTGACGCCACGCGAAGAGCGCGTAGTCAGCAATGTCGTTTTTATGGGCATGGGCGAACCGCTGTTAAATGTTACGCATGTTTTTCCGGTGGCTCGTATTTTGATGGATGATAATGCTTACGGCTTATCCAAGCGTCGTGTCACGATCAGTACAGCAGGCGTGGTTCCGGCCATAGACAAGTTGCGTGAAGAAGTCGATGCAAGCTTGGCGATTTCATTACATGCACCTAACAATGCGTTGCGTGATGAGCTGGTTCCGGTAAATAAAAAGTACCCGCTTGAAGTTTTGATGCCGGCGCTGTTTCGTTATGTGGAAGGTGGCAACTCTAAAAAACATATTACGATTGAATATGTCATGTTAGATGGCGTAAATGACCGAATCGAACATGCAGACGAGTTGATTGACTTGTTAGGAGATCTGCCTTCTAAAATTAATCTGATTCCATTTAATCCGTTTCCAAATACGGACTATAAACGTTCATCTAACAATGCGGTTCACCGTTTTCAGGATCGCTTAAAGCAAGCTGGGTTAAACTGTACTGTCAGAAAAACGCGCGGTGATGATATTGATGCGGCTTGTGGCCAGTTGGCTGGTAAGGTAAAGGATCGTACTAAGCGCACACTTCATCGTGTAGAACTAACCGATTTGACAACGCGTTCGCAGTTAAATCAAGTGTGAGTGGTTTGTTTTTAAGAGGGTAAGTCCATGCAGCATCAAGAAGCACCAGCGGGATCATCTTTTGCGCAAGTGTTGCGCAATAAACGTTTGGAAAAGAAGCTCAGTCTTAAACAAGTGTCCGACAGTTTAAAGTTGCCGACGGATCGTTTAGAGGAGCTGGAACAGAAGTCCTCTATAGAGGATTTAGACCCTTTTGAGCGTGGTCATTTAAGAAATTATGCGGCCTTATTGGATTTGGATTTGTCTCCGTTTATGTTGAGCCAAGATGATGCGCAAAACCTGAGTTCAAAACTCAAGCCGGTTGAGCAGAAGGGTTTAAATGTACAGGCGCCAGAAAATAGTCGGCGCGTTTATTGGTTCGTCGTCTGGGTGATCGTGTTAGTGGTCGGCTATTTTATTGTGACTGGTCTACTGGAATCGGATATGGCGGATACGGTCGGTTTGCCGAGTATGAGTTCGGAACCTTTATTACTTGAGTATCAAGAAGTCGAAAACCAAAACATGGAAACCGATCGACTTGTATCCCCAGAGCCAACATCGTCCCAACCTTAGGAATAAAACTTTATGACAAAACAGATTGCGGCCATTCGCGGCATGAATGATATTTATGGTCAGCAAGCCATGGCGTTTCAGCAAGTTTTGCAAGCCGCAGAGCAGACCTTGCATCAATATGGATATCAACCGATACGTTTGCCCTTGGTTGAAAAAACCGAGTTATTTGCCCGCTCTATTGGCGAAGTGACTGACATTGTTGAAAAAGAAATGTATACCTTTGCGGACCGAAACGGTGACAGTTTGTCATTGCGCCCAGAAGGCACGGCCGGTTGTGTCAGAGCGATGATTGAAAACGGTTTAACGCATAATCAGATTCAAAAGCTCTATTATTCAGGTCCGATGTTTAGACATGAGCGTCCGCAAAAAGGTCGTTACCGCCAGTTTCATCAATTGGGTGTGGAAGTGTTTGGCTTAGAAGGGCCGGATATTGATGTTGAATTAATTGCTCTCAGCGCTCGTTTGTGGGAGCAATTGGGCTTAAATGGTTTAGAGTTGCAGATTAATTCGCTCGGTAGCCAGCAAGCTCGCGCCGCTTATCGTGATGAGTTAGTGGCTTATTTGCAAAGTCGTAAGACGGAACTAGATGAAGATAGTTTACGCCGTTTGGAGACGAACCCATTGCGTGTGTTGGATAGTAAAAACCCAGCAATGCGAGATGTGGTGGCACAGGCTCCCAAGCTGATGGATGCGCTGGATGTTGAGTCAAAACAACATTTTGAACAGCTTTGTGCGCAACTGGATGATCTAGGATTAGACTATGTCATTAACCCAAATTTGGTTCGTGGCCTCGACTACTATAATCGCAGTGTTTTTGAATGGGTGACAAAGGATCTAGGTGCGCAGGGCACAGTGTGTGCTGGTGGACGTTATGATGGCTTAGTTGAACAAATTGGTGGAAAGCCAACACCAGCGGTGGGGTTTGCATTAGGAATTGAGCGCTTAATGGCGTTGATTATAGACCAACAAAATCCAGCTTCAGAGGTTGCGGCGGATATTTATGTGGTATTAGCTGGCGAGCAAGCAGCACGACCAGGCCTGGTATTGGCCGAAATGTTACGCGATGCCTTGCCAACAATGAGTATTCAAATGCATTGCGGTGGCGGCAGTTTCAAAAGTCAGCTTAAAAAAGCCGATAAATCCGGCGCCACCTATGCGGTTATTTTGGGTGATAATGAAGTGAGTCAACAAGTGGCCACCATTAAACCCCTAAGAGAACAATCTGAACAACAATCACTGGCTTGGAATGAGTTGGTGGCGTTTTTTTCACAAGCTATGCAGAAAAGGTAAGTTATGAGTCGTTATGATACCGAGCAGGAACAAATCGAAGCTATTAAGGCTTGGTGGGCTAAATATGGCACGTTAATTTTAAGCGGCGTACTGATTGTGGCGATTGCTTTTGCCGGTTGGCGCTATTGGCAGTCTTATAGTTACACGCAATCAGCGAATGCCTCAGCCACATTTGGAGTATTAGAACTCAGCCATCAAAGCGGTACATTTGGTGAGGTATCACGAGAAGCGCGCCGTTTAATGCAAGAGCAACCCGATAGCCCTTATGCGGGTGCGGCGGCTATGATGTTGGCCCAGTTTCATTGGGAAAAAGCTGAATCGGAAGCGGCCTTAGAGGCCTTGCAGTGGGTAGTGGATGCAAAACAACCCGCCGACATGCAAGTGACGGCTCAGTTAAGAATCGTGCGCCTTCAGATTGAGTTAGCTCAATTAGATGAAGCTCAAAAACGACTTGATGACTTAAGCGCTAACAAACTTAATGGTGCGCAACAGGCAAATGTCGATTATGTGAGCGCCTTGTTAGCCCAAGCGCAGCAGGATTTTAGCAAGGCGCAATCTGCATTTAAACGTGTGGTTGACAATCAACAAGCTCAAGCGGATTTGAAAAATATTGCACGCTTACAAATGGATGATTTGGCGCAATAATGAAAAATTCTTTTTTAGTCGCGACACTATGTTTAAGCGCTATTTTGCTGCAAGCGTGTAGCACGCCATCAAAAACGGTGCGAACACCAACGCCTTTGGCTCCAGGTGTTGTCGAGCGCGATTTAAGCTTTGAATGGCAAGTCTCGGTCGATAAGTTGGCGCAAGCTGATGGTCGCAGTTTAACTATTGCGGATGATAGCGAACGTTTATACGTTGCATCTAGTTCAGGGCTTGTCAGCGCACTTTGGAAACAAAGCCAATCACGTTATACCGATCAAGTTATTTGGCAAACCAAATATGAAGCCGAAATATTGGCTGGGCCGGTTTTTATTCAAGATAAGTTGTTGATTGGTTCGTCAAAAGGCGATTTGCTGGCTTTATCACCTGAAACTGGTCAAGTCATTTGGCAGACCCAGCTTAACAGTGAAGTGATTAGCACGCCTGTCGTTGAGCGTGGACGAGTTTTTGTGCGTACGAACGATGGTCGTGTCGTGGCGCTTAATCTTCAATCCGGTGCGGTCATCTGGGTTGCGGATCATCAAATGCCCAATTTATTTATTCGTGGTGCCGCCCCCGTTTTAGTCAATGATGACAAGGTTTATGTTGGTCGTGAATCGGGTTTTGTTGAAGCGCTGTCTTTTAGCACGGGTGAGACCCTTTGGGATGCACGCATTGCTACTCCGTCGGGGCGGACTGACTTGGAAAGAATGGTTGATATTCAATCGAGCCTGGTTTTAGACAATCAACGTTTGTTTGTTTTAAGCTATAACGGACGTATGGCGGCGGTCAATCCCAGAAATGGCAATCTTTCTTGGGCAAAAGATATTTCGGGTTATCGTGATTTTGTAGTGCTGGATAATGTGATTTATCTTGTCGATGATGAGGATGTGTTGCGCGCGTTAGACCCTGTGACAGGCACCGAGTTTTGGAATCAGACAGCCTTACAATATCGATTATTAGGTGATGTAATCATTGATTCAACCGATGCGACATCCGGTACATCAATATTGCTCAGTGATGGTCTAGGTTATCTACATTGGGTTGACCCGAAAGATGGTCATATCAGTGCGCGTTTTAAACACGCGAATCATTTAAAAGATGGTGAAAAAATTCTGCGGATTCACCAAGATAAACAACATTATTACGTGTTAGATAGTGATGGGGGCGTAACTGCTTATCATAATCAAAACGCACCGACCACCAGGCCTGGTGGTGTTAATTCGAGTGTAGACAATGAGTAAACCGATTGTGGCTCTGGTAGGTCGTCCGAATGTCGGTAAGTCGACCTTGTTTAATCGCCTAACCAAAACACGTGACGCGATTGTGGCTGATTACCCGGGTTTAACCCGCGACCGCCAATACGGTACAGGTCGAGTGGGTGAGTATGATTATATTGTGGTTGATACTGGGGGCTTGAGCGGTGAAGGCGGCGGGGTTGACCCATTAATGGCTTCACAAGTTCAGCAGGCACTAGAAGAAGCGCATGCGATTTTCTTTATTACCGATGGCCGAGCTGGCTTAACCCCTGCGGATGAAGCCATCGCGGATTTTATCCGCGGATTTGGAAAGCCGGTTCAATTATTGGTCAATAAGACAGAGGGTTGTAACCTAGATGTCTTAACCGCTGAGTTTTATGGCATGGGGCTTGGTGAGCCGATAGGTATTTCATCTGCCCATGGTGATAACGTTGCTCAAGCCGTGGATGATTTAATTGAACGTTTACCGATCGAAGTTAAAACAGATGATGTCGGCTTAGACGAACACCCTGGAATTCGAGTTGCTGTAATCGGACGTCCAAATGTAGGTAAATCGACCCTTATCAACCGTATGTTGGGGGAAGACCGGGTGGTGGCGTTTGATATGCCGGGTACCACACGTGATAGTATTTATGTGCCGTTTGAGCGTGATGGTCAAGCTTATACCTTGATCGATACCGCCGGTGTGCGTCGGCGCAAAAATGTCTCCGAAAAAATAGAAAAGTTCAGTATTTTAAAAGCGATCGAAGCCATGCAGGACGCACATGTGGTGGTGATGCTGATGGACGGCTCTGAAGGCATTACCGATCAAGACCTGACCTTATTAGGCTTGGCGATTGAGTCCGGCCGAGGTTTGGTTTTGGCGGTGAATAAGTGGGATAACTTAGATCAGGATCAACGCAAAAAAATCCGCCACGAGTTGGACTATCGATTGCAGTTTGTTGAATATGCCAAAACGCATTTAATTTCGGCTTTACATGGAACCGGTGTGGGCGATTTATTTAAAACCATCAAACAGGTGTATCGAGCGGCGACGCATAAAGTGCCGACCTCGGATTTAAACCGCGTGCTTGAACAGGCGGTGTTAGATCATCAGCCGCCATTAGTTGGCGGACGTCGCTTAAAAATGCGTTATGCTCATTTAGGTGGCCTAAATCCACCACGCGTGATTATTCACGGTAATAAACTTGATAAGGTGCCGAATCCTTATAAACGCTATTTAGAAAACGTATTTCGTAAAGCCTTTAAATGGGAAGGCACACCGGTTATCGTAGAATTCAGAGTGGGCGAAAACCCGTTTGATGAGAACAAAGATCAATTAACAGCCAAACAAAAAGACCGAAAACGCCGGATTAAAACCTTCGCCGAGTCGAAAAAAACTCGAAACAAGCCAAGGCAGCGATCCAATTAAGCTTTTTGCTTAGTTGGATCACCAGGCCTGGTGATCCGGTCAAAAGTGACATTCTTGTATCAACTTATATCCTAAGGTGGCAGCGCAAACATGACAGCGACAAAACGCATTCGCGAGATTCCTTACAATTACACCTCTTTTTCAGATCGAGAAATCGTCTTACGTTTTTTAGGCGAAGCGGGTTGGCAATCGATTGAACAATTGCGTGAAACACGTAATACAGGGCGATCTGCACAAATGTTGTTTGAAGTGCTGGGTGACATGTGGGTCGTGTCGCGCAACCCTTATATTCAAGACGATTTATTGGAAAATGCGAAGCGTCGTAAAGCATTAATTGATGCTTTGCATCATCGCCTCGCACAAGTAGAAGCACGTTTGAATGACAATACATTGGCGGAGTCACTTTTAGACTCGGTGCGTAAGGCTGTAGCAGAATTTGAAGCTTGGTTCCCACAGCAAGTGGCATTGCGCCAAAAAGTCAGCAAACGCCTAAAGAAAATCACACGCGCCGACAATGCCGATTTTGGTGGTTTGGCTCGAGTATCACACGCAACGGATGCAACCGATTGGCGTGTTGAATTGCCGTTGGTGGTGATTAGCCCAGATACCGAACAAGAAGTCGCCGATATTGTCGCAGCTTGTATCGAACTTGGTTTGGTGATTATTCCACGTGGCGGTGGTACTGGCTACACAGGTGGGGCGATTCCATTGCATGCCAATACGGCGGTGATTAATACCGAGAAGCTTGAATTTCTCAGTATGGTTGAACCGATTGAGTTGCCGGG
The DNA here is from genome assembly GCF_036568485.1 of Thiomicrospira sp. Classification (GTDB taxonomy): domain Bacteria; phylum Pseudomonadota; class Gammaproteobacteria; order Thiomicrospirales; family Thiomicrospiraceae; genus Thiomicrospira. Next base: position 56,761 of record NZ_DATCSL010000015.1, read on the forward strand.
CGTCGGTGTTAAAGTGCCAACCGTTCGCACTGGAGCAGGGGTGGTGACCAAACGTGTAACAGAATTGGCTGAACGCAATGATTTAGTGTTTGCGGTTGACCCGACATCTCATGATGCCTCGACGATCGGCGGCAACATTTCGATGAATGCCGGTGGCAAAAAAGCCGTCTTGTGGGGAACGACTTTAGACAATTTGGCTTCCTGGAAAATGGTGATGCCAGATGCGACCTGGTTGGAAGTGGTGCGAGTTAACCATAACCTAGGCAAGCTTCAAGATCAGGCGATGGTGACGTTTGAGATTCACCGCTACCAAAGCGATGGTGTTACGCCAGTGGGTGAGGTTGAAACCTTAAATATACCGGGAACCGCTTTCCGCCAAGCCGGTTTAGGTAAGGATGTAACCGATAAGTTCTTAAGTGGCTTGCCAGGTGTGCAAAAAGAAGGTTGTGATGGTCTGATTACCTCGGCTCGTTTCATTCTGCACCGTATGCCGGAACATATTCGTACCGTGTGTTTAGAGTTTTTTGGTACTGATTTGAGTTTAGCCGTGCCCGCGATTGTCGAAATCACCGACTTTATTGAAAGCAAAAAAGCCCAAGGCATTTTGTTGGCAGGTCTAGAGCATTTAGATGAGCGCTATGTCAGAGCGGTTAAATACAATACCAAAGCCAAGCGTCGTGAATTACCTAAAATGATCTTGATTGGTGATATTGCCGGTGACAATGGGTTTGAAGTCGCTAAAACCTGCCAAGAAATTGTTGAGTTGGCGAATAAACGTAACGCCGAAGGATTTGTCGCAGTCAGTGCGGATGCACGCAAACGTTTCTGGGCGGATCGTTCACGCACCGCCGCCATTTCAGCCCATACTAATGCGTTTAAAGTGAATGAAGACGTGGTGATTCCATTGCCACGTTTGAACGAATACAACGAAGGCATTGAGCGCATTAACATTGAAATGTCGATCCAGAACAAAATCGATATTTTAGATAGCTTAAGCGCCTATTTTTCGGGTGATATTCCTGAGTATACCTTGGAAGATGATTTCGAAGACAGTCAAGGCGGGCCGGCTGAATATTTCAGCTCCAAAGTGCAGGCTACACTTCATCACCTAGAAAAAGTAAAACATCGCTGGACTACGCTGCTGAAGTCTTTAGATGAGCCAGCCGCAAATTTAGTCGACTTTTTAGATGAAAGTGCCCGCACTCAAATGCGTGACAACGACACTTTGGTTAAACTGATTTTGCGTCGTGATATGGTGATTTCATATCGTCAAGAAGTGCTAGAGTTTTTACAGCAAACTTTCATGGGGCATGACTTTGAAGCGGTCATGATACGATTAAAAGAATTACATTTTGAATTGCGTAACGCACGTTTGTTTGTGGCATTACATATGCATGCCGGCGATGGAAATATCCACACCAATATCCCTGTGCACTCTAACAATTATCAGATGATTCAATTAGCCGATCGTGTGGTAGAGCGTGTGATGAAGCTCGCCACTGATTTAGGCGGCGTGATTTCAGGTGAGCATGGCATTGGTTTAACTAAAATTGAGTTTTTATCCTCGGACAAAATTCAGGCTTTTGTCGACTACAAAAATAAAGTGGACCCGAATGGTCACTTTAATAAAGGCAAGCTAATGCCAGGTTCTGGTTTACACAATGCCTATACGCCTTCTTTGTCACTTGTGAAGCAAGAAGCCTTGATTTTAGAGGCCAGCGAACTTGATCAGCTTAACAATGACATTAAAGATTGTTTGCGTTGCGGCAAGTGTAAGCCAGTGTGTCAAACGCATATTCCGCGCGCCAATTTACTTTATTCACCACGTAATAAGATTTTGGCGACAGGTCAAGTCATCGAGGCCTTCTTGTACGAAGAACAAACCCGTCGCGGTATTTCATTGCATCACTTTGATGCGATGAACGACGTGGCCGATCACTGTACAACTTGTCATAAATGTGAGGCGCCTTGTCCGGTGGACATTGACTTTGGTGACGTCTCGATTCGCATGCGAAAAATCTTGACCGATATGGGGCAAAAACAGTCGAGTATTGGTACCAAAGCGGCACTATTCTATTTAAATACCGGACAACCAGGCCTGGTGAAGTTTTTACGCACCACCTTATTGGGTTGGGGGGCATTGGGTCAAAGGTTAGGTCACCGCTTGGCTAAATGGACCGGGTTACTGGGTCGTAAAGACCAGTTACCGGCCAGCTCGACTGGGCAAACTCCCGTGGCACAGCAAGTGATTCATTTCGTGCGTAAGCCGTTAGACATCGGACCCAATCAGCCAACGATGCGAGCGTTACTGTCGCTTGAGGATCGTACAGTTGTGCCGATTTTACGTGATCCGGTTAAAACCTCCGAGGAAACCGAAGCGGTGTTTTACTTCCCGGGCTGTGGCTCGGAACGTTTATTCAGCGATATCAGTATGGCGACCTTAACCATGCTGTATGAAACAGGTGTGCAAACTATTCTACCGCCAGGCTATTTGTGCTGTGGTTACCCGCAAACAGCAGCCGGTCAAGCTGCAAAAGGGGCGCAGATTACAACTGAAAATAGAGCCTTGTTCCACCGTGTTGCCAATACTTTAAACTACTTGGATATTAAAACAGTATTGGTATCTTGT
>NZ_DATCSL010000016.1:0-11244 GCF_036568485.1 Thiomicrospira sp.
CGTCATCGACATCCAGCAAATCGCCAGATGAGTTAGAACCCGATGCCAGCAGTTTATTAAGTTCGGCTAAAGAGTTTACCGAGCTTAGGTCGGAGCTTGAACCTGAAGTTTGAGTGGGCAACTCCACCGATAACTTCTTGGTTTGAGGCGGATAACATACGCCATATTCTTCCGAGCAACCCTGATATTTAACAGTGATTTGCGCGTTTGAGGTTTGCGCTTGGTAAGGTACTTGGATATTAAAATCAGTTTTGTAAACGTCTACTTCACCAAACAAAGGGTCATTTTTGCGAACAGGGGTGGGAAACTGGGGCTTGGATAATTCAATCTCAGCCGACTCAACACTAATGCGTTCTTGGTATAAATAATAGCCTTTAGCAATTTTCCAGCCCACCGTTAATTTAGAATCGGAGGCTTTAATAGGTTGCAATTGGAAGGCTTGATCCGCTTCCAATAAGTCATCTTCATTTGCAAAGCCTTGGCTTGAAAACGCCAATAAACTGGCGATAAGCCAGGTTTGAATAAGTAAACGCCATGTTTGTTTCATAGTAAATTCCAATCGTATTGAATCGCTAACCCGTTGGTTTGGGAAGGTTGCCTCATCCTGAGATGATGGTGCCAATATTGGTTGCTAATTCTAGCAGACTCCATTATAGACAGGGGCAAGCTTTTAAAGTGTGAAGGGTTTGTGCAAAACCTGAACGCGTAATAACCAAGTAAATATGCGCCGATCACTTGAAAAACGAGGCAGATGATGTCATAAAAAGAGTTCATTTTTGGTTAGAGCGGAAATTATGTTTAAAGTATTTTTTATTGTTTTTATTGTTGTGCCTTTGTTAGAGCTGTATGTCTTGATTGAGGTCGGCTCAGAAATTGGCGCGTTGCCAACGATATTGTTAACAATTCTGACCGCTTTAGTCGGCGGTTTATTAATGAAATATCAGGGTTTGCAAGTGGTGCAACAAGCCCAGATGGCGGTAGCGAAAGGTGAAACCCCGCAGCAGCAGGTAATCGAAGGTATGATGATTTTCATTGGTGGCGCTATGTTGTTATTACCAGGCCTGGTGACCGACTTTTTGGGGTTCTTATTATTGTTGCCGCCGGTACGGGTCGCGTTAGCCAAACGCTGGTTGGCCAAGCGCGCGGCCAATCCGCATGGTTTTAGTTATGTGCAAACCGAATGGACCGTAAAAGATTCAGAGCCAACGCGCGTTCGCTATTACGAGTCAACACGAGAAAGTGATGTGATTGAAGGTGAAGTATTGGATTCGGATGATAAAAAATCCGATCGAGATGAGCGTTCAGCTCGGTAAATTAGATCATTTTAGTTCTAGCAAGGTGGGTGGAATATGAAGCGAGTTGGCATTGCGTTAATCATGTTTGGCTTAAGTTGGGCGAATGTGTATGCCTCTGAACTTAAATCTATTGAGGTCGGGGCGGTTGTGATGGGAACGGATGGTCAAATGAGGGTAAGCATCAACGGCCAATTTTTAACTCGCCAGAGTGAAAAAGACGGCATTAAAGTCTTAGATATGGATTACCGCCAGGTAAAGCTTAAATTCGAAGGGCAAGAGCTTATATTAAGCCCCGGCCAAAGCTGGCAAGCAAAGCAAAACTAGAATCGCCATTTTTTTAGGTATCTGACTAATTAATTTCTGCAGTATTATTGTGGGATATTATTTATACTGCTACAGAGAAGTCATGACAATGACGCTTCTTAGCGTCGTGATAATGATTATCGGCTAAGATGCAATTAGTGAGGATGCCTATGAAATTTTTTTAAAATTGGCACTATTGAGCCTGTTGCTTCTGGCTGGTTGTGAGCAATCCAATACACCCAATATCAACCTACCTTACAGTCAAACCCCTCCAACTACCTCTATTACTGTCTACCGTTTTGCAGTTCATCCATTACACAATCCTCAAAAACTGATGGAAACTTACCAACCTTTGATTAATCACATTAACCAAGGATTAGAAGGGGCTCGAATCGAGTTGGAAGCTTCGCGTGATTATCAGATTTATGAAGCTAAGATTGAACAGCGTGAACCAGCATTTATATTACCCAACCCTTGGCAAACCCTGGTGGCTATGAAAAAAGGTTATCAGGTCGTTGCGATGGCGGGTAAAGCCGAAGACTTTAAAGGTATTTTTATCGTCCGTAAGGATAGCGGCATTCGTCAGCCACAAGATTTAATTGGCAAAACCGTCGCCTACCCATCGCCCACCGCGCTAGCGGCCGCAATTATGCCGCAATATTTCTTACATCAAGCTGGTCTGAACATAAATCACGATATTCAGAATAATTATGTCGGTTCGCAAGAGTCTGCGATTATGAATGTTTATCTTGGTTCTGCCGCTGCGAGTGCAACCTGGCCACCGCCTTGGCGTGCTTTTGTAAAAGAACACCCACAAGAGGCGGCTCAACTCGAAGTTATTTGGCAAACTGAACCCTTGTTAAACAACTCGGTGATGGTAAGAGATGATGTGCCATTAGATTTGATTGAGCAAGTAAAACAACAGCTATTAAGTTTGCATCAAAGCACGCAAGGTCAGCGTATTTTGGCATTTATGGAAACCGAACAATTTTATGCATCAAATAATGCACGTTACGACTTGGTGCGAGACTATATTCAACGTTTTGAACAAGATGTACGACTTGTGAGACAGCCATGAAGCAAACCTTTGTAAAACTAAAGCATTGGTTGTTAGGAAGTGTTCGCCGTCAACTTGTGGTGGGGATGGTACTCGTGGTGACGGTATTACTTGCGTTATTTATTTGGGAGGTCACACGCGAACATCGAAACTTAATGCAAGAACTGAAAGCCGAACATGCCATGGGCTTGGCACAAAACCTGGCGAGTTCGACCGCGGTTTGGGTGGCATCACGCGACTTCTCCGGGTTGCAAAATATTATTGATAGAGTAGATAAATATCCTGACTTAACTCATGCCATTGTATTGGATCTGAATAGTCAAATATTGGCACACAACGCGTTATCTTATCGCGGACAGTACTTATTGGACATGCCTACAAAGCCGATATTAACCGTAATTCAGAAAAATCGTGACTTTATTGATCTAGTGAGTCCAATCATGTTGGCAGACCAACATATTGGTTGGGTACGTATAGGGTTAACTCAAGCGGCTGAGCTTAAACGGTTTGAAAAAATTAAATATTCGGCTCTTGTGTTTTTATTGTTCGCCGTCATTCTGTCGGCCTTGTTGGCGACGATGGCGGCGCGTTATTTAACTCGGCGCTTATATGCGATTCAAACCGTAGCCGATCAAGTCAAGTCCGGTAAACGTGCTTTACGCGTCAAACTTGATGGCATTGATGAAGCCGCACAATTAGCCAAGCGCTTTAATATGATGCTCGATACTTTGGTAAAGCGCGAAACAGAAATAGTCGAATCACACCAGGCTCTGGAGAAAAGTGAAAACCGTTTAAATCAAATTATGGCCGTCAACCATGAAGGTATTTGGGATTGGGATATTAAAGCCGGCAAGGTTATTCATAATCAAAGTTGGGCCGACCTAATAGGGCTAACGGATGGCTTGTTAGAACACTCTGACGATGTTTTCTTTAAGGCCGTTCACCCAGATGATCGAGAAAAAGTAAGTTATGCGGTTAACGAGTGCTTTAAATTCAAAGGCCATTACCGTTTGGAATATCGTTTTATACAAATGACCACAGGGCAAGAAGTTTGGGTGCAAGACCGAGGTGATGTGGTTGAACGTGATGCGGACGGCAATCCTTTACGCATGGTGGGTGGATTTTATGAGGTGACTGAACGAAAACAGGCTGAAGAAGCGATTGAGAACTTGGCATTTTATGATCCGCTGACGCAATTACCAAATCGGCGTTTATTACAAGACCGCTTACAGCAAGAAATGGCCGTGACCGATCGCAGTAAACGGGTATGTGCATTAATGTTTATTGATCTGGATGATTTCAAAACCTTAAACGATACCTTGGGGCACGATACCGGCGATGAATTGTTACGCCAGGTGTCTGTGAGGTTGAAAGAAAATGTACGAGATGGCGACACGGTGGCACGCATTGGTGGGGATGAATTTGTCTTGATGTTGCCAGACATAGACCGAGACTGGAATCATGCCGCTACCCAAGCAGAGCAGGTAGCCCAAAAAGTTTTACGCGTTTTAAATCAGCCTTATCAATTAAGCTCAATGGCTTATCACAACACGCCTAGTATTGGAGTTAAGTTATTTTCCGGCCACCGCGAAACCTTAGAAGAACTGCTCAAACATGCCGATTTGGCGATGTATCAAGCCAAAGCGAAAGGCCGAAACACAATTCGTTTTTACGATAAAACCATGCAAGAGGTGGTACACGCTAAAGCCTTGATGGAAGCCAGTATGCGCCAGGCGATTATAGAGCATCAGTTTGTTTTGTTTTATCAACCTCAAGTTGATATTGATGGCAGAGTGATCGGTGCCGAAGCCTTACTGCGCTGGCTTGACCCAGAACATGGTTTAGTTGCGCCGAATGTGTTTATTCCACTGGCTGAAGAAAACGGTTTGATTTTGCCGATTGGTCGGTGGGTTTTACAAGCCGCTTGTGAACAATTGGTAGCTTGGTCAAACCAGCCTTCTACCGAGTCGTTGATGATTGCCGTCAATGTGAGTGCGCGTCAATTTCATCAAAGTGATTTGGTTGAAGAGGTAGAGCAAATTTGTCGCCAAACCGGAGCCAATCCGCGTCGTCTAAAGCTGGAATTAACTGAAAGTGTGTTGGTTAAAGACATGGAAGATGTGATTGATAAAATGCAGGCACTCAAAAAGCTTGGGGTAAGCTTCTCATTGGATGATTTTGGTACAGGTTATTCATCGCTGTCTTATCTCAAACGTTTACCGATAGATCAGCTCAAAATTGATCAAGCTTTTGTGCGCGATATTATTGACGATAGCAACGATGCCGCCATTGCACGAGCGGTTATTGCTTTGGCTGATAGCATGGAATTTGATGTGATAGCAGAAGGAGTTGAAACCCCAGAGCAACACCAAATGTTAAGCGAAATGGGGTGCCGAGTTTTCCAGGGTTATTTGTTTGGTAAGCCGCGGCCGATTGATGAGTTTTTTAATCAAAACGCAAAATCCTAAAACTCACCAGGCCTGGTGGTTGCAGTTCAAAACGTACTTTTTCGCTGATTCGGCCTTCGTCGAGTTGGTCGGCGCAGGCATTGTTGATTTGCCAGCCAAAGCTGTAGTGCATTAAATAACGTTGTTCGCCTAGATGTTCAATCGAGTCGATTTGCATGTCGCCAGTGTAATTGGCGAAGTGGCTGATATGCGACAAATCAGTAATCAGTTCAGCTTCCATCTCACTTAAGCGGACCCGTAACGCGTCAGCCAGTTGCTGGCTTAAGTTTTCGCTGTCTGCTGTGTTGGTATTTAAATCCAGTTCAATCTTCATACAAATATCAGTTTAATAGGCTTTCTAAGCGTTCCCAGTCGGCAAACGCCTGTTCCAGTTCGGCTTCTTTTTTATTTAGTTCGGCCAACACGGCTTGAACCTTGGCGTCTTCTTGCTGATAAAAATCGGCATCCGTCATCTGCGCGCCTAAAGCTTCCAACTCCGATTCAAGCGCCTCAATTTTAGCGGGCAGGGCATCGTATTCGCGCTGGTCTTTATAGCTGAGTTTTTTGGCCGGTTTGCTGGTTTCGGCTGCGGGCTGAGACGCTTTTGTTTCCGCAGGCATACTGGTTTGGCCAGCAGGCTTGGGTTTAGTTTGATCTAGGTTTGGGCGCTGGCGAATCCAATCATCGTAGCCACCGACGTATTCGTTCACCAGGCCTGGTGCATCAAATACAATTGAGCTGGTGACCACGTTATTTAAAAAGGCACGGTCATGGCTGACAATTAATACCGTGCCAGCGTAGTTCATTAATAAGTCTTCCAACAGCTCAAGCGTTTCGACATCCAAATCGTTGGTGGGCTCATCCAAAATTAATAGATTGGATGGTTTGGCAAAGACTTGCGCCAACAACAATCGATTACGTTCGCCACCGGATAAAGACTTAACCGGCTGGCGCGCACGATCTGGTGCAAACAGAAAGTCGCTTAGATAACCAATAATGTGTTTACGCACGCCGTTGATTTCGACATGGTCACTTGAATCCATCACGTTTTCGGCCACTGACAGGTTTTCATCCAGTTTGGCGCGGTGCTGGTCAAAGTAAGCGATTTGCAAATTGGTGCCCAATTCCACAGAGCCTTGATTAGGCTGTTGTTTGCCTAGCAATAGTTTTAATAGGGTCGACTTACCGCAACCGTTCGGGCCGATTAAACCGACTTTGTCGCCGCGCATAATCACGCAGGAGAAGTCTTTCACTATGGTTTTATCCGGCCAAGCGAAGCTTAGGTCTTTTATTTCGATGACTTTTTTGCCGGAGTTTTCGCCCAGGTTCACTTGTAAATTAGCCGTGCCTTGTTGGCTACGACGCGCTTGGTGTTCTAAACGCAGTTTTTCTAACGCACGAACGCGGCCTTCGTTGCGAGTGCGGCGGGCTTTAATGCCTTGGCGAATCCAGACTTCTTCTTGCGCGAGTTTTTTATCAAACTCAGCATTGGCCTTAGCCTCGGCTTCTAAATGCGCTTGTTTGCGTTCTAAAAAGGTGGCGTAATCGCATTCCCAGCTCGACAAGTGGCCACGATCTACCTCAACAATGCGCGTGGCCAATGCTTGTAAAAAAGCGCGGTCATGCGTAATAAAAATTAAAGCACAGCGCAGGCTTTTCAAAAAGCCTTCTAGCCATTGAATTGACGGAATATCTAAATGGTTAGTGGGCTCGTCCAATAACAAAACATCCGGCTCTTGTACCAAAGCTTGAGCTAATAACACACGTCGTTTCATACCACCGGATAATGAAGAAAACTCGTCATCGGTTGGCAAACCGAGTTTGGATAAAATCGTATCGACACGTTGATTCATTTCCCAACCGTTTTGCGATTCGATGGTTTGTTGCAGTTTTTGCAAACGCTCCATCGCTTCGTCCGTTACCTCTTGGCCGAGGGCTTGGGCTGCGTGATGATAGGCTTTTAACACTTCACCAATATCGCCTAAACCTTGCGCGACCACATCAAATACCGTGCCTTGCACATCGTGCGGCACTTCCTGCTGCAGTTTCGCAATATGCACGCCGTCTTGCACGATGCGCGTGCCCTCATCGGCCGGCTGAATGCCTTCGATAATCTTAAGCAGGGTGGATTTGCCTTCGCCATTGCGCCCGACAATACAAACGCGCTCGTTTGGCTCGACTTGAAAATGGATTTTGCTGAGCAGGGGCGCGGCGCCAAAGCTTAAAGAAATGTCGCGTAAGAATAATAAAGCCATGATAACGAATCAGTCTCGAATAAAAATGTGGAGCTATTTTAGCAGGGTTTGCACCAGGCCTGGTGGTTAGCGTGCTTGATATTGTAGGATCAAGTTTTTGCTGGAATGAATCGGGAAGAGTTCAATCGGCCCTTGTGATTCAAAAAACTGAATGACTTTTAAGGTGGGTTCGGGGGTGCTTTGCCACAGGTTGAAAAGCACCAGGCCTGGTGCTTTCACTTGTTCGACGAGTTGGTTTAAAAACGCGGCTTGGCAAAAAGCATCTGGCATGCCGTTTTCATTAAACACATCAACTACGATCACATCGTAAGCTTGATCGTTATGTTGTATAAACTCGGCCGCATCCTGCGCTAGAGTTTGAATATTTTTATGAAACGGTAGATGAAAAAAATCATGTGCAATATCGATCACACTTTGGCGCAAATCCACCAGGGTCATTTGCAGTTTGGGTTCGGAGATAAAGAGTTTGCTTGCCAGCGAGCCACCGCCCACGCCCAGCATTAATAGGTTTTTGAGTGGCTTCTGGTAGGAAAAATCGGCAATTTTTTGTTCCAGCACTTGTTGGTATTCAAAGGCTAAACTAAGGGGGGCTTGAAAAAAGTAACGGCTTTGTTTGACGGCTGAATCAAAATGTAAACTGCGACAGATTTGGGTATCGATCACCTGAATTAACCCGTATTCATCTCGTTCGGCGTGGATAATTTCGCCACCATAACGCGGTTTAGGCGATGGGGTTTGGCGACTGAAACGGAACGGGTTGATCAATTTAGGAAGCTCCCCCGCGATTTGCCCACCATAATCGTGTTCGTAAACCCCAGCTAGAGCTTAAACCCACCTCAATAAAGGTGATTTCACCTTGCGCATTAACAATGAAATCGGCCGGAACCGCTCGCGCACCGTATTGTTTAAACAGTGAGCCGTCGGCATCATTAATAATAAAACGCGGGTTCATATTATGTTGTTCGGCATAGTCTAGCAGTGTTTGGTCATCGCCTGATTGGGTGGCGACGTTAATCACATGATAGTCTTTCGCAAGCGCTTCAACCCCGTCGCGTGAGAATTCACAAATCGGACACCAGGTTGCCCAAAAATGAATTAATACCGCCTCGCCTTCAAAATCCTGCAAACTTAGATTTTCGCCCATTAAGTTGCTCGCTTCAAAAGCGGGGGCCACATCGCGCACCACGTCCCCTTGCATAAAAGGACGAATCATTAAATAGAGTATAAAAAAACCAACTAGCCAAATGCCGTTGTTAATCCACTTGTTTTGCCAAGCTTGCTTTAATCGAGACCGCAGGTTACTCATTTAAAGCCCCTTGGCGTAGCGGCATAATTTCGGCAAAAAACTCAAAATAGTCGAAACCTTGCGGGTCGATTCGATCCATTTGCGGGCTGACATGTACCGCCGCCAATAAATGGGCAATGCTATATTGTTCAGCGGTTTCCAGCGCACGAATGTTGTCGTCAATTAACAGGGTTCGGGCTGGATCATACGGAATCACTGATTGAATATGGTTCCAAATCGCCATGTTTTCTTTGGGGGTGCCAAAATCGTGAGCTGAAATTAAATGATCAAAGTAGGGGGCAATTTGGGTCATTTCTAGTTTTAACGCCAAGCTGTCACGATGCGCATTGGTGACCATCACGACTTTTTTATTTAGCTGGCGCAGTTGGGCTAAAAAGGTCATCACATCTGGGTGCGCACGAATTAAATGTTTGATTTCACGTTTTAAATCCGCAATCGACAAGCCAAAGCGCTCACTCCAATAGTCCAAACAATACCAGTTTAAGGTACCTGTTTGCTCTTGAATGGCGGTTCGAACCTGTTTTTTGGCTTCATCAAACCCAATGTTATGGTGCAAGGCGTAAGCTTCCGGCAAATAATCCATCCAAAACGACCAATCAAAATGCAGGTCGAGTAGGGTGCCGTCCATATCTAATAATACTGTGTCGATTTCATCCCACGCTAGGTTTGACATAATCGCTCCTTTAGTTTGATCTACCGCTATTTGGTCAACGCGTTTTAAGCGGGTTATTAAGTTGAAGCCATCGCGGCCATGACGTATGATTTGTTCATGAATTCTAAAAAAAGACCTTCCATTTTAGCTGAAAATATCGTGATGCAGTCACGAATCTTCACCGTGCAAGCCCAACACCTTGAGTTTTCAAATGGTGTGCAGGTGCATTATGAGCGTTTGATGGGGCATCAGGATGGTGCAGTATTAATTGTGCCCATGTTGGATGATGAAACCTTGTTGTTAATTCGCGAATACAGTGCCGGAGTGGGGCGTTATGAATTGGGTTTTCCTAAAGGCAAAATTGATCCGGGCGAAACTTGGTTGGAAGCCGGCACGCGCGAATGTATAGAAGAAATTGGTTTTCGCCCTTTGCAATTGGATTATCTTGATCAAGTCACGTTGGCGGCTGGCTATATGAATCATCATACGCACTTGGTTTTGGCGCGTGGATTAGTGGCCGATTCGGCGGAAGGGGATGAGCCCGAACCGCTCGAAGTGGTGCATTGGCGGCTTGATGATTGGCCAAAGTTACTGGCGCATCCGGACTTCAGCGAAGGACGGGCTTATGCCGCGTTATTTTTAATGCTTCAAAAACTAGGACGTTTAGCATGACGCCAACGGCAGTATTCCCCAGTTTAAACGACTACCAGGCCTGGTTGCCTGCCGTTTGTCAAGCCGCTCATCAAGCGGGTGAGCAGATTTTAGAGATTTACCGTTGTGCCGATTGCGAAATCGAACAAAAAGCGGATGGCTCGCCTGTGACCTTAGCGGACAAACAAGCCGATAGATTGATTCGTTTAGCTTTAGCAAAACTGACGCCTCATATTCCAGTAGTGAGTGAAGAAAATGTCGAATCCACGCCTTTTTCAGAACGCCAGGCCTGGCAGGTATATTGGTTGGTTGACCCTTTAGATGGCACCAAAGAATTTATAGAGCGCACGGATGAGTTTTGCGTCAATATTGCCCTAATTGTGAACCAACAACCGGTTTTGGGTGTTGTCTACGGCCCAGTACTGGATGTCACCTATTGCGCGATAGTCGGGCAACCGGCTACCAAAACCTACCAAAATCAAACCCGCACCATTCAAGTGCGCCAACCCATAACCCAGCCAGTTAAAATTGCCGTCAGTCGTCGGCATGGCAGCAAGGTCAAAGCTTTTCAAGCGGCTTTACCCCATAGCCAAACGGTCCACATGGGATCGGCCTTAAAATCCTGCTTAGTGGCGGAAGGCGTGGCTGATGTTTATCCCCGCTTTGGCCCCACTTCGCATTGGGATACAGCCGCCTCACAAGTGATTGTCGAATCGGCCGGCGGGCGCATTGTCGATGCTCAAGGTCAGGATTTGCGATACCAGCCAACGGCGTCCTTACTTAATCCTTATTTTATGGTGGTCGGAGATGCCCAGTTCAATTGGCCGGTGTTTCCGTTGCCACCTAAAAGACATATAGTCTAAGCTTTATTTTCGATAGCTCGCCATCTGGACTATATTTTTTCTCGTCTTTTCTATCTTTTCCGATCAGATGTTCTTTTTAAGAAAATAGCCATTAAAATCATGTGGTTATGATCGTTTATCTGATATCCCTATATATTTTATTTATATCATCAAATTCAATTATAAATTAATTGAATATAGGTATAAAAACTCAAAAGGTTATAAAAAACAATCGATTAGGAATCAGATGATCATTTTATTACCATATTATTAAATTCTAATTACAAGCCTTAATAAGGCTATAAAAATGTTCTTATGTAAATTACGCAATTTTTTATTGTCGCTGAGCTTGCTCTCGTGTTTAATTGCCTGAACATTTTTTTCACAAAGTGGTTTTTTTGTCTTCTTAGCACTTTAGTGGGAAATGTGTAAATCA
>NZ_DATCSL010000017.1:0-8175 GCF_036568485.1 Thiomicrospira sp.
CGCACAAAACAAAATAAACACGGTCAGGCGCAAAAAGAAATGCAAACCACCAATTTGTTTTTTTAACATTGAGGTTAAATCATCGCCATAAATCACTAGCAAGGTCGCCATCATCGCAAAACCAATTTCACCAAGATAAGGCCGTACCCAGCTAGAAAGCATCACCAAAAAATCGGTCAAAAAATTTGTTTCCATACTATACTCTCCATAAGGTTGTAGAACATCGTGAGCTATCATAGCAAAAAATACTCAGCCTGCACGCGTGCTTTTTATGCTTTTGAAAACGAATTAAACCCCCGATCAAGCATTAAGGATAAAAAATGGGATTGAGCTTTCTCACCAAACTCGCTTGGCGTAATCTCTGGCGTCACCCCAAACGTACCGTTATGACCGTGCTCGCCATGACCCTTACCAGCACGTTATTTATTTTCATGCTGGCGTTTCAACTGGGCTCTTACGACAGCATGAAAGTGAATGCATTGAGTTTATTAGACGGTTACGCTCAATTCCAACAGGCCGACTATCTTGACACGCCCTCGTTACGCAATAGCTTTGAAATCCAGCCCGAACTAGAAACCCAACTTCGCTCACTACCAGGCCTGGTGGCGTTGGGTTATCGCACCCAAGCCTTTGGTTTATTAAGTGCCGGTGATCGCAATCAAGGTTCAATGGTATTAGGTGTGCAACCTCAAGTCGAACCGCAGATTTCACGCCTTGCCAGCCTGGTTAAACAAGGTCGGTTTCTTAAACCAGATGACACAGCGCATATGCTAATTGGCGAAACCCTAGCACAACGTTTAGATTTAAGCATTGGCGACGAAATCCAACTGCTTGGGCAAGATAAAGACGGCAGTTTGGCCGCCGATATTTTTACGCTGGTCGGCATTTTTGATTCCGGTTCGCCCGATCTAGATCGTCAATTGGCGTTGATTCCATTCGACTATGCGCAAACCCTATTTGCTTTGCCCAATCAAGCGCATCAACTGGCTTTAATGACTGAGCCATTTCAACAAATTAACCAGCTCGAACCCCAATTGCAGGCGCTGTCCGAGCAATTCGACATCACTTATCGCAACTGGCGCGAACTCCAACCCGGCGTCGCGCAGGGCATTGATTTGGATTATTACTCCGGATTTATCTGGTATGTGGCGATCTTGCTCATCGTGGTATTGATTCTGTTTAACACCTTGCTTATGTCGGTATTAGAGCGCGAACGCGAATTTGGTTTGATGTTATCACTGGGTTTATCACGCAAACAACTCGCCTGGCTCACTCAACTTGAAACCCATCTAACCTTAAGTTTGGGCCTGATTTTAGGCATCGCTTTAGGCATTTTAATTACCCTGTATTTTTACCAAACCGGCATTACCATCCCCGGCACCGAAGAAATGTTTGCTGAATATGGCATGAGCTCCACTATCTATCCTAACCTGACGATGATGGCGGTTTGGTTTGCGCCGGGCTTTTTATGGTTAAGCACTTGGCTTATGTCGGCGATGATTGTCTGGCGTATTTTTGGCCTGCATCCATTATCTGGGAGACAAACCAAATGAGTGTGCGTTTATCCACCTTCGCCTGGCGTAACTTATGGCGTAATGCGCGCCGAACCCTCGTGCTAATCAGCGTGTTTACGCTGGGCATTTTCACCATGTTGCTGATCCAAAGCTTTTTGCAAGGTTGGATGAAAAGCACTTTTGAAACCACCTACAAAAACCTAGCCGAACCTATCCAAATTCACCACCCGGATTATATTGATGAGCCGGAAGTAGAGCACTTTTTCGATTTTAACGCCCGGCTAAAGCAGCAACTTGAAAATACACCTAACATTCAAGTCGCGCCGCGTATTCGAGTTAACGCCACCATGCAAAGTGAATACGACAGCGTCTCAGTGATGATTGTCGGTTTTAATCCAGAAGCCGAAAAAGGTCTGTCGTTTTTAAGTGAATCCATGCTAGCCGGTGATTATCAACGCGAAGCACCAGGCCTGGTGATCGGCGAAAAACTTGCCAAACGCTTAACCACGCAACTGGATCGACGCGTGGTATTAATGGCGCAAAAAAACGGCGGTGGTTTGGCGGAAATCGGTTTACCGATTCAAGGCCTGTATAAACACGCCGACCCGCGCATTGAAGAAAGCCTGGTATTTATGCCCATCGACACCGCCGCCAACTGGCTCAATATAAAACAAGGCCTTCACGAAATCGGCATGGTGCCCGCCACCGATAACAAACTCGAGATTCAAGCTTTAAGCGCCGAACTGCAAGCCGCGTTCCCTGACCTAAGCGTGCAAACCATTTGGCAACGCCAACCGATTTTAGAAGCCACCTTAGAGCTGTCGGAAAACATGATCTGGATTTGGCTAGGTTTTGTTTTATTGCTCATGATGCTAGGCATGCTAAATACCCTCATGATGTCGCTCTACGAACGCCAACAAGAGTTCAACCTGCTTTATTCATTGGGCATCAAGCCGCTGCGTTTGCGTTTATTAGTGGTGTATGAAGTGGGCTTGATTTTACTCGTCTCCACCTTATTAGCGATCCTGTTCATGCTGGGTTTGGTCGCCTGGATTGGTGACGGCATCGAACTCCAACGCTTTGCTGAAGGCGCGGCGCAATTTGGCATGGGTAGCAAACTCTATTTATTAATTGATCTACCCAAATGGACAGAAGTGCTCATCGCCACCTTGTCCACCACGATTGTGTTTAGCTTATGGCCGATTTGGCGCGCCACCCGCCATAATCGACTCCAAGCTCGTTAAGAATTAAATAAGCTGACAAAGGATGCCTATGCAACCGATTTTAGAAATCCAACAACTTTGCAAACATTACCACGATGGCGACAAGCTGATTCAAGCCGTCGACAATGTGAGTTTGACCATCGAAAAAGGCGAGTTTATATCCTTATACGGCCCATCCGGTTCGGGCAAAACCACCTTATTAAATTTAATCGGTGGGCTTGAGCGCCCAGATAACGGCGATATTTTGTTGAACGGCCAATCCACCCCCAAACTCAATACCGATCAGCTTACCGATTTACGCCTAAATAAAATCGGCTTTATCTTTCAATCCTACAACCTGATCCCGGTCTTTAACGCGCTCGAAAACGTCGCGTTTATTATGCAAATGCAAGGCCAAGACAAAGCCAGCACACTAGAGCGCGCACGTGAAGTCTTAAAAGCGGTCGGTTTAGAAGGGCTGGAAAACCGGCGTCCGGCGCATCTTTCCGGCGGTCAACAACAACGTGTGGCGATTGCCCGCGCCATCGCCGCCAAACCCAGTTTAGTGCTAGCCGACGAACCCACTGCCAACCTCGACAGCCAAAATTCACGCGCCTTAATTGAACTGCTAAAACAGCTAAACGAAGAACTGAATATGACCTTTATTATCACCAGCCACGACCCCGAAGTGATTCACTTCGCCCCACGCCAAATCCAACTGCGCGACGGCCAAGTGGTGTCGGATGATTTAGCTAAAGATAAGAATTAATCAATCATTAAAAGGAAATCGACATGTCAATTCAATCCACCACCAGACCTAGTACTGTTTTTAGCCTGTTCGCATTGTGTTTGGTTTTTATCACCAGCTTAAATAACGCACAGGCCGAAGACGAAGAGTTTTGGGCGGCCTTGCAACAAGGCGGCAAAGTCGTATTAGTCCAACACGCCAAATTGGATGAAGATGTCGGCGACCCGTTTTCGCTTGATCCATCTTGTTTTATCGAACGTAACTTATCCGACGAAGGCCGCACCCAAGCCCAAGTGATTGGTCACACCTTCCGTCACTACCAAGTGCCGATTGAAGCCGTGTACGCCAGCCCACACTGTCGAACCAAAGACACCGCACAACTGGCATTTGGCCAATACGAAATCAAACCCGAACTGCGCTTAATCCGTGCTTTGCCAAAAGATCAAGCTAACCAAAACATGGCCAACATCAAACGCCTGATTGGAGACTACACAGGCGCGGGCAACTTGATACTCGTCACCCATCGTCCCAATATCGGCGAACTGATCCACCAACGAGTACAACCCGGCTACGTGGCGGTTGTCGAACCGCTGGGGGATGGCTTGTTTGATTTAATCGCGATCAAGGTTTTTGATTAATGAGGTTGAATTGGTTACTACCAGGCCTGGTGCTTTGTATTACAGCCAACACGGCGTTGGCCGACTGGGCGGGACATATAAAAGGATTAGGACAAGCCCAGGATTCCGATGCGCTAGCCGCCACCGACCTGCGATTAAAGAAACAACAAACTCACCAGGCCTGGTCGTTTAAACTCGACTACCAACTGCAAGCCGCCGCCAGTGACGGCATTGGCAACCTACCGATCCCGAATGATGACGCCCAAGTGATGAACCTGCAACACACCTTGCTCAACGAACAAGATGTGATCGCCCAACATCGCATAGATCGCTTAAGCGTCAGTTACGCCCAAAACCAATATTCAGTCAACCTAGGTCGCCAAGCTTTTAGCTGGGGGCAAGGCATGATATTTAACCCGCTGGACTTATTTAACCCCTTCGCCCCCACCGCATTCGACAAAGAATACAAACCCGGCAGCGACATGCTGCACGCGCAATACTTAATGAATTCCGGCGACGATTTAAGTCTCTTAGCCGTCCCCAGACGCAATACACAAACCGGCGATATCGAAACCGATCAAAGCAGTTACGCCCTATTTTGGCGACATTTCGCGCAAATCGAAACCCACGTCATGCTCGCCAAAGATTATAACGACACGGTTTTAGGATTATCCTTTAGCGGAAATTGGCGAGACGGCCAATGGAATTTAGAACTCATGCCCACTCAATTAGAAAGTGGCGACATCAAAACCAGCGCACTTATCAACTACCACCAGGCCTGGTCGTGGTGGCAACGCAATGTATCCGGCTATATCGAAGGCTTTTACAACAGCTTTGGCGAAGAAGAAGCCAAACCAGAAAGTCTCTCAACAGAACTCGCGCTACGTTTAGAGCGCGGCCAACTCTTTACCAAAAACCAATATTACCTAGGCTTAGGCGGCAGCATGGAAATCACCGCCCTATCCAGCGCCAGCCTCACCAGCCTAGCCAACCTGCAAGACAAGAGCGGCCTCGTTATGCTCAACACAACCTACTCACTCTCCAACACCCAACAACTCCTACTCGGCCTCCAACAAGCCCTAGGCGAAAACAACACCGAATTCGAATCCACCACCCAAGCCTATATTCAATGGGCGGCTTATTTTTAGTTCGCAGTGATTAAAATAAATAAGTCTCATAAGTTACACTAAGTTCTTCCAAGTAACTCTGGACAATCAGTTCTTAACGGCTGACAAAACCATGCCCATGGTGTGTTTTTCTCCGACTTTGAGTTGATAGCCGTTTTGTAGGGCGTTGCCGGCTTCGACGCAGAGCATAAATTCGTATTGGTTGTCTGGCATATCGGCGAAGGCTTTGACGCCTTCTGCACCCGGATTCCATACGATGGTGCTGGCGCTGTTGATTTTGTCCATCACAATATCGCGACCTTGATCTTTCATCACGACGGCCGTGTTGTGATCCACATACACGCAGTCCATTGGCGCTTGTACTTTTAGGGTGTCGATTTGTTTGAAGTCGGCGAAACCTTGGTTTTTGTCGTAATAGGTTTTGCCTTCTAAGCCTTCCACCACCAGGCCTGGTGCTTTGGCGACTTTGAAATAAGTATGCAGGGCTTCCGTAACATACCAGGCCTGGTTGCTGCGATTTTCGCCAATGAGTTCAACCGTGAGTTTTTCACCTAGGGTGATGGCTAAACTGACTTTAAAATCAAACGGCCAGGCTTTTTCTATTGAGGCATTAGGCGTTAGACTTAAGACTACTTGAGTCGCCTCGCCGACGCTGGCAACGGATTCGACTTCCCATAATTCATAACGCGCAAAGCCGTGAGCTTTTTTGGCGGCATCAGTTGGGTGCGCGCCCATTTTGCTGTCGTCATACGCACCAAACCACGGCCAACAAACCGGCACACCGCCACGCACCGGTTTACTGCCATCGTAAATAGCGGTGTCGCTGACCCATAATAAATCCGTGCCGCCAGCGGGAATGTAACTTAATAAGGTGGCGCCGTGAGTGGTGACGGTGGCTTGGCCAAAGTTGTTTTTAAGTTCAATCATGACCAATTGGTCACGCAAGTAGAAACGCACGTTGGGATGGTTAAAGCGCTGCTGCAATTGATCAATCATGATATTTCCTTTTGTTTGAACCACGAAGACACAGAGACACGAAGGCAAAGCGATTAGGTTAGTAGATAAACGCTTGGTGGCTTCGTGCCTCTGTGGTGAATTTAGACTCGCCAGTCGGTTAGGGTTTTGGTTAGGGTTTCGGCTGGATAATCGCCGTTGATGTAGGCTTCGCCGATCGACTTTAATAACACTAAACGCACTTTACCGGCTTGGACTTTTTTGTCGCCCGCCATGTATTGCATGAACTGGTCGTTGCTGAGTTCGTTGGGTGGGTAAATCGGCAGTTTGGCACGTTTGAATATGGCGCCGATGCGTTCGACATCCGCCGCGCTTAAATCGCCTAATAATTGTGACATATAGGCCGCTTGCATCATACCGGCGCTAATGGCTTCGCCGTGTAACCAAGCGCCATAGCCCATGCCGGCTTCAATCGCGTGACCAAAAGTGTGGCCTAAATTAAGCAATGCGCGTTGACCTTGTTCAGTTTCGTCGGCGGCCACCACATCGGCTTTGTTTTGACAGGAACGTTGAATCGCTTCGGCTAACAAGGTGTGGTCGCGCGCCATTAAGCCTTCCAGGTTCTGCTCTAACCATTCAAAAAACGCCAAGTCACGAATTAAACCGTATTTAATGATTTCGGCTAAACCCGCCGACAATTGACGGTCGTCCAAGGTGTTAAGTGTGTGGGTATCAATCACTACGGCTTGCGGTTGGTGGAACGCGCCGATCATGTTTTTGCCTTTCGGGTGATTCACGCCAGTTTTGCCGCCCACCGACGAATCGACTTGTGACAATAAGGTAGTCGGCACTTGAATAAACGGTACACCACGCTGATAGGCCGCCGCCGCAAAACCGGTTAAGTCGCCGATTACGCCGCCGCCCAGTGCGACTAAGGTACATTTGCGGTCGAAATGACGTTCGATGAGTTTGTCGAATACCGAGTTCATCACGGTTAGATTCTTATATTCCTCTCCATCCGGCAGAATCACGCAGTCCACCTCAAAATCTTTGAATAGAGCTTTGCAAGTCTCCAAATATAAAGGCGCGACCGTTGTATTGGTGACGATCATCACTTGGGTGCCTTTTACAAAAGGCGTCACCAGGCCTGCATGTTGTAATAAATCCTGACCGATGTAAATCGGATAACTGCGGTCACCTAAGTCGAGGTTAAGAGTAATCAATGGACTGTCCTTAATGCGTTTGCGGGTTGATCGCCGACGTTAAAGCGGCGGCCTTTTACAATATTTAACCGTGAGCAGAGCGTCACGACACGATGCCCTGCGTTTCCAGCGCTTCATGAATGTGTTTAACAACACGAAACACCGACACTTGCTGGGTTTCGATCACCAAGTCGGCGATTTCCATATAAAGCGGATCACGAACTTCCAAAATTTGCCGGATCACTTTTTCCGGGTCGTCGGTTTGAAGTAACGGGCGATTACGGTCATTCTTGGTACGTTGAACCAAGGATTCGACCGAAGAGCGTAAATAAATGACAAACCCACGCGAACGTAATGCGCGCCGATTATCTTCCGCCAACACTACACCACCGCCGGTGGCCAATACAATATTGGGGCGTTGTGTG
Source organism: Thiomicrospira sp. (assembly GCF_036568485.1). Classification (GTDB taxonomy): domain Bacteria; phylum Pseudomonadota; class Gammaproteobacteria; order Thiomicrospirales; family Thiomicrospiraceae; genus Thiomicrospira. Next base: position 7,790 of record NZ_DATCSL010000017.1, read on the forward strand.
AGTTCGTCAATCACCGTCATTTCGCGCTGTCGAAAACCAGTTTCGCCTTCGATGTCAAAAATCATCGGAATCGTGACGCCGGTTCGCTCTTCGATTTCGTGGTCGCTGTCGATGAATTCGTAGCCCAGTCGTTCTGCCAAAAATCGGCCTACGGTGGACTTTCCGGCACCCATTGGGCCGACTAAAAAAATACTTTGATTGTGCATGTAAATTATTGTATCCAAAATTGCGCGGCAGAATCTAAAAACCTACACGCAAATTAGCCTGGTTTGATAAGATAGTTTAAATTTTTTTGTGTTTGACGAATATCGTCCTGTCGAGAATCCTATGTTAGGCAATCTTTATATTATTTCAGCCCCCTCCGGTGCGGGCAAAACCTCTTTGGT
>NZ_DATCSL010000018.1:0-11321 GCF_036568485.1 Thiomicrospira sp.
TATCTCTGAATTACCTGATTTTTAAAGAACTTCTTAATTCGTTTTGCTTGTCGCTTTCGCTCTTAGCAAGCCGGCTATTCTAGCCACCTCAGCGAGTTGTGTCAATCAAATTTTTCAATTTATTTTTCACTTCTCAACTGCATTTTTTCTCCTTCACAACCCTTGGCTGCGAAGTGAGGCGTATTCTACAGACTCCCTGCTCGCTTGCAACTGTTTTTTCATAAAAACTGTGCTTTTTTTAATAAACCCAGTTTATGACCTAGTTACCAAACACTTATCCACAGATTTTTTCACAATCTCGAACCAAAGAGTGGATTACTCAGCAGTTTATAACTTAACCAGATACCGTCACACGTGCAAATTTACGCTTACCTACTTGAAACACCTGATCAACCACGTCGGAAAATATTTGGCGTCCATCTTCTAAACGCTCTCCATTTAACTTAACAGCCCCTTGTTTGATCATACGGTGTGCTTCAGAAGTCGTCGGCACCAGGCCTGCTTCCTTTAATAAGTTAGCAAGCGGCATCTCGGTATTAAATACAAACGCCGGCATTTCATCTGGAATGGCATTTTTTGAAAAACGAGTTTCAAAATCATTGAGCGCAGCTTCAGCCGCCTCAGGGGAATGAAAACGTGCGACCAATTCCATTGCCAATTTAACTTTAATGTTGCGCGGGTTTTCACCTTCTTTAACCGCTTGCTTCCAACCTTCAATCGTTTCAAGCGTTTCAAAGCTTAATAATTCAAAATAACGCCACATCAATTCATCTGAGACTGACATCACCTTGCCGAACATGTCATTGGGCTGATCCTGAATACCTATATAGTTATTCAGTGATTTAGACATCTTTTGCACACCATCCAACCCCTCTAGGATCGGCATAGTAAGTGTAACCTGTGGCTTCTTACCGTAATGATGTTGCAACTGACGCCCCATCAAAAGGTTAAACTTTTGATCCGTACCACCAAGCTCGATATCCGCCTCCATTACAACAGAGTCATAGCCTTGCACTAATGGATATAAAAATTCATGAATGGCAATAGGCGTTCCTGAACGATAGCGATCTTCAAAATCGTTACGCTCTAACATTCGAGCAACAGTCGATGTCGCTGCTAACTTAATCATGTCCGCAGCACTCACACTATTAAACCAAGCCGAATTAAAGACAACTTTGGTTTTTGCAGGATCAAGAATCTTAAACACCTGATCTTGATAAGTTTGTGCATTTTGTGCAATCGCTTCGGCTGAAAGTGGTGGGCGTGTCGCGCTTTTTCCAGTTGGATCGCCGATCATCGCGGTAAAGTCACCAATCAAAAAATGAATCTCATGACCCATATCCTGAAATTGCTTTAACTTATTAATAAGAACCGTATGCCCTAAATGCAAATCAGGTGCTGTTGGATCAAACCCAGCCTTTACAATCAAAGGGCGACCGAGCTTTAACTTCTCGACCAACTCAGACTCAACTAGAATTTCCTCTGCTCCGCGCTTAATCACGGCCAACTGTTCATCAATTGATAACATTTTCACTCTCTAAATTCATTCAATCTATTTTTAACACAACACAGTGTTGCTATTTAACTCAAGACGACCCGTTAACTCACTAACCGATTGCAAGCCACGCTTACTTAAATAACGAGCAATATCCTTATTCATTTTCTTAATCAATAATGGATTTTTTGCGAGCGCCGTGCCCACAGCAACCATAGACGCGCCTGCCAACATAAATTCAATCGCATCTTCAGCACAACTAATGCCGCCCAACCCAATAATTGGAATATTGTGCGGCTTGGCTACTTGATAAACTTGATGCACCTTTAATAAGGCAACTGGCTTAATTGCCGCGCCAGATAGGCCACCTTGATTATTACCCAAATCTGGGCGCCAATGATCGATATTGATCGACATCCCCATTAAGGTGTTAATCGCCGATAATGCATCCGCGCCAGCTTCAATTACACGGCGGGCACCTTCCGCAATATCTGTTTGATTCGGTGATAACTTTACAATTAAAGGTTTTGTCGTCGCTTGTCGACAAGCCTCAACAACTCGCGCGGCCATATCAGGATCATTACCAAAAGCGGCGCCGCCCTTTTTAACATTGGGACAAGATATATTTACTTCTAAACCTGCCAACGGCGTATCATCAAACCGCTTACAGACTTCTGCATACTCTTCAATGCTTGAACCTGACACATTGGCAAAAAATTGCGTTTGCGAATAATCCAGTTGCGTCAATAGGTGGTTTATCACATAATCCACCCCTGGATTCTGAAGCCCGATCGAGTTTAACAACCCATTTGGTGTTTCCCAAACACGTTCCGGTTTATTACCCAACTTCGGCTCCAGTGTCGTGCCCTTTAAGAACACAGCACCTACGTCGCGGTTACTAAAACCCGAAACGGCTTGATACTCAAGGCCATAACCGGCGTTACCAGAAGCCATCGCAACCGGTGAGTTACATTGAACACCACAAATATTAACGGATAAATCTACCACGACGTCACCTAATCATTATGTTACATATTATTTTATACGAGCCCGAAATCCCGCAAAACACCGGTGCCTTAATTCGCTTAAGCGCTAACATGGGCGCTTACTTACACTTAATTCACCCATTCGCATTTGACCTAAGCGAGAAACGAGTGCGTCGTGCTGGATTGGACTATCATGAGTTGGCCAATGTGTATGAACATCCAGATCTTGATACCTGCCTTAAGGAGCATGACATTAAACGTGTTTTTGCCTTAACCACCAAAGGTACACAACCACATAGCCGCCCCAGCTACCAACAAGGCGACGCATTTTTATTTGGCCCGGAAAGCCGCGGACTGCCTGTCGAGGTGTTAGAACAAATTGCCCCAGAGCAAAGGCTACGCATTCCAATGAAAACCGGAGCTCGCAGTATAAACTTAGCGAATGCCGTTTCTATTATGGCCTATGAAGCTTGGCGACAATTAGACTACGCAGACCTATCCAGCAATTAAAGCCACCACAAACCTAAGAAGGTTACGCCTCAGCTTCAGATTTAGATGTTCGAGATAATAGCTGAGAAACGGCCTGCTTCGGGGTTATTTGCTGCATAACAAGCGCATAGACTTGCTGCATAATGGGTAAATCTAACTGGTGTTTGTCAGCTAGGTATTTAACAACCTTAACGGCTTTCACGCCTTCAACCACCTGGCCAATCTCTTGCTGAACTTCTATTGCTGATTTTCCTGACTGGGCTAAGCGTAAACCGAAACGACGATTACGCGACAAATCATCTGTACAGGTTAAAACCAAATCACCTAGGCCAGCCAAACCCATCAAGGTTTCTGGCAACGCATTATAAATAGAGCCAAAACGCATCATTTCGGCCATGCCACGAGAAATGAGAGCGGCACGCGCATTTGCCCCCAATCCCAAACCATCACTGACTCCGGTTGCAATCGCCATAATATTTTTATACGCACCACCGACCTCAACACCCGCAATATCGCCTTGTGTATAAACTCGAAAGCGGTCGGCATGAAAAGCATCCGCCCAAAACTGGGCTTGTTCTGCTTGCGGGGAAGCGCTCACCATCGCGGTTGGTAAGCCTTGCGCCACCTCATCGGCAAAGGTAGGGCCTGACAAAACGGCCACAGGTGTCTCCACTCCCAATTCATCCTGCACAACTTGGTGCAACAAGCGGTGCTGTTCTGGCTCAAACCCCTTCGTTGCCCAAGCCAAGTAAGCCGGCGAAGCACCTAAAATATTAGAAACTTGTCTCAACACACCGGAAAACGCATCACTCGGCACCACCAACAAAACCGCCTCAGAACCTTTCAAAGCCGCTTCTAAATGATGGGTTACCACCAGTCCTGGTGGTAACGTAAAACCCGCGAGGTAACGCGTATTTTCTCGTTGCAACTCCATTTGCTCGGCATGAGTCGCACTATGCGCCCACAAATTAACTTTGTGACCTGTTCTTGCTAAATGAATGGCTAACGCCGTGCCCCAGGCACCCGCTCCAAGTACCGCTATATCAGACATAACGGGTTAGCCAGCTTCCGGTGCTGATTGCTGTGCCTGGCGTTGCTTCATATGATCCGCATACAAGGCATCAAAATTAACTGGATCGACCAGTAGCTGAGGGAAGCCGCCACGCACCACAAGGTCCGACACCGCTTCGCGCGCGAAAGGGAATAAAGCATTGGGGCAGTGACTACCTAACATATAGCTAAGTTCATTGTCATCAAAACCAGTCAGCACAAAAATACCTGCCTGCTCAACCTCACACAAAAAGGCTGTTTTATCTTCCACTTTAACAGTCACAGTTAAGCGAATAAGTGCATGGTAAAGTGAGTCTTCAATCTTAAAACTCTCGACATTTAATGTCACATCCATTTTAGGATCAAACTCTAACGCAAAAATTTGCGGCGAATTAGGCGCCTCAAACGACACGTTTTTAGTGTAAACCTTACGAATAACAAAGCTTTTTTCAGCTGTCTCTGACATGTGCGTCCTATCCTTTTAACATTTCATCTAATTGACCTGACTGGTCAGCGGCATATAAATCATCAAACCCACCCACATGCTGTCCTTTAACAAACACCTGTGGAATCGTGTTACGACCCGAACGAGCCTCCATTTGAGACCATAAATCTGACGAACCAGTGACATCAATCAACTCGTAATCCAACCCTTTGGCATCCAAGAGCTTTCGAGCACGAACACAAAAAGGGCAGGATTGATTAGCGTAAACAATAATCTCACTCATAGCTCAAACCTTAGCTTTACGACGTGTTTTACGCGATACCGGCTGATTAAGCGGCAAACCAGACATCTTCCACGCCATTACACCACCCCTTAAATTAGAGACTTGGGTAAACCCTTCTTTAACTAAAGTATTGGCAGCCGACGCTGAACGCGCACCTGTCTGACAATAAAGCAGAACATTTTTATCTTTGTGAGCACTTAAGCTCGCCACCTTAGCTTTAAGGTCAGCCACCGGAATATGGCGAGCTTCACCAATAAAACCTGTTTTATATTCCGCATCGGTGCGCACATCTATTACAAGTGCGCCTTGATTATATAGACGAGTGGCCTCCTCTGGAGAAACCTGCTTGTAACCTAAAAAACGGTCGCCGACATAACTATACAACAGCATCATAGTGATAATGCCCAATGCGACAAAGAGCAAAAACTCCTGCTGGACGAATTCAATAAACATTAGGTAATTCCTTAGTATGACAAACTTGCAAACCTGATGATTTTAACAGCGAAAGCCGCTACAATGAACGATAATTTTATAATTTATCTTATGTAGGACACCCCATGAGCAAGACTGCAAAACCTCAACATCGACCAACTGGCTTAATCATCCTTGACGGATGGGGCCATAGCGAAAAATTTGAACATAACGCCATCGCTCAGGCCAACACCCCAAATTGGGATGCTCTACTTGCGAAACATCCTCACACTCTGATCCACACATCAGGCCTCAATGTTGGCTTACCCGATGGCCAAATGGGCAACTCCGAAGTAGGGCATTTAAACCTCGGGGCTGGACGCGTGGTTTATCAAGAACTAACCCGCATTCAAAAATCTATCGATGATGGTGCTTTCTTTGAAAATAGCGCTTTTGTGCATGCTATTGATGGCGCCACCACACGAGGACGCGCTGTTCATATCATGGGCCTACTATCAGATGGCGGGGTTCACTCGCACATTAGCCACATCAAAGCCGCCTTAACACTAGCCGTTAGACGCGGTGCAAAAACCTATTTACATGTTTTCACTGATGGCCGCGACACCGCACCTGAAAGTGCGCAAGGTTATATCAAAGAAATTGAAACTCACATGAAAGAAATCGGTGGCGGCCGAATCGCTTCAATTACGGGTCGTTATTTTGCACTCGATCGCGACAACCGTTGGGAACGTGTACAAAAAGCATTCGATGTCATTAGTGCTGGTAAAGCTGAGTTCACAGCCAACTCTGCCAAAGAAGCCGTGGCTCAAGCATACGCACGCGGCGAAACCGATGAATTCATTCAAGCTACGAGCATTCTGCGCAAAAGTGGCAAACCCGTTAAGGTTAAAGATGGCGATGCCATTATCTTTATGAACTACCGCTCTGACCGTGCACGCCAACTTACAAGAGCTTTCATTGAAAAAGATTTCGCTGACTTTCACCGTGATGTCACGCCCGTACTGAGTGACTTTGTCACTTTGACTGAATACAACAAAAATTTTGACGTTAGCATTGCTTACCGTCCCACAAAACTCATCAACACATTTGGCGAATGGGTATCAAAAAAAGGCCTAACCCAGCTTCGCATCGCTGAAACTGAGAAGTACGCGCACGTCACCTTCTTCCTAAATGGCGGAATAGAAGCTCCATACAAAGGCGAAGACCGCATCCTCATCCCATCACCTAAAGTCGCCACTTACGACTTACAACCGGAAATGAGCGTAGAGGAAGTGGCCGATAAACTTTGTGAAGCTATTGAGTCAGGTAAATACGACACCTTTATTTGCAACCTTGCCAACCCAGACATGGTCGGACACTCCGGCAATATGGAAGCCTGCAAATTAGCTGTGGAAGCCGTGGACACGGCATTAGGCCGCATCTTAGAAGCGATCAACAAAGCCGACGGTGAGCTCTTGGTTACGGCCGACCACGGCAACATTGAACAACTTTGGGATGACAGCAGTAACAGCCCGCTCACCGCACACACCACTAACCCCGTACCGTTTGTGTATATTGGACACAAAAACTGCACACTGCGAGAAGGAGGCAGCCTACCAGATGTGATTCCAACACTTTTAGATATGATGGATATTGAAAAGCCTGAAGAAATGACGGGTGTATCTTTATTACAAAACTCATAGCCATAAAAAAAGCACCAGGCCTGGTCACTTGACAACCAGGCCTGGTGCTATATTAAACGCCTGATTTAAGTATTAAATAACACCCATCGCATCAATCGCATTGCTTACACGCAAGAACCCCGCAATATTCGCCCCCATGACATAGTCTCCCGGACAGCCATACTCTTCTGCCGTTGTAAAACACGTCGCATGAATATTAATCATAATTTCCTTCAAACGCGCTTCAGTATAATCATGCGTCCAAGAATCACGACTCGCGTTTTGCTGCATTTCCAATGCACTGGTCGCCACACCGCCTGCATTGGCCGCCTTACCAGGACCATATGAAGTTTTCGCCGCTTGCAAAATACGAATCGCATCTGGCGTGCACGGCATATTCGCCCCTTCCGCCAACGCCTTGCAACCATTTTTAACCAGCATTTCAGCATCTTTGGCATTCAATTCATTTTGCGTTGCACATGGCAAAGCCACATCACAAGGCACCGACCAAATCGAGCCATCTTTATAGAACTTAGCATGCTTCACTTCTTCTGCGTACTTCTCAATACGTGCATACTCAACCTCTTTAAGTCGCTTGATCAGATCTAAATCCAAACCTTTTTCATCAACGATATAGCCGCTTGAATCCGAACAGGCAATCACTTTTGCGCCATAGGACATAGCCTTTTCAATCGCATAGATCGCCACATTGCCTGAACCCGACACAACGACGGTCTTCCCATCCAAACTATCTCCCCGCGCCTTTAGCATTTCCTGCGCGAAGAACACTGTGCCATAACCCGTTGCTTCTTTGCGTGCTAAAGAACCACCCCAAGCCACACCTTTTCCAGTAAATACGCCCGATTCATAGCGGTTAGTTATGCGTTTATATTGACCGAACATGTAGCCAATTTCACGAGCCCCTACACCAATGTCCCCTGCCGGAACATCCGTGTACTCCCCTATATGACGATACAACTCCGTCATAAAACTCTGGCAAAAACGCATAATCTCATTGTCTGACTTGCCTTTCGGGTCAAAATCACTGCCGCCTTTCCCGCCGCCAATCGGCAAACCAGTGAGTGAGTTTTTGAAAATCTGCTCAAAACCTAAAAACTTAATCACACTCAAATTTACCGATGGATGGAAACGAATTCCGCCTTTATATGGCCCCAACGCACTATTAAACTCTACACGGAAGCCACGGTTAACCTGAACCTCACCGCGATCATCTACCCATGGCACTCGGAAAATAATCTGACGTTCTGGTTCACATATGCGTTGCAAAATTTTCTTCTTCGCAATTTCTGGATGCTTTGCCATCACCGGATTCAAACTTTCAAACACCTCTAAAGCGGCTTGATGAAACTCCATTTCTCCCGGGTTTCTGCGCAATACTTCTTGATAGATCAACCCAAGATTGTCTTCTAATTTTTGAGTCATAATTAAGCCCTTTCCTCTCAAACTTGTTGTTATATAATTGTATAATTATTTGCATCGAAAAATTTCGGGGTAACAGATTATTATACCCTGATATTTCTTAAAACCTAAGTAAGCGACCAGCCCTTATGAACAACGGCCCATAGAAAACTGCTTATTGACACTCAGCCGATTTAGCTGTAAATTAGCGACCCCTTTTTTCATGCGTTTGAAATCTAAGGCAAGCATTCATTAAAAAATAAAAGCGCACTGGGCGCATAGAATTGTGAGTTGATAAGTCACCTTAAAAAGACCCGCGAACCCAGACAATAAGGAACCGTTAGATATGAATTCACTCAACACCCTAAAAGGCCTTTACTCCCCAGATTTTGAAAAAGAGAACTGCGGTTTCGGGCTAATTGCCAACATGGACGACAAACCAAGTCACTGGGTCGTTCAGGCGGCGATTCAATCCCTTGCAAACATGACCCACCGCGGTGGGGTAGCCGCGGATTGCTGCACAGGGGATGGTTGCGGCATCTTAATTAAAAAACCCGATTCCTTCTTAAAAGCCGAAGCCAAACGTTTAAACATTCATTTAAACGACACCTACGCAGTCGGCATGTTATTCCTAAACCAAGACTCCGCTCTGGCAGACAAAGCACGCCGCACGTTGGAAACAGAACTCACTGCGCGCGGCCTAAGTGTTGCTGGCTGGCGTAAAGTACCGGTAAAATCCGATGTACTAGGTGAGCAAGCCGCTTCGATGGAACCGCTTATTGAGCAGGTTTACGTCAATCCACCCGCTCAGATTACAGAAGCCGAGTTTAATCGCCTGCTATTTAGCGCACGTCGTAAAACAGAAATGGCGATTGAACCAAATGATAAAACTTTTTATGTCGCCTCCTTAAATACCCAGCTGTTATCTTACAAAGGCCTGGTGATGCCCAAAGAGCTTCAAGAGTTTTATTTAGACCTTCAGAACCCTGGATTTGAATCTGCATCGATTTCTTATCACCAGCGCTTCTCTACCAACACCATGCCACAATGGCGCTTAGCACAACCATTCCGCTTCTTGGCTCACAATGGTGAACTGAATACAATTCGCGGCAACCGTAACTGGGCTTTAGCTCGTCAGAAAAAATTTGAAACGCCTTTACTGCCTGACTTAGCTGACTTAAAGCCGTTAGTTGCCCAAGAAGGGTCCGACTCAAACAGCTTGGACAACATGCTTGAAGTCTTGATGATGGGTGATATGTCGGTGTTCCAAGCCTTGCGCTTGTTGATTCCACCTGCTTGGCAGAACGTGCCCCACATGGATGCCGATCTTAAAGCCTTCCTGGAATATAACTCGATGCACATGGAACCATGGGATGGTCCGGCCGGCATGGTAATCAACACCGGTAAATATGCAATTTGTGGCGTTGACCGTAACGGCTTACGCCCGACACGTTATGTCATCACAAAAGACCGTCATATTACGTTTGCTTCAGAAATCGGCGTGTACGACTATGCACCTGAAGACGTATTGGAAAAAGGGCGCTTAAAGCCAGGTCAAGTCATTGCGGTAGATCTAGAGAATGGTGAGTTGCTTAAACCCCAGCAAATTGATGATGCCCTGAAAACGGCGAAACCTTACCGTCAATGGATGGATCAAGGCTATATGCGTCTTGAAGAACAAATGGGGCGTGAAGAGTCCACTCGTGGTTGGACAGATCAGTTAACCGATACCTATCAAAAATACTTCCAAGTTACCTTTGAAGAACGTGATCAGATTATTCGAGTGCTGGCGGAATCCTCCCAAGAAGCCATCGGTTCGATGGGCGATGATGCGCCACTTCCGGTTTTCTCTCACAAACCTCGTTCAGTGTTTGATTATTTCCGCCAGATGTTTGCTCAAGTCACTAACCCGCCCATCGATCCATTACGTGAAGCGATTGTGATGTCGTTAAACACTTGTTTTGGGCGCGAACTTAACATGTTTGAAGAGGGTCCTGAGCATGCAAAACGTTTAGAAGTTCAATCGCCAGTTCTTAGCCCGTCGATGATGGTGCAGTTGCGCGAACTAAGCGACCCGAACTATCAACAACAAGACATCAGCTTGCATTATGACGCCACTCAAATTGACCTTGAAAAGGCGATTATTGCAGTTTGTGATCAAGCCGTCGCAGCGGCAAAAGCAAACAAAACCTTGTTGATCTTAACGGATCTAGACATTCAACCAGGCCTGGTGACGATTCCGGCAGTTATGGCGACCGGTGCGGTACACCACCGTTTGATCCGTGAAGGCTTACGTACTGAAACCAACATTATTGTTGAAACCGCTACGGCGCGTGATCCACATCACTTTGCTGTATTGTTTGGTTATGGCGCAACCGCCGTTTACCCATATCTAGCTTACGAAAGTATTCAAGATATGTTGCGTACACGTGAACTCGACAATGCCACGCCGGTGAGCAAATACATTAAAAACTACCGTAAAGGCATTAATAAAGGCCTATTAAAAATCATGTCGAAGATGGGGATTTCAACCCTGCCTTCTTATCGTGGTTCTCAGCTGTTTGAAACCGTCGGCTTAAGTACCGAAGTCGTTTCGCTTTGTTTCCCTGGCACGACTAACCGCATCGAAGGCACGCTGTTTGAACACCTTGAATTAGATCAGAAACGTCTTGCATGGGAAGCCTTTAACCCACGTAAATCGATGCAGCAAGGTGGCCTACTTAAATACGTTCATGGTGGCGAATACCATGCTTACAATCCAGACGTAGTTGAAAATTTACGTAAGGCGGTACAAACCGGAGAGCAGGTTTATTACGATAAGTTTGCCGACTTAGTGAACCATCGCCCTGCGATGACCATCCGCGACATGATCACTTTCCGTGAAGATGTAAAGTCTATACCGCTGGATGAGGTTGAACCTCTAACCGACATTTACAAACGTTTTGACAGCGCTGGTATCTCATTAGGGGCCTTGTCACCCGAAGCCCATGAAGCTTTGGCGATTGCGATGAACCGTTTAGGTGCACGTTCCAACTCTGGTGAAGGGGCTGAAGATCCTGCA
>NZ_DATCSL010000019.1:0-8396 GCF_036568485.1 Thiomicrospira sp.
AAAAGCAGCAGCACATTATGGTGAAATTCGTGCAGTACTAGAACTCGCCGGCACTCCAATCGGCGTTAATGATCTTCACATCGCGGGTCATGCAAGAAGCCTTGGTACGATATTAGTCACCAATAATATGAAAGAGTTTGAGCGAGTGGAAGGTTTACGATTTCAAAACTGGCTAGATTAACGTCAAAAATAGGATTAGAACCCATTTCAGATTGGACAAAATGGCACAAAAAATCCAAACCTTTTAACTAAAGGCTTTTCAAAAATGCCTAACTCTACGAAATGCAACACATCTAAAAAGCTCAAATAGCCCACATAAAAAACAATTACGGGCTATTAGAGCAAAATTAAAGCTATTAGCTTAAACCACAATCAAATCAATCGCGGTTTTGAGACTCTAGCCCACTCGCTTTGATCCATTGATTATTGAAATAACGCTCAATATCGCCATTTCGATCCCAGCGGAAACAATATAGCCATTGATTATCAATCAGTTGACGCACTACTTCATGTTGTTGCGCAATCTGTTCAATCGCTTCTCGCGGCGCATCAATAAACACACTTAAACGCAGTGGTTCATGCATCCATTGATTGCCATTATGTAAAGACTGCATGGGCAAACCAATCCGCAAATCGCCACCATTGCCTTCAAAAACTCCAATACAGCCATCCACAACATTGTGCAGCACTTTATTACCACTGCCGTAGATATAGTTATCGCAGACCGAGGCATAATATTGCAGGTTAATCCAGTTGGTTACGACCATAGGTGCGGTCATAATCAAGGTTAGCAAGGAGCGATCTTCATCTTCTTGCCAGTCATAATCATGCAAAAAGGCCCGTCCATTCAGATCCAAACCTTTTGTACGATAACGTGGCGCAACAATAAACGAAGCGTTATTCGACAAACCCCATTCTGGACGCACTTGTGACCAATCTTTAGCACGACGCTTGATGGTTTGATGCATCAAACGCTTATCTTCACTATCCACGCCTAAACGTAAAGCACGTTCTTGGCGTGCCAGTTCACTGGCACGTAACAACCAGTGCTGAATCGTATTTTCGGCATCGACTAATCCCCAACAAGTGAACTCATCGGTTGTTGTGTTATGCATCGCCGCGACAAACTGCGTGTTTTCAGGAATCCGAATACCCTTATCCACCAGGCCTGCTCGAACTTCTGACTGATTTAACAAATAAGCCAGTACACGCACATTAATTTCACCAGTTTGGCCACCACAGGCACCACAGTCTAAACCAGCGGCGTGTGGATTATTACAACTGCTACTGCCATGTCCGACCAATAACACAGTTTGCGCAAGATGTTTATCCAACCCCATTGCATGCAAAATTCCAGCGGCTAAATTCACCTTCTGCTCGAGGCTCAACGCCTCCCCTGCCTCGGTCATTTCATAAGCGTCGTTCGCAGGTAAATTATTCACCGGATGCTGGTGATCCGCCGGAAACAGCGAATTGCGCAGCATTTTAAACGCATAAATCAAGCCGGTGGATTCCACCATACTAAAGGCCGCTGGCGGTGCATAACTCCACTCACTCCAGCGCGCCTTCAAATTAAGCTTATCTTGGATCGATTTTACTTTCAGGTCATCAACAACCGGACGAACTTTAATCGAAGCTTTCAGCAGGCCTGGTAGTTGAGGACGACTCAAGTCCGCGCCCACTGGGTGATACTCAATCGGCAAACCAAAAAAACCGGCAAAACCGAAAGTTTCAATATCTGGACTTTGGGCTTCAAGTGCGCGACGCATCACTTCTGAACGCACATCAATGCAAAACGCCGCTTGTAAAAGCGGTTGATCGGCTGAACGCTCTGCTTGCTCGACACTGGCCAACTGTTTAAAAAGGCTTTCTTGATAAGCCATTTCAGCCGCTCTTTGCCAAAGCCAGGCTTTTGCTTGTGCCGCCTGATGGGTTTCAATCAACCTTGGTAAGATATTCATTTGATGCGCCCAAAGCACTTTGAGCTCATTAAACACACCGCGATCATTATCTTTTTGATGACGCCATAACACCCATTCCCAAGCCACACGAATCGCTAAGAAATCCAACATTAATTGGTTTTCTTTACCATCCAGACCATCTTGCCAGTTTAAATAGGCAACCCAAGATGCCCAGCCGTTCACATCCAACAACAAAGCATGTGCATAATCGGCCAGGTTAGACTCCTTAACATGCAATTCGCTAAAAGCTTGCGCTAACAAAGCTTCGCTGGTTTCGGGCAAATCCAAGAACTTTTCGGTTAAGCCGTCTTCGACCATTAGAATCTCGATACCTTTATCTTGGCGTGTGGTCGCTAGCCATTCGCTATACAAGCCTTTATAGGTATTTGCATAAGAGTCTTGATAATCTTTATGGCGAAAAAAATCGGCACAAAACTGACTAATTTGATGCGTAATCTCATCACGCCATGCCATTTTATATTGACGATTTGGTCCACTATCAACAAAGTCACTCACATTGTGCCAGTGGGTGTATTCATCATCTTCAAGCAAATATTTGACTAATAACTCGACCGTGCAATCTTGACCGCTTTCGGCTATGGCTCGTTCTAAATGCTCAGGACGCAGGCTTTCCATCCAAACTTCCTGAAAATAGGATTTGGGCATCACACAGTGCACCTGACTCAATGCACTTAATTTGGCTGAAACCGCCTCAATAGGCTGGTCACGCATTTCCCACCAGGGGTTAACGGCAATTAACTCATCTAAAGGCCAGGTTGGGGCAATACGCCCACAAGCATCACGTAAAGAGGCTTGTTGCGCGGGGGTTAAAGCCAAGCCCGAATCGGTTGAATTCTGATTTGTAGAAAATTGAGCTGTCATTGTAAAAACTCCTCTTTCGCGATTTGAAGTTTTTTAGGCTTCAACCGAACCGGTAAACGTGTCGGATAAATGCGTAGATTTAAACGTGTCACCCATTCATCTAGATAGAATCCAGCATAAAAGGCACGGCGAATTTTTTGCAAAGCCGGACGTTCTGCGTGATATCGCAACAAAATATAAACCAGCATAAACAAAACAAACAACAATGCCATCCAAGCGTCGCCCAACCAACCAACGCTGGCCTGCATACCCGGCACAATAAAGCCCGCACCGGTTTTTTGTAAGCTATAAACCACCAACAATACGGCGCCTAACCCCACCATTGATAACAACGAACTGGCGCTTAAACGCCCATGGCGTTCGGCAATCAATAGAATCAGCGCTAAACCAAACAACAACCACGGACTATAAGGCCCCTCAAACCCAGCCAACCAAATTAAGCCAACCACTAAACCAGCTGAAAACACACTCGCCAATGTCCAGTCCATAAGGGTTGGTGATTTCGAAGGCGCCATACGACGTTTCATGCTTGTTTCAACCTCAGAACCTGAGTTTAAAAACGCGTAAGCTTTGTAGAAAGAGTGCGCCACTAAGTGCAACAACGCCAGCTCAAACAGGCCTAAAGCACACTCGACCATCATTAACCCCATTTGCGACATGGTTGACCAAGCCAACCGAACTTTAACCGTCGCACGCGTCATCATCACCAAGGCAGCCAAAACGGTTGTGAGCCCACCGACAACCAGTAATAACCACTGCGCTGCATCCGACAACATAATTAAAGGCGCAAACGCAATCAACAAATAACCACCTAAGTTGATAATACCGGCATGCAACAAAGCCGAAACCGGTGTCGGCGCTTCGACCACCTGAATCAACCAGCCATGCAAAGGCAACTGCGCACATTTAATTAAGGCCGCCAAAGCAATACAGACGGCGGCGATTTGGTCTAGTGTGCTTAGTTCGTTGGCCTGTGATACGTTTTGATAAACTTCACTTATAAACCAAGTATCGTGTTGGAGAAATAGCAACAACATGGCGGCAAATAAGAATACTTCCGCCGTGCGCGCAAAAATTGCTTTTTTATAAGCCGCTAACACGGCACGCTGACGATTTGGAAAGAACAACAGCAGACGATGCAAACTTAAACTAATGGCGACCCAAGCGAGCATAAACACCAACATGTGATTACTAATCACAACCGTCGCGACACTGCCGAGTGTAATCAATAACCAGCGCAGATAACGTTTCTCTTCTTCAACATTGCCGGCCATATAAGCACTGGAATAACGAATATTGATAAAGGCAATTAAACTCACTAAGCCCAACATCACTAAGCTGGCAAGCGATGTGCCAATCCAATGATGATATTCGCTAATACTAAACCAGCCCGATACCACCCCAATGCTTAACACTACCGCAACAATTAGCCCCATTAAACTCAAACGCTCAGCCAGTTTCCAGCGTGCTTTTTTTTCATTAGCTAAAGCCGCCAAGAAAAAACTCACCGGAACCAAGCTTGCAATGATTACAGCTATCGTCTGTAAACTCATACTCTTCTCCTAAGTCAACCTGTCGGGGCCAATAAATTCTGGCACACAAATCCCTACTGGAATACTAGGGCATATGTTTAACCATGTAAAATTGAAAAATGGGATAGATTCCATAGGCTCTAGTGAATACATTGAAGACTCATAACTCATGCAAGCTAATAGTTTTAAATTTGGATGACACCCCAACTAGCAGTCAATATCCTTAGTCACTAGTAAATCATGCATAAAAAAGCCCGAAAAAATCGGGCTTTATAGCAATGACTAGTTCATAACTCTACTATCACAACCTATCGAATATCGAGCCGCTCATGGGCATAAAGAATTTTTCATACATACGCGAGGCATAGGTATTGGTCATGCCGGATATGTAATCCGAAATCACACGTTTACGTTCGCGTTCAGTTTTGGCTTCGTTGACTTTACGCACCGTATTACTTGGTAATAATCTATCGCCATTCGCTTCCAACGCTTTAAACAAGTCCATCACAATTAATTGACCTTTGTATTCCATACCTTTTACTTCTGGAATTGTGATGACGTTTTTGAACACAAACCGTTTCAATAAATCCAACACCCGAGCTTGAGCCTCTGGCAAGCAGGCCTGGTAGCGCAACAATGGGTGCTCAAACATATCTTGCTCAGCAATATACACATGTTCCACCATAATCCCAACCATCTTACTGACGGCATGCTTACGCGACTTAGAGCTGCCACTAAATAAACGTTCCGTCATTACATGATCCCATAACGGGTTTTCGGTGAAAGCCTCGTTTTCCATCACTTCGGCTTGCCAAAGATCACGCGAAACCATTTTCATCGCGACCGCGTCTTCCAAATCGTGAATACCGTAAGCAATATCATCGGCCAACTCCATAATCGTGGTATCCAATGACTTATGCTGGGTGCTTGCATGGCCGGTAGTAGAACTCGCCAACTGCGTAAAACGCTGGCGATCCGCTGCACTAAATGGGCTTAACACCCATTCAAACAACGCTTCTTCTTCTTGATACAAACTTTTAGGCGGATGCCAAGCGCGCATGTTCCAGGTTTTAAAATCGGTGACTTCAGGCTCGGATAACAGCTGCTGATACGCGGCATTCACACTCACCACATCTTCATAGATCGCCGGGTACTTCAACACACCCAAAGTTGACCGGCGCGATAAATCAATGCCATTCGCCGGGGTGTATTCGCCAAGCTTTGCCAAGATACGTAAGGTTTGCGCATTGCCTTCAAAACCACCATGATGACGCATCATATAATTCAACGCCACCTCCCCACCATGCCCAAACGGTGGATGGCCTAAGTCGTGCGCCAAACAAATTGCCTCAATCAAATAAAACGATGGCAACCAATCCATATAGGCTTGGCCTTCACCATCGGTAATCAACTGCTCAACAATGCCCGAGCCAATTTGGGCCACTTCCATTGAGTGAGTTAAACGCGTGCGATAAAAGTCCGACTCATGCAAACCAAAAATCTGGGTTTTAGACTGCAAACGTCGAAACGAAGCCGAATGAATCACCCGCGCTCGGTCCCGCTGATACACAATGCGCGCTGGACGCGCAGGCGAATCATTTAAAAACTCCGTGTATTTTTGTGTCCAAATCGGTTCTTGTTGTTCCGCGTTCATAAACTTACTCACTCAAAATTTGGTTCTATCATAGCCGAATATAGCGCCTGACTCTACGTTGCAATCCATTACAGAGATCCTTCACTGCGTTTAGGATGACAACGAGTGTATTGCAATCCTAAACCTTACCACACTCCCATCATCCTGAGCTCCACCTTGTCATCCTGAGCAAAGCGAAGGATCTCCTACCGACTGTGCAATTCTTCAAGAGATTCTTCGGCTTCACCTCAGAATGACATGGATGTTTTTTATCACCCTGATAAATCCCGCCATTCTGGATTCACCGAAACGACCAGTTCGTTTTTCTTAGCACGCGTCCAGCCTTTAATTTGTTTTTCGCGTTCTATAGCCGCAACAACGTCACCAGATTCCTCAACATAAACTAACTTATCGACGTTATAACGTTGAGTAAAACCCTTAACCAAGTGAGACTTATGTTCTGCAATACGACGTTCTAAATCGTTAGTTACACCGACATACATAACTTTATTATTGGTGGTCGTAAGAATGTATACAAAATAACTCATAAAACCTCCAGTCTTGTCATACTGAGTACAACGAAGTCGGCGCGAAGCCTGAATCTCCTACCGAGTGTGCAAACCCTCACAAGATTCTTCACTGCGTTCAGAATGACACAGGTGTATTGCAATTCTAAACCCTAAACCGTCATCCACTTCCACTCTGTTATCCTGAGTGAAACGAAGGATCTCTTACCGAGTTCTTCAAAGCATCACGCCAAGGCCGAATCGGCTCTGGTAACCAGGCCTGGATTTTGGTGCTATCTAAAACCGAATAAGTTGGGCGTTGAGCCGCAGTAGGGTAATCACTTGAAGGGATCGGAATAATCTCGCAGTCCAAATCGTAACACGTCATTATTGCTTGCGCCAACTCCGCCCAGCTCGCTTGGCCTTGATTTGAAAAATGGCGCACTTGTGTGCACAACCAGGCCTGGTTGTTTGGGTTTTTATCTAGTAATTTATGGCGGAATCTAACAATCTCAAGCACGGCTTGCGCTAAATCTAACGCCGAAGTAGGTGAACCGATTTGATCACTCACCACTTGTATAGACGAGCGCGTAGAGCCGAGCTGGCGCATGCGGGTTAAGAAGTTTGAGCCATAAGGAGAAAACAACCAAGACGTTCGAACCAGCAGGCCTGGTGGATTAACCGCAAGCATTGCATTCTCACCCGCGAGCTTGGTCTGACCATACACACTCAAGGGAAAAGTTTTATCGGTTTCAATATAGGGCTGGTTTTTCAATCCATCAAACACATAATCTGTTGAGAAATGAACCAGGAATCCACCCTGCTGTTTTACCAATTCCGCCAAATGACGAACCGCCAAATGATTTACCGCATCCGCTTTATCCGGCTCAACTTCGGCTAAATCTACCTGGTTAAAAGCCGCACAATTGATCACTACATCATATGACGAATCACGCAGCACTTCAGCCACCAGGCCAGGTTGTGTAATATCGAGCTCACGACCAAACACTTGAATCTCAAATTCGGGGAACCCCGCCGACAACTGTTTGAAACACTGTCCCAGCTGGCCATTAGCCCCAAGTAGTAAAAGTCGCATTTTTGAATTAAACAAAGAAGAAAGAAAAAATATAAGACTCAATAGAATATTGAGTCTGGAAATTTAAACATGTTTAGACTTAGTGTTTTTCTTGTGATTTACCGCTTCATAAACCACGAGCAACAAGCCTGTAACAAACGCTAACAATGCAATAGCTACTAAATATTCCATATTTATAACTCCTCAATTCTATCTAGGCACTTAAATACACGTTTATTCAAAAAATAAATACCAATCGTAATCGCAAACACCGTTGTCATTCTGAGTGAAACGAAGAATCTCTTAAGAGTTTGTACAGTCGGTTGAAGATCCTTCACTTCGTTCAGGAATACAGCAGAGTAATCGGATCATAGATAAAACTAGGATAAAATGCCGGACACCACTTTATACCAACCTATTTCGATTTCTAAACGCTTTTCTTCGGACATTTAATCACCTCTTATTTTTTGAGTATAGCACACTCATTGAATGCTTTTTTAGAGGCTTTGAAGCTTCGGCAACGCTAAATCTCGCGTTGATACCATCAATTGTTCAGGTGCTAAACGCCAATCAATCGCTAAATCTGGATCATTAAAACGCACACCATGTTCATGCTGTGGCGCATAATAAGAATCGACTTTATAACAAACTCGCGCATAGTCGCTCAACACCACAAACCCATGCGCAAACCCCTTCGGAATAAACACCTGCTCAGCGGATTCTGCCGTTAATTCTATTGCCAGATGTTGACCAAAGGTTTTGCTGCCCACCCTTAAATCCACCACTACATCTAACACCCAGCCTTGC
>NZ_DATCSL010000020.1:0-1586 GCF_036568485.1 Thiomicrospira sp.
CCACTACTGTCCGGAATAAAACAAATCAAAAGCCTTGAAAGTATTGAAGCCTCTGGGTTTAAAGGGTAAAACCCATTGATACGACTCAACAACCCAAAGGCTTCAACATGTATAGAAATACACGATTTGGTCAGATAATGGAAGGGCTACCTCGATCTCGCTTTGAAAAAATAGTGCGAGAAGAAAACGCTGATAAGTACTGCAAAGGTTTTCGGCGCTGGGATCAGATGACGGCAATGATTTTTAACCAGCTTTCGGGCGCAAACAGCTTGCGTGAGCTGGAAGCCGGTTTTAATAGCCAGTCCCATTATCATTACCACCTTGGTACACACAGCATCAAGCGCTCAACACTGGCAGATGCCAATAATAAGCGCTCCAGTGATATATTCGCTCGTGTCTGCACTGAGCTTATTCAGTACGCACATGGCAGCATTAAACGGGAATTGAAAGCCCTGGTTTATTTACTCGATTCGTCGCCCATATTCCTGTCAGGACCTGGTTTTGATGAGTGGGCGAAACCACACAGAACCAAAATCACGCAAGGCTTAAAGCTGCATTTAATGCTGGAGCAACAAGCCAGGCTTCCCGTTTACGCCATGATTTCGCCGGCGAATGATAGCGATATACTCCATGGTCGAAAAATCGATATTGAACCGGGTGCCACCTATGTCTTTGACAAGGGATACTACGATTATAACTGGTGGAAACGCATTAATGACCAGGGTGCGCACTTTGTTGCACGCCTGAAGAAGAATGCGGCGGTTGCCGCCACTGAACAGCATGCCATAAACAAAGATAGTCAGAAAAATATACTCGAAGACACCACAATCAGGTTTACTAGAAAGGTCGTTGGAACAAAGAGTCTGCCCAACCCCTATCTGAACACGCCGGCACGACGAGTGACGGTTAATCGGCCCGATAAAGACACACCCATGGTGCTCATAACCAATGACTTCACTCGTTCAGCAGAGGAAATTGCAGCGTTATACAAAAAACGCTGGGATATCGAGCTATTTTTCAAATGGATAAAGCAAAACCTGAAGATAAAACGTTTTCTAGGTCGCAGTGAAAATGCAGTAAGAACCCAGATTTATATTGCGTTGATTACCTATGTTCTGCTTTACCTGTACCGCAAGTCGAACAAGATAAATGATGTGTTTTCTCTGTGCTTGAGTACGCTTAAAACGGGTTTATTTCAGCGACCTGAAACAGAGTATCAAATCGCTCTACGACGGCGAAGGGAACGCGAAGAGTGGTTCAGATTGCAGGGAGCCTTGCCACTATGAGAATTATTCCGGACAGTAGTGGTCTTCAGCAACAGAAAAGTAAGCAAAAGAATGCCGCCCCGGCACACAAGCTTTTATTTTAAACAGCAAAAATAAAAGTGCCTTCTTCACTCCCGATTTTTGTGGCTGCTGCGGAACTCACGAATCATAAGAAACATGATTCGCTCAGACATCCTCGCAGAAAGCCTCCACAAAAATCACTCGTTCATCAGCTTGCGTGAAGGGGAAGTTGCCCCATGCCGAACGGTCAAATTACTTTTTAAATGGTGGGCTTGCGACAACCTTCCCTGTCACTTGCCG
>NZ_DATCSL010000021.1:0-23927 GCF_036568485.1 Thiomicrospira sp.
GCCTGCTTTTTTGTGTCTAAACACCACCAGGCCTGGTGGTGGGTCAAAACGAGCTGCATCGAATTTAAGCGATCTGCAAACCTTGCAGCATGGGCAAGTCGCGGCGCAGGAAGTCTTCGGCGCGTTCGTTTAAATCAGCCAACTTTTCTTCATCGGTTTGCAGTGCACGACCGTATTTGATCATGTCTTCACCTAAGGGTTCCAAAATCGACCAAGCAAATTCGGCTAAAGCCGAAGCCTGTTCGCAGCCTTGTTGTCTCCCTAATAAAAACAACTGCTGGTAACGATTAACTTCAATGCCGCCGCCAGTGACTGGACTGGCGAGATATTGCACATCACTGCTGCCACGTGCGCGTTCGATTAGGTAATGATTGAGTTTTTGAGTGCGGCTAAAGGCTTGGCTGATCACTGAACCGGCTTGGGCGGCCTGAATTTCACCACGATGGGTAAAGATAAACATCGCCTGTACAATTTCTTGCAGACCGATTTTCGGATGTGAGGCCATCGCTTGTTCAATTTCGCCTAGGCTGTGAGGTTTGTAATCGGCGAGGAAGTCTAAAATCGGATCGTATACATCGGCGGCTAAATCCGCCACACCGAAGGCACCTTCCAATACCAACGAAATCACGCCACGTGGTTTGGTCATCACTACGCGTTCGGCACGTAAACCGTCCACTACCTGCACAGGGTTTAAAGTACGCGCACCACGCACCCAGTAGTCTTTACGAAACTTTTTGTCGACACAAAAGTCACGTGTGTTTTCACGCAAAGCGACATCGCCAATTTGTGCTAATAAGGCTTGCTGATCTGGGCTTAGATTCACCGCTTCAATTAAATCTAAATAGGTTGCCGAACTGGCGTATTCGAGCTTGGCTAATTCCATGTATTCGGCCATATCGGCAAAATCCATCGGTTGCCAATCGCGGTTGAAGTATTCGTGTGCCAAATAATGCGGGTCTTGGCTCATTAATTCTTGTAATTTGGGGGCGACCTGCGCGTTATTTTGCGCGTGGAAAGGTTGGGTTTTCATCACTTGATCGGCAAACTGCAAAGCCTGACGAATCCGCTGTGCGGTGCCTTCACCCGGTGCGCCCATGCGTTGTGTATGTTGCACCATTAAACGGCGCAATGGCATCATTTGCGCCCAGCCAACTTGAGTGTTGTAACTCACATAGACCACACCGCCGACCGCTAGGTTTTTACGGATAAACTCCATAATCAACTGACGATTGGCCTCAGAAACCCAAGTCCAAACCCCGTGCAAACTAATAAAGTCGAACTTTGGTAAATCATCGCGCGCTAAAAATTCGGCAAAGGATTCATCCGTAAATTCAGCATCCGATCCAGAGGCTTCGACCAAGGATTGAGAAAACGCGGCTTGAGCGGGCAAAAAGTCGTTGCCAAACCATTGAGTATCGCTGGCGGCGGCGTGAATCGCCGCACTTAAACCCTGTCCAAATCCCAGTTCGCAAGCTTTGGCTTGTTTGGGGGGCGCAATGCCGGCATTTAAAAACGCCAAACGCATACGCAATGGATTCAGCTCTTTGTAGTAGCCATAGGTATAACCAATATCGGCAACATAACCGGCTGTCCAATCGCTCATGTTCTAGTCCTTTTTGCTGTCGGCCGGCAAATCTACCAGGCCTGGTGGTTGATTTAATCCTGACTTAATTCAATAGGTTATTTAATTGCTGACGATAACGTTTTGCCAAAGCTGGATCGGTCGCTGCAATTAGGTTACATAAGGTGATAATGGTTTCTCTTGGCGCACCGTTTTCAAAGTCCGGTTGGTTGGTTTGCAATTCGAATAGGTGGGACATGGCGTCTTCAAAATGCAAATTAGCAATGTGGCAGATGGCTAGATTTAAACGCGTGGCGTGATCTTGCGGATTGGTTTCGAGTTGTTCGCTGAGAACCACCAGGCCTGGTGTTTGCGCTGCGCGTTGTTTGAAATTCATCTGGCTGGTGATGTTGCGTCCGACCTGGCTTTGTTTGGCCTCATCTGGCAATTTGTTAAACAAACTGGTTGCACCTTCGATTTGATCTAGGTCGAGCATAATCTGAACCATGTCTAACGCGACCAGCGTGCGGCTTGGGTCCAGTTGAATCGCTTGGGTTAATAACGCCACCGCGCTAACCGGATCGCCTGCCATATATTTATCGTGCGCTTCCAAGCGCATTTCTTCAACTGGGTCATAAACACCAACCTGACGCAGCATTAAAGCAATGTCTTCTGGGCTAATAACACCTTGTTTGGCGTCTTGAATTTCGCCGTTGATAAACATGACGGTGGTTGGAATTTGCTCGAGTTCAAAAGCGGCGGCCAGCTCGGTTTGTTCGTCAACATTTACTTTAGCGAAAACAAATTGTTGCGCAAAAGTTTGTGCAAAATGGCTCAGGTCTTGGGCGAGAGTCTGCGACTCGCTTTCTGAGTTCATAAACGCAACCACGACCGGAATTTGAGCTGAGTTTTCCACGACCAGTGTGTCGAAGTTGTCTTCTGTTACATCAAAAATATACGCTTGCTTGGCCATGTTGAATCCTAGTCTTTAAAAATTATGTGCCCCATTATAACGGGGAATCGGGGTGAAGGGGCATAGGTGCGGGAAACCAAGCGCTAGTTTTGCCTGTCCAGTAATATACGCTGAGGCCAATCCACTCGCGCCAGCCCGATTCCAGCGTTTTTAAGTGGTCAAACAAGTCAAAATCCACATGCCGATAATCGGCGTGATTACTGCGATAATCCACCGGATACGGAATCACATCCAGCCCAAACTGGCGTGCAATGCCAACCGAGCGCGGCATATGAAAGGCCGAGGTGACGAGTAAATATTGACCACCAGGCCTGGTGATAGGTTGGATATTGCCAAAGTTCTCAAAGGTATTGCGCGAGTTGGATTCTAAAATCAAACGCTGAGAGTCTAAGCCCATTTGTTGGAAAAGATCGGCCGAAATACTGGCTTCGCGCCCGCTGTCTTGCAAATAAATCGAACCACTTCCGCCAGTAAAAATAACCGGCACGTCGGGGTATAAATCGGCCAGATATTTGGTGGCGACATAACGATCACCGCCTAAGCCGAGTTCGGCCACGCCCCAACTTAACGAGCGTTTAAGGTCTTCGCCGCCGCCCAATATAATAATGCCATCGACTTTTTCCGGCATGAGGTAAGGTTTGGCAAAACGTTTTTCGAGCGGCTGAATCAGCCAATCACCTACTGGATAAGCCAGCACTAAAGCGGAGACGAACGCGGTCGGAATTAAAATCCATTTTGCGACGGAATAAACCTTGAAATATACCAGCGCCGTGCCTAATATAAAACTAATAATCAGTAAATTTCCTGGGCTTAAAATCATCCAGCCCAATTTAGATAACACAAAGAAAATCGTATCCATAATTCTTTTATTTTCAACTAATTAAAAATTATTTTAATCGCGCTACTTGAAAACCTCTCGCTAAGTCCTATAAAACCACCAATAGAAACTGAGGTGACGCACTATGATGGACAAGTTTACTACACAATTCCAATCCGTTCTGGGCCAGGCACAGTCCTTGGCGGTAACGAACGACAATCAATTTATCGAACCTTTACACATTCTGGCGGCGTTAATTCCAGAACAAGGTCACTTGCTGCGTTTAGCTGGTGTGGATGTGAATGCGCTTAACCAAGCGGTGCAGTCGAAACTGAGCGGCTTGCCGCAGGTTTCGGGCACAGGCGGCGAAGTTCAGCTGTCTCGTCAATCGGGCGCGATTTTAAACTTAATGGAAAAGCAAGCGCAGAAAAACGGCGATGCCTATATTTCGAGCGAATTGTTTTTACAAGCGGCGTTAGACTCAAAAGATCAGGTCGCCGACCTACTTAAACAAGCCGGAGCGCAAGCGAACAAGCTTGCCGATGCGATTCAACAAGTACGTGGAGGGGAAAGCGTGCAAGATCAAAATGCAGAATCAACGCGCCAAGCGTTAGAAAAATATACCATCGACTTAACCGCGCGTGCCGAATCGGGCAAGCTAGATCCGGTTATTGGTCGTGATGACGAAATCCGCCGCGCGATTCAAGTATTGCAGCGTCGTACCAAAAATAACCCAGTATTAATTGGTGAACCTGGCGTGGGTAAAACTGCGATTGTCGAAGGCCTTGCACAACGTATTGTTAATGGCGAAGTGCCGGAAGGGCTGCGCAACAAACGTGTATTGTCTTTGGATTTAGGCTCGTTATTGGCCGGCGCGAAATATCGTGGGGAGTTCGAAGAACGCCTAAAAGCGGTCTTAAAAGACCTATCGAAAAATGAAGGTCAGGTAATTTTGTTTATCGACGAAATTCACACCATGGTCGGCGCGGGTAAAGCCGAAGGCGCAATGGATGCAGGTAATATGCTTAAACCAGCGTTAGCGCGTGGCGAGTTGCATTGCATCGGCGCGACCACTTTGAACGAATACCGCGACAATATCGAAAAAGACGCGGCCTTAGAACGTCGTTTCCAAAAAGTGTTGGTGGACGAACCGACCGAAGAAGACACCATCGCGATTTTACGTGGTTTAAAAGAACGTTACGAAGTGCATCACGGGGTGGCGATTACCGATCCGGCGATTGTCGCAGCCGCGCGTTTGTCACAGCGTTATATTACTGACCGTCAGTTGCCGGATAAGGCGATTGACTTGATCGACGAAGCGGCCTCGCGTATTCGTATGGAAATCGACTCCAAGCCAGAAGAAATGGACAAATTGGATCGCCGTTTAATCCAGCTCAAAATGGAGCAGGTGGCGCTGAAAAAAGAAAAAGATGAGGCGTCGAAAAAACGTTTAGAAATCTTAAAAGATCAAATCAAAGAGCTGGAAAAACAATATTCCGATTTTGAAGAAGTCTGGAAAAAAGACAAGGCCGCTTTGCAGGGCGCGCAACAGTACAAAGAAGCGCTCGACAAAGCACGTACCGAAATGGAAGCCGCGCGTCGCGAAGGCAATTTAGGGCGTATGTCTGAGTTACAATACGGTGTGATTCCCGATTTAGAAGCCAAAATTAAAGCGGCGGACGAGTTGGAATTAAACGCCGAAGACAAGGGCGAAATGCACCTGTTGCGTAACAAAGTATCCGAAGAAGAAATCGCCGAAGTGGTATCGCGTTGGACCGGGATTCCGGTATCGCGCATGATGGAAGGCGAACGCGATAAACTCTTGCGCATGGAAGACAGCCTAAGCGCCAAAGTGGTGGGTCAAGACGAAGCGGTAAAAGCCGTGTCGGATGCGATTCGTCGCTCACGCGCCGGTTTGTCTGATCCAAATAAGCCGAATGGTTCGTTCCTATTCCTAGGCCCAACTGGGGTGGGGAAAACAGAACTAACCAAATCCTTGGCGGATTTCCTGTTCGACAGCCAGGATGCGATTGTGCGTTTGGATATGTCTGAATTTATGGAAAAACACTCGGTCGCGCGTTTAATCGGTGCGCCACCCGGTTATGTGGGTTACGAGCAGGGTGGTTATTTAACCGAAGCCGTGCGCCGCAAACCCTATTCGGTAATCTTGCTGGATGAGGTCGAAAAAGCGCACCCGGATGTATTTAACATCCTGCTGCAAGTGCTCGACGACGGGCGTTTAACCGACGGCCAAGGCCGCACAGTTGATTTCCGTAACACGGTGATTGTGATGACTTCGAACCTTGGTTCGCAGATTATCCAAGAACTGGCAGGCGAAGGCAATTACGATGCAATGAAGTCGGCGGTGATGGAAGTGGTCGGTGGTCATTTCCGCCCTGAATTCGTTAACCGAATTGACGACATCGTGGTCTTCCACCCACTTGGTAAAGGCCAGATTCGTGCGATTACTGATATTCAGCTCGAAAGCCTACGCAAGCGTTTGGCCGACATCGACCTGAAAATCGAGGTCTCGATTCCGGCATTGGATGTGTTGGGTGAAGCTGGGTTCGATCCAGTCTATGGTGCGCGTCCGCTAAAACGAGTGATCCAGCAACGTCTGGAAAACCCGTTAGCGCAACGCATCCTAAAAGGCGAGTTCCAACCCGGTTCGACCATCCACGTCGAACTAGAAGACGGCGAACTCAACTTCCACTAATCACCTCTGTCATAATGCTCCCAACCCCGCGAAAGCGGGGTTTTTTATGTCCAACACAAATCCACCAGGCCTGGTATTATCAATTTGTTTGTTGTATTCAATTTTTGGGAGTAAAGCTGAATGAAATTACGAATGGAGTGTGCAGAGTGTTCGCATGACCAAGAGGAACCTCAATTAATTGAAATGCGCGATGATGGTATGTATGAAATAACATGTAGTAAAGGACACACTACAATTACTGTGCTACAGCAGCAGAAATTTGAGATTCTTTTTGACATTGGTGCAATGGCAATAATAGATGGCTACCACCGTGAAGCTGTATCAAGTTTTGCGGCATCACTTGAACGTTTTTATGAGTTTTTTGTGTTTGTTACCTGTTTAAAACATGGTTTGGATAAAGATAGTTTTGAAAAAACATGGAAAGATATTTCTAATCAATCAGAGCGTCAGTTTGGTGCTTACCTCTTTGCATACTTAATTGATCATAATGGCAAAAAACCGCCTGTTATTGACGATATAAAACCAAACTTAAATAGTACTTCAAAGAACAAAACACAAGGGTGGAAAGCATTTCGTAATGCAGTTATTCACAAAGGGTATATTCCTTCGTACTCAGAAACGGTGGCTTACGGAAATTTAGTTTATAAGCATCTCTATGAATTGATTTCTGATTTAAATGAACGTAGCAAAGAGGCCGTCCAGAAAGCAACATTTCATCATGTTGCTAGAGTGGGGAAAGTTTCATCTGGTCGGGTTGTTTCTACTAAACTTGATCAAACTATTGTTAGCCTTGTTTGGAGCAGAAATGCTCATAAAACATTTGAAGATGCACTCGAAAAATTGAAAGTACGGATGCATTACGAGAAAAAA
Organism: Thiomicrospira sp.; assembly: GCF_036568485.1. Lineage (GTDB taxonomy): Bacteria > Pseudomonadota > Gammaproteobacteria > Thiomicrospirales > Thiomicrospiraceae > Thiomicrospira. The sequence goes on from NZ_DATCSL010000021.1 coordinate 6,938, forward strand.
GGATAAAGTTTTTAATGAAACCAATTCATCTTCTCGTTATTTCAATCCTTGGTTTGGCTATTGCCAAAGTCGTGCCTGGCTTTCATCTAGATTTTGGGGATTATTATCTTGATATTGAGCGGGCGGTTTTTCTAATCGCGGTGATTGTGGTTTTCTATTTCCATTCTGGTTCTTTGAGAAAATTAGGCCACCATGCGATTTTGTTATTTGTATTACTTGGCATGAGCTCGTTAGCCGGTTTGGTTTTGCAGTTAGATCCGGTTCGGGTGTTGGTGGTGTTCGTGATGACAGCGTTGGTCGAGGAGATTTTACTTCGTGCCGCGTTGTTTGAGCCTTTGATTAAACGCGGCATTAAGAGCTGGAAAATCATTTTAGGCACGGCCTTGTTTTTCACCTTAGTGCATCCGGCGATTTACTCTGATTACCTGTATGGCGTTATGGTGTTGGTTACCGGCATTCTACTCGGCGCGATATATCTAAATGTGCGCCAGAAAGTTGGCATCGCCTACGGCGTGCTCTGGGCAAGCGCGATTCATATTTGGATTATCTTATTAGGCTGGAAACTCAATATAATCTAACCACCAGGCCTGGTACAAACACCTTGTCATACTGAGCAAAGCGAAGTATCTCCTACAGGCAGCTAACAATTTTGCAGAATTTAGATCAGGCAATCGGCACAACCACCAGGCCTGGTGGTTTTTCTTTTATATATTTAAAATGGTGTAGCTTATAGGCTACAATGGTGCAATGAATTATAAGATTTTGAGTACAGATACGTTCAATAAGTGGCTTAGAAAACTTAGAAATCCGCTTGCGAAAAAAGCTGTGGCATTGCGTTTGGCAAGAGCCGAGGCTGGTAACCTTGGGGATATTAAGGCATTAGGCGATGATTTAAGTGAAATGCGTATCTTTACCGGCAAAGGTTATAGGGTTTATTTCACTGAGCGCCAAGGTGAACTTATTATATTGTTAGCGGGAGGAGATAAGTCTTCTCAAAGCCGTGACATTGAAAAAGCAAGACAACTATTAAAGGAGTTGGATAATGAAACTAACGGAATTTAATCCTTTAGATGATTTATTAACCACGCCGCAGGAAGTGGCTGATTATTTAAATGATGCTTATCACGATGAAGACCCAGCGGTTTTTGTGGTGGCGTTGGGACATGTGGCCAAGAAACATGGCATGTCCAAGATTTCTGAGCTGACTGGTTTAAGTCGAGAGAGCTTATATAAAGCGTTTAACGGCAAGGTACAGCCAAAATGGGACACCATTTTTAAGGTGATGCGAGCACTTAATATTGATCTAAAAGTAGCGGCCTGATTTTGTAAAAGCCAAACCGTTGATCGTTGGGAGATGGCAGATGAACGTAAAAATTGAGATAGCCAAGACGACTGAGCAGTTTGAGGCAGGCGGTCAATTGTTTCGCGCTTATGCTGAGTTCTTAGGCTACGACTTGTCGTTTCAGGGTTTTGCTGACGAGTTGGAGACTTTGCCTAAAATGTACGCCTCACCCAAAGGTGCATTGTTGTTGGCAAACCTAGGCGGTGTTTATGTTGGAGCTGTAGGGCTTAGGGAATTCGAACCCTATGTTGCCGAAATGAAACGCATGTTTGTGCTAGCTGATTATCACGGCCTGGGTATTGGTCGGGCTTTAACAGAAGCTTTTTTGGCTAAGGCTAGTGAAATGAATTATAAGTCGGTGCGGCTGGACAGTATCCTTGAGCTGGATAAAGCATTGAAGTTGTACCAAGGTTTTGGTTTCAAGGAAATTGCACCTTACCGTTTTAACCCTCATCCAGAAGCCGTTTTTATGGAGTATAAAATCCGTTAATCAGTCGACTCTTAATAATCTGTCAACCTTTAACTTGTCTGAGTTATTCAGGGCTGACTAATTATCTTAACTACCAGGCCTGGTGTTTGGTTGAATGATTTGAAAAGATAAAAACATCAAAAGTATTTGAGATGGCTTTCCGCTCTAATCGTATCATAAAATGATACAATTAAGTCAATTAATCGTCTCATGCAGGTCAAAATATGGCGCAGAAATGGGTATGGCAACAGGCAAATTGGCCGAACTGGTCTTTTGATCAGGCGCAGGTGATGCCGTGTTTGTTGAGTGCAGTCAGAGCGGTTGCACCTTTAATTACCTTAGCCAATCAACTTTCAGCGGAAAAACGTTTGGCGTTTGAGAGTCAAGTGTTGTTGGATGAAACCTTGTCGACCTCCCTCATTGAACAGCAGGTACTTGACCGCGAATCGGTGCGGTCGAGTATTGCTCGGCATTTGGGTTTGCCTGGTGCTAAACCGGCAGACAAACGTTATGAAGGCTTTACGCAAGTATTCTTGGAGGCGGTTCGTAATGCGGATCAGTCACTTGATCATGCGCAACTTAAACGCTGGCAAGCGCAGTTGTTTATCGAAACACCCAGGCTAAAAGAAATCACATTGGGCGATTATCGCGATGAAGCTATGGCGGTGGTGTCCGGGCATTTTGGGCGTAAAGAAGTCGTACATTTTCAAGCACCCTGTGAGCAACGCGCCTGCGTTGAAAGTTATATGGATGAATTTATTGATTGGTTCAACCAGGATCAGGCGATGGTGGATTATCCGACATACGACTATTTAAAGGCGGCGATTGCTAAGTTTTGGTTTGTAACGATTCACCCTTTTGACGACGGCAACGGACGCTTGTCGCGTATTTTGGCTGAACGCTGTTTGGCGCGTGCCGATCATACCGATATTCGCTTGTATTCGATTTCCAGTGAAATGGCGCGTCAAAAATCCGATTATTATCAAGTGCTGGAAAAAACGCAAAAAGGTGACGGCGATTTAACCGAATGGATGGTTTGGTTTTTAAATTGTGTGCGAGCGGCGGCGCAAACCAGTTTGCAGCGATTAGAAAAAGTGCGTTATGCCACGCAGTTTTGGGATCAATATCGTTCGCAAGCGTTTAACGAGCGTCAACGTAAATTATTGGTGTGCTTGTTGGAAACCGATGATTTTGATGACGGCATTGCACGGCGCAAGTATAAAAACCTGGTCGGCACATCCGACGCCACCGCTGCACGTGATTTGACCGAATTGGTTGAGTTGGGTGTTCTGCAAACTGAAGGTAAAGGGCGGTCAGTTAAGTATTTTCTGTTTTAAGCTTTGTTTGACGGTTTACGTATTTGAGTGATGAAAACACCAGGTCTGGTGGTTAAGTTATGCGCTGGATTTAAATATAGGAGGCAGTATTAATGAAACTGACTATTTATCAAATTGATGCATTTTCCGATCAGCTTTTTTTGGCAATCCAGCCGCGGTCATTCCGTTAGAGCACTGGTTGCCTGATGAGACTATGCAGGCGATTGCAGAAGAAAACAATCTTTCTGAAACGGTCTTTTTTGTTCCAGTAGAAGAGCATTTTTATATCCGCTGGTTTACACCTAATAAAGAAGTGAAGCTATGTGGACATGCTACTTTGGCATCGGCTTTTGTGTTGTTTGAAGTGCTGGGTTATAAGAAAGAGTCGATTGTTTTTGATTCCTTATCAGGGCCTTTAATTGTTACGCGCCAAAATGGCATGTTAACCATGGATTTTCCAGCACAGGTGCCGGTTAAATGTGACCTACCGGAAGCACTTGTTAAGGGTTTGGGAGCCGTGCCTTTTGAGTGTTATAAAAATGAAGATTATGTCGTGGTGTTTGAAAGTGAACAGGATGTATTAAACATTAAGCCTGATCATCGTTATCTTGAAAAGCTGGATCTTCGTGGTGTTATTGTGACCGCGCCCTCAGTTAAACAAGATTTTGTGGCGAGGTTTTTTGCACCGAAACTTGGTATTCCAGAAGACCCGGTAACCGGTTCAGCCTATACACAGCTTACCCCCTATTGGTCGGAAAGAATCGGCAAAACAAAACTGAGTGGAAGACAGGTTTCACAAAGAGGCGGACAGGTGTTTTGTGAGATAAAAGGCGACCGGGTTTTTATCTCCGGCCGTGCCGTGAAATATATGGAAGGTTTAATTGAGTTTTAAATTTTGATAAATGCCATGACGGTAAAAACTTTAGAAAGTGCCAGGCCTGGTGTTTTATGTTGGTTAGCATAACGTTAATTTATTAAGCTGGGAGCGCTTATGAATGTTTGGTTTTTGTTGGGTTTTGCGATTGTGGCAGAGGTGATTGGCACAACGGCCTTAAAGATGAGCGATGGCTTTACCAAATTTTGGCCGGCGCTGATCGTTGTGATTGGTTATGGTTTGGCATTTTATTTGTTGTCTTTGACTTTAAAACATATTCCGGTCGGTGTGGCTTATGCGGTTTGGTCAGGCGTGGGGATTGCCTTGATTACCTTGATTGGCTGGGCGGTATTCTCGCAAACTTTAGATTGGGCGGCTTGGGTAGGAATTGGTTTAATTATCAGCGGCGTTTTAGTGTTACAGGTTTTTTCGAGCTCGGCTGGGCATTAGTAAAAATTAGTTGGATGTGAAAACAATAAAGCTTAACCATATAGAGTTTAAGGTTTTGACACCCATTTAAATAAAGACTAGTATTTGAGCTAGGTTGCGGGTTATAAGGCCTTAGTAACTAGATTGGTTTTATGGGCGGTAAATAACAATTTAAGGGTGCAGCTATGAAAATCAGAAACGCGTTAATCCTCAGTTTGGGCTTAAGTTTAAGTGGCTTAAGTTATGCCAATACGGCAGACGTTAGTCAAGCTCGCGAGTTAGCTAAACAATTTGTTGGTCAGTTGCTACCGGAGCTGGGTGCGGCCATGAAAGCGGGTGGACCAGTGAATGCACTGGGTGTTTGCCAAACCAAAGCGCCGGAAATTGCTCAAAGCTTGAGCGACGAGTCGGGCTGGGACGTAAAACGCGTGAGTCTAAAAAACCGTTCGGCAAACGCCGAACCGGATAGTTGGGAAATTAAGGTATTAACGCGCTTTGATCAACAGCGTGCAGAAGGCGCTGATCCGGCTAAGATGGAATATAGCGAAGTGGTAGAACATAAGGGACAAAAAACCTTCCGCTATATGAAAGCAATTGCGATTGGTGAAGGCCAGCCTTGTTTGCAGTGTCACGGCAGCAATCTTAAGGAAGATGTTAAACAAAGATTGGCCGAACTTTATCCTCACGATAAAGCCACTGGCTATAAAGTTGGCCAAGTGCGTGGCGCATTTAGTTTTCAAAAGCATTTGTAGTAAATCTAGCCACCAGGCCTGGTGCTTCTAACCGACTGGCTTTTGCATAATGAAGTCGTCCATTACAAAGCCATCACCGATGGCTTTTTTTTGTTCATCTACTATGACAAAACCCTGACGTTGATACCAGTCAATGGTTTGGCTATTATGACGATTAACGGTCAGCCATAACCCGCTCAAACCTAATTGTTGAGTAAAGCATTCGGCCTGATTCAATAAGCTTTTACCAATTCCCTTAGTGCGATAATCCTTGCTTACATAAAGTTTGCTAAGCATCACTTTAGCTTGTTGCGGGTCTGGAACTAACGCCATATAACCCACCAAGTTTTGGTTCATTTGAGCCGCGAAATAGCTTGTGCCGTCATGGATTTGTTGTTGAATGGCTTTTGCACTCTGAAACTTTTCGAGCATATAGGCGACTTGTTGTTCACCAATAATGGGGGTGAAATGTTGTTGCCAAATAGGTTTGGCTAAGTCCGCGACTTGCTGAATTTGTTGATGAGATTGAATGCTAAGTAGCTGTAATGGCAAGTAAATCACCTCTGTCTATTTAGTTTTATTAATGTTTACGAATCTATAGTACCTGGCCTGATGGTTAGGCTTTCTTAAAAATTACGACATCGTTATGCGGAAATTCGATTTGAGTTTGCCAGCGTTGAGCTAACCAGCGAAAACTGGTTTCGCTGAAAAAGCTGATGTGGGTTGGGTCGTTGCGATAATGCCAATTGCAAAATCGAGCATCGTCTAATACGCGCTTGGTTTGGATCACTAATACACCACCAGGCCTGGTGATGGACCAGAGTTGGTCAAGAATGGGGAGCGGATCGGCCAGGTGTTCGACCACTTCGGTGCAGGTGATAAAGTCGTAGCTTTGGTTTAATACTTCGGGATAATCGGCATAAATCTTGTCGTAAGCCTGCATTTGATAACCAGCTTCTTCGGCCATTTTTATTAAAGCGGGCCCTGGGCCACAACCAAAGTCCAAACCTTGTGCGGGTGGGGCGATGTGTTTAATTATTTGGTTTAAACTGCGACTGAGAAACTGGCGATAACCAGGATCATCTAGCTGGTTTTGATGAGTATCGTAGATGGCTTTTTCTGCGGATTCATTGAGGGTTTGGTTGCGGTGTAACCAAACCAAATCGCATTTTGAGCAGCGTGAATAAGCTTTCGCGCGACAGCTGAAATCATAATAATTGCCGTACGCGCAAAGAGGACAAGCCGACATTAGTCTTGTAGCGAGGCAGAAACCTCAGGTTTTTCCAGATCAAGCATTTTGTGGTAAGCGGTTTCAACCGCGAGCGCAACTTTCTGCTCGACTTCGTGGTGCTGTTGTGGCGTCATAAAAAAACTCATATCAATATCGTATCGAATATAACGCGGCGGGATTTGGTTTAACGCTAAGCAGGCCATGTCGGTAAGTTGTTCTTCGCTGAGTTCTTTGCCAATATAGTTTTCGCGAATTTCGTTAAACACTAAGCGTTCGTAATAGTTATGAATCGAATCCAGTTCCATGAAGTACTCCTTATCAAGCGGTGCGGTTATAGTTGCTTGTGATCTTGTGATGGGCGTAAGCGACGGCATCTTTAATCGCATCGACAATTTTCATACGTTCGTCTTCGGTCATAAAAAAACACATGTCAACATTGTGCCGAATATAGCGAGGTTGGATCTGGTTAAGCGCTAAGCAGGCCATGTCTTCGATTTCATCTTCACTAAAGTCATCATTAGCGTAAAACTGGTTGATTTCATCAAACACAAGTTTTTCGTAATAGTTGTGAACTGAATCAAATGCCATCCGTTTCTCCCGTTGGATATCTTTTAGTATTTTACCGATAAGTGGGAATATTGATAGGGGAAAGTTAAGTATAAGGCTAGGAGGAACTGACTCGCTGAGTGCGAGTCAGTCTGATAAGCTAATTGAATTAAGCTTGTTCGCGAGCGACCGCACGATAACCTATGTCAGAACGTGAAAAACAGCCGTTCCAGCTCACTTGTTTCACGCCTTCGTAAGCACGTTTTTGTGCCGCTGTGACATTGTCACCTAAGGCGGTCACACATAACACGCGGCCACCATTGGTGACGACTTGGTTTTGCTCATTCAGTGTCGTACCTGCATGGAAGACTTTTAAGTCATCGGCGTTCACTTGGTCTAAACCTGAGATCACATCGCCTTTGTTGTAGTCTTCAGGATAACCGCCTGCGGCTAAAACCACGCCTAGTGCGCTGCGCGCATCCCATTTAGCTTCGATTTTATCTAGACGTTTATCCAGTGCGGCCAAACATAGCTCGGCCAAGTCTGACTGCAAACGCATCATGATCGGCTGAGTTTCTGGGTCGCCAAATCGACAGTTAAATTCCAGCACTTTAGGCGTGCCATCGGCGGCAACCATTACACCTGCGTATAAAAAGCCGGTGTAAGGTAAGCCATCCGCTGCCATGCCTTTAATAGTGGGGTAAATCACTTCATTCATAATGCGTTGGTGAATTTCAGGCGTAACAACTGGAGCGGGCGTGTAAGCCCCCATGCCGCCGGTATTTGGCCCTTTGTCGCCATCGTCACGTGCTTTGTGATCTTGTGATGTCGCCATTGGCAAGACGTGTTCTCCGTCGGCCATGACGATAAAGCTGGCTTCTTCGCCATACAAAAACTCCTCGACCACCACACGAGAACCCGCATCCCCAAATTTATTACCGGCTAACATATCGCGAATAGCTTCTTCTGCTTCGGCATTGGTTTGGGCTAAGATTACGCCTTTACCGGCCGCTAAGCCATCGGCTTTGATGACAATCGGGGTGCCTTTTTCCGCAATGTAAGCCAAGGCGGAATCGACTTCGGTGAACACTTGGTATTCAGCGGTGGGGATTTTGTGCTTGGCTAAAAAGTCTTTGCTAAAGGCTTTAGAGCCTTCAAGTTGGGCGGCGCCTTTGCTTGGGCCAAAGCATTTTAAGCCAGCCGCTTCAAACGCATCCACCACCCCAATCACTAATGGCGCTTCTGGGCCAACAATGGTTAAGTCAATTGCGTTGTCTTTTGCAAACGCCACCAGGCCTGGTAGATCAGTAACACCGATATCAACATTGGTTAAACCCGGCTCAATCGCAGTACCGGCATTACCCGGTGCCACAAACACCTGTTCTACATTAGACGATTGAGCGGTCTTCCAAGCCAACGCATGTTCACGCCCGCCATTCCCAATAATTAAAACTTTCATTATCTGTTTCCTTATTTCTCTTTTAACCACGAAGGACACGAAGCGCACGAAGAATTTTAAAGTACAAAACGTTTAATGCCGTGTTTAAGAAGTTTGGTATTAAAATTAATCAATAAGCCTTGTTTTATATTGGCCAATTTCATATAAGTCAATATTTGAGCTATCGTGGATAGGGTGAAGTCGATCACTGGACTTCAATTCCACGATTAAACTATCTGCAACCAATAAGTCAATTCTTAAGCTGTCATCAATTTGCGTACCTTTATACGTAATCGGTAACAGTTTTTGTAAATTATGAGGGATACCCGCTTTACGAAGCTCCAACGAGAAACACTTTTCATAGGTAGACTCTAATAAGCCTGGCCCAAGTTCGCGATGGACTTCAATTGCTAGTCCGATAACCTGATTGGATAAAGCATCAAACTCCATCAAATAAATCCTTCGTGAACTTCGTGTCCTTCGTGGTTAAAACTTAGTGTTTAAAGTGGCGCATTCCTGTGAACACCATCGCGATACCATGTTCGTTGGCGGCGGCGATGACTTCTTCGTCGCGCATTGAACCACCCGGATGAATCACAGCTTTAATGCCAGCGGCCGCGGCGGCATCAATGCCATCGCGGAAAGGGAAGAAGGCGTCAGAGGCCATTACTGAACCTTTCACTTCTAAACCTTCATCGGCGGCTTTAATGCCGGCGATTTTCGCACTGTATACGCGGCTCATTTGGCCTGCGCCCACGCCGATGGTCATGCCGTCTTTAACATACACAATCGCATTGGATTTAACGTATTTAGCCACTTTCCAAGCAAAAAATAAGTCTTGCATCTGCTCGGCGGTGGGGGCGATTTTAGTCACGACTTTTAGGTCGGATTCGTTAATCATGCCTAGGTCACGGTCTTGCACTAATAAACCACCCGTTACACGCTTATAGTCGTAAGCGGCTTGTTGATCAGATAGTTCGCCACAAGCGAGTAGGCGTACATTTTTCTTAGCTTCAACAATCGCTTGGGCTTCGGCGCTAATGCTTGGCGCGATAATGACTTCAACAAACTGACGATCCACAATCGCTTGCGCGGTTTGGGCGTCGAGTTCACGGTTAAAGGCAATGATGCCGCCAAAGGCTGAGGTTGGGTCGGTTTTATAAGCACGATCATAAGCTTCAAATAAGCTAGAACCAATGGATACACCGCAAGGATTGGCGTGTTTAACGATCACACAGGCGGTTTGTTCGAAGGTTTTTACTAGTTCTAAAGCGGCATCGGTATCGGCGATATTGTTAAACGATAGCTCTTTGCCTTGAAGCTGGGTTGCGCTTGAAACCGAGGCTTCGGTTGCATTGCGTTCGACATAAAACGCCGCTTTTTGATGCGGGTTTTCGCCATAACGCATCGATTGTTTTTTGACAAACTGTGTGTTGAAGGTGCGTGGGAAACGATCCGCTTGATCGTCTGCGAACATGGTGCCGAAGTAGTTGGCAATTGCGCCATCATAACGTGCGGTTTGTTCAAAGGTTTTAATTGCTAAATCAAAACGCGTGGCGTGAGAGAGCTGCGCGTTATTGGCTTGCAACTCTTCTAAAATGCGAGTGTAGTCGTGCGGGTCTGTGACCACGGCGACATCTTTATGGTTTTTTGCCGCTGAACGCAACATAGTTGGGCCGCCGATATCAATGTTTTCGACCGCGTCTTCTAACGAGCAATCCGCTTTAGCCACCGTGGCTTCAAACGGGTATAAATTGACGACGACCATATCAATCGGTTTAATGCCGTGTTCCGCCATAATGGCATCATCTGTGCCACGACGGCCTAATAAACCGCCATGTACTTTCGGGTGCAGGGTTTTAACACGACCATCCATCATTTCTGGAAACCCGGTGTAGTCTGATACTTCAGTCACTTGCAGACCGGCTTCTAATAAAGCTTTATATGTGCCACCTGTCGATAATATTTCGACGCCCATTTTATTTAGGGTTTGGGCAAATTCAATAATGCCAGTTTTATCAGAAACACTGATTAATGCACGACGCACGGGTTTCATAACGATCTCCAGGAATAACAAATTTTAAAAAAAGAAAAAGGGTGTTTGGGTTTTTGCGAGGGTTCAATCCGAATCAATCATAATGTTGTATTGCAGAATTTTCTTGCGCAGGGTGTTGCGATTGATACCCAGAATGCAAGCGGTTTTGGATTGATTACCGCTGGCTTTGGTTAGCACATATTCAATTAGAGGTTTTTCGACCTGTTGAATCACCATTTCGTGTAGGTTGCACGCTTGTTGTTCTTCAAGCGTGTTGAAGTAGTGATCCAGCGTTTGGACTAGGTGTTCACTTAATGAGGTTGTGGGTGGAGTCAAATTCATGAAGTTACATTGTCTTTAGTTACAGTCGTCAGATTTCAAAAAATTGTTGAATTAAGGCTATTTGTTCGCTGGCGCTTTGCAAGCGATTGAACTGACGACGTAAAATCTCGCCTTGTTCAATATGTTGGGCATACCAGCCAAGATGTTTGCGCGTAATCCGCACACCTTGATGTTCACCATAGAGTTGATAAAGCCCCTCTAGATGAGCGCGGATGACTTGGTAACGTTGCCAAGTATTGGGTGGGCTGAAACCTTGTTTATTCGACAAGTAAGCCGCAATCTGGTTGAAAATCCAGGGATTTCCTAACGCACCTCGACCAATCATTATGCCATCGGCAAGGGTGTATTCTAATACAAATTGTGCCTGTTCGACATCACAAATATCACCATTGGCAATAACGGGTAGCGATACCGACTGTTTTATGCGCTTTATAGTGTCGTATTCGGCTTGGCCTAAAAATTTATCGGCACGGGTTCGGCCATGAATCGTGACCGCCGCTAAACCGTATTGTTCGGCAAGTTGCGCAATCTGCAGTGCGTTGCGGTTTTGCGGATCGGTACCGGTACGAATTTTGACGGTGATGGGTACCGTCACAGCTTCAGTGACGGCTTTAAAAATTTGTTCGACTCGATCTGGGTAAGCTAATAGCGCCGAACCAGCGGCGATATTACAGACTTTTTTGGCCGGGCATCCCATGTTTAGGTCAATAATCTGTGCGCCTTGTTCGACTTGCAAACTTGCCGCTTGTGCGAGTTCTTGCGGGTCAATCCCAAGTAGTTGCACTGAACGTGGTTCGGGATCGTCCAGGCTCGCAAATCGGGTGCTGGATTTTTTGGAATCCCATAAATGGGTTTGGGCACTTAACATTTCGCCCACCGCGTAACCGGCACCGTTTTGATAACAGAGGCGACGGAACACCGAATCCGTAATGCCCGCCATAGGCGCGAGCACGAGATTATTGGGGAGGGTATAATGTCCAATTTGCAACGACATGAAAAGCACCAGGCCTGGTTGTTAAACGGGTATTTTAGGCTTTTTGACCTGTGAGTAAAGCCCATTCGTCTTGAGTATGCAACGTGTCTAACTCAAAGCCAAACTGGCGATAATGGCTGACTAATTCTTCGGCCTGATTAGCCAATAAACCCGATAACACCAGTTGACCACCGGATTTGACGAGTCGATCAAACTCTGGCGCAAGCTGTTTTAACGGGCCCGCTAGGATATTGGCAATTAAACAATCCGAGGGTTCGGCCTGAAAGTCTTTGACTAACGCAAACTCAATGTTTACTTGATTGCGTTCGGCATTATCTTGACTGGCGAGAATCGCCTGCGGATCAATATCTGTGCCTTTAACCTGCGCGGCACCTAACTTGGCGGCGGCAATCGCTAAAATGCCCGAACCACAGCCATAATCAATCACGTTGCGATTAAGTGGTGGGTTTTGATCCAGCCAACGCAAACACATGGCAGTGGTCGGATGCGTTCCCGTACCAAATGCCATACCAGGGTCCAGCAACAGATTAACCGCATTTGGATCGGGCGCATCCAGCCAGCTTGGTACGATCCACAAATTGTCGCCAAACGGCATGGGTTGGAATTGATCCATCCATTCGCGAATCCAGTCTTTATCTTCAATTTGTTCAACGCGATAAGCACTGGGGGCGATTTGTGGCATGAGTTGGGTGAGGGCGAGTAAAAGGGCGGCGGTGTCGAGTTCCGCATCAAATAACCCCATGACACGCGTTTGATCCCAGATAGGCGTGGTGCCGATCTCGGGTTCGAAAATTTCTTGTTCGCCGGTTTCGGCAAAGGTGACCGACACCGCACCGATGTCCATAAAGACATCAGAAAGCGGTTCGGCTAAAGCTTCTTCAACAATGGTGTTGATTTGAATCCAGGCCATCGGAGTAGACACTAGATTAAGTGTTCTAAACGGTGTTCAAGATAATGAATATTGCGGCCGCCTTCTCGGAAGCCTTGATCACTCATAATCTCTTTTTGTAACTCGATATTGGTATCAATCCCACGAATCGCCAATTCGGTTAGAGCCGTATGCATACGCGCAATCGCGATATCACGATCTGAGCCGTAACAAATGACTTTGCCAATCATCGAATCGTAATGCGAAGGAACGGTGTATTCTGTGTAGATATGGGTGTCGATACGAACACCTGGGCCACCGGGTAAATGCAAACGTGTAATTTTGCCGGGCGAAGGCATAAAGTTTTTCGACGGGTTTTCGGCGTTAATACGACATTCAATCGCATGTCCGGTGATTTTGACATCCGACTGTTTAATCGATAATGGGCGACCCATGGCGATTTCAATCTGAGCTTTCACTAGGTCAATGCCAGTAACTTGTTCGGTAACTGGATGCTCTACCTGTAAACGTGTATTCATTTCGATGAAATAGAATTCGCCGTTTTCATATAAGAACTCAAACGTCCCCGCACCACGATAATTAATGTCGATACAGGCTTTGGCACAAATCGCACCAATACGATCACGTTGTTCTTGCGTCACACCTGGGGCGGGCGCTTCTTCAACTACCTTTTGGTGGCGGCGTTGCATAGAGCAATCACGTTCACCCAGGTGAATCGCGTTGCCTTGACCATCAGCCAATACCTGAATTTCGATATGGCGAGGGTTTTCAAGGAACTTCTCCATGTAAACCTCGGGGTTGCCAAACGCGGCACCGGCTTCTTGTTTGGTTAACTGAATTGACTTAAGCAAACTGCCTTCGGTGTGTACCACGCGCATACCACGACCACCACCGCCACCAGACGCTTTGATAATAACGGGATAACCAATTTGTTTGGCTATTTTCATATTTTCTTCGCCATTGTCACCCAATGGACCACCCGAACCTGGAACGGTCGGCACACCGGCGGCTTTCATGGCACGAATCGCTTGGACTTTGTCGCCCATCATGCGAATAGTGTCGCCTTTGGGGCCAACAAAAACAAAACCGCTTTCTTCAACGCGGTCAGCGAAATCTGCGTTTTCTGATAAGAAACCATAGCCAGGATGGATGGCTTCGGAGTCGGTCACTTCCGCGGCCGAAATAATAGCCGGAATGTTTAGATAACTTAAGTTCGAGGGGGCGGGCCCGATACAAACCGTTTCGTCGGCCATTAACACGTGCTTAAGATTAGTATCGGCCGTTGAGTGGACCGCTACGGTCTTAATGCCGAGTTGTTTACAGGCGCGTAACACGCGCAAGGCAATCTCGCCACGGTTCGCAATTAACAATTTTTCCATGAAACGCTCCGCAGATTATTCGATGATGAACAGGGTTTGGCCAAACTCTACTGGATCGCCGTTCTGAACTAGAATTTGTTTAATCGTACCTGACACTTCGGCTTCGATTGGGTTCATGATTTTCATCGCTTCGATAATGCAAAGGGTGTCACCCGCATTGACTTTCTGGCCGACTTTTACAAAATCTGCCGCATCAGGAGACGGCGCAGCATAGAAAGTCCCTACCATGGGTGAAGTAATCTTCTGTCCTGTTTCGGCTGCGGGCGCTGGAGCGGCTTCTTCTGCAGAGGCTGGAGCCGCGGCCGGTGCAGGGGCGTGCATTTGTTGCATCTGGTGTTGTTGCATCGGCGCAGACTGCATAATGATCGGTTCTTTGTTGCGGCTGATGCGAACCGTATGTTCACCTTCTTTGATTTCGATTTCAGCGATGTTTGATTCTTCGACGATTTCGATCAGCTTGCGAATAGAACGAATATCCATGTGAGTATCCTTTATTTCTTTAGTTAAATTATTCGAGGTGTTTAATTGCGGCTTCCAATGCAAATCGGTAGCCATCTGAACCAAGACCGGCAATCACGCCGACCGCAAGATCAGAAAAATAGGAGTGGTGACGGAAATCTTCTCGTTTGTGTACATTGGATAGGTGCACTTCAATGAACGGAAGATTAACCGTGGCTAAGGCATCGCGAATCGCTACACTGGTATGAGTGAAAGCGGCCGGATTGATGATAATAAATTCAGTGCCATCATCCATTGCTTGATGGATACGTTCGATGATCTCGTGTTCCGCGTTCGATTGAAAGTGCCATAAACGCACAGCAAAGTCGTCGGCTATGGTTTCGAGTTCTTCAATAATGTCGGCGAGGGTTTGACGACCGTAAATAAGCGGCTCGCGGCGTCCCAGCATGTTTAAATTGGGGCCGTTGATCACCAAAATGCTTGACATAACAGACGTTACCTTGGAATGAAAGATATAAATAGTGCAATTATACTGGAAAAAAAAGCATAAAACTATGTGCGTTAAAAATAAACAAGCTATTTTTGTTTTGAAATGCGCTAAAAGGCGTTGAACTGAATGGAAAGTGAAGAAAACTTAAAAAAATGAGCAGAACCACCAGGCCTGGTGGTTCTGTTTGATCTAAAAATTCGACTTATTTACTTTAAAGCCGATTCAATGGTGTCAGTAAACTTGTCAGCATTTTGAAAACCAACCACACGTTGACCACGTTGCTCGTTGCCTTGCGCGTCATAGAAAAGTATGGCGGGCGGGCCGACAATCCCTAAGGCTTTCATTAAAGCTTTGTGGTCATCGTTATTTGCTGTCACGTCAGCCTTCAGAAGTGTCACGCCTTTAAGGGCGGCTTGTACACCTGGGTCAGTGAAGGTAAAACGTTCCATTTCGATACAGCTCACACACCAGTCCGCATAAAAGTCGACCATTACTGGCTGACCTTGACCAATGCGGGCTTGCAGCTCGTCCAAACTGTTAATTTTTTCAAAGTTCAGCTTGGCTTCAGCCTGTGTAGCCGAGCCGCTACCGCCTTGGAACACTTTAAGGGGTTGTAGTAGATCACGCGAACCACCCGACACGCCGATAATTAATACAATACCGTAGACCAACATACCCAAGCCCATGGCTTTCCAGAGTTTGTGCCAGCTGGATTTGTCACCAATTGGTTCCAATGCGCCCATATAAATCGCCGAGGAAATCAATAACGCGGCCCAAGCAAGCAGGCTTAACCAGCCTGGCATAACACGATCGGCCAACCACAAGGCGACGGCCAATAGTAGAACACCAAATACGGCTTTTACGGTATTCATCCAAGCACCGGCACGTGGTAACAACTTACCGGCTGACGTGCCAAGCAATAATAAAGGTACGCCCATACCAATACTCATCGCAAATAAGGCTAAACCGCCTAGCAAGGCATCCCCGGTTTGGCCGATGTAAATTAATGCGCCCGCCAGAGGTGGGGCGACACAGGGCCCGACAATTAGGGCTGATAAAAAGCCCATGATTGCGACACCCGTTAACGAACCACCTTGTTGCTTGTTGGAGATATTGGTGATTTTGCTTTGTATCGCACTGGGTAGTTGTATTTCATAAAAGCCAAACATCGACAAGGCTAGTAACACAAACACCATCGCAAAACTGCCTAAAACCCATGGGTTTTGCAGTGCGGCTTGTAAGTTTGCACCAAAAATACCCGCCAATACGCCGGCAATGGTATAAGCCACCGCCATCGCTAATACGAACACCAGTGACATAATAAAGGCGCGTTTGGTTGAGAGTTCCTTGCCGCCTTGACCCACAATAATGCTCGATAAAATTGGAATCATCGGAAAAACACAAGGAGTAAGGGAAAGTAATAAACCAAATACAAAGAAAGTTAACACGACGACCCAGAGGTTGGAGTTCATTAAGGTGTCGGTAATGCGATCTGATTCAGACATGTCTGCACGATCCACGCTGCTAGTAGAAGCGGACGCGTTTGCAGCGCCAAAGCTATCCGCGTCAATTTGCACCGTTTTTGTTTGTGGTGGATAACACACACCCGCATCGGCACAGCCTTGATATTCAAATTCAACCGTGACCTGACCTTTTACATCATACAGTGGCAAACTGGCTTCGGCTTGGCCATAGTAAACTTCGACCTGACCAAAAATCGGGTCGTCTTTCATTTTGCCGTTTGGGGTTTGTAATTCACCTAAACGCGCTTCACCATCCACAAGACGTGCTTTGATTTTGTCGCGGTAGAGATAATAGGTATCTGCGATGCGGATATCGGCAATAATTTCACCCTCACCATTTGGCTCAGCCTGAAATTTGAAGGCGTCATCGACATCCAGCAAATCGCCAGATGAGTTAGAACCCGATGCCAGCAGTTTATTAAGTTCGGCTAAAGAGTTTACCGAGCTTAGGTCGGAGCTTGAACCTGAAGTTTGAGTGGGCAACTCCACCGATAACTTCTTGG
>NZ_DATCSL010000022.1:0-2136 GCF_036568485.1 Thiomicrospira sp.
CTATCCCTTCCAACTTTCAATTCAACTCAATTTATCCATTTAACTTATCGCCTTATTTCAAAACCTTGTATGTTTTGCTGTGCTAGCATGTTGGCTTTCTAACTTTAAAGGAATAGTCCATGTCGAGCCGTGTTT
The DNA here is from genome assembly GCF_036568485.1 of Thiomicrospira sp. GTDB lineage: Bacteria > Pseudomonadota > Gammaproteobacteria > Thiomicrospirales > Thiomicrospiraceae > Thiomicrospira. Next base: position 136 of record NZ_DATCSL010000022.1, read on the forward strand.
ACTGTACCGCCCAGTTTTTACCTAAACCTGGAAAAGAGTCAGAATTATTTCGAGTACTGCAATCTTTGGAACCTAATACACTACGCGAAGACGGTTGCATTCAGTATCGTGTCACCCGACATATTCAAAGCCCGTTTGCAGATGGTGAAAGTATGCCGATCGTGTTTCATGAAATTTGGCAAGACATGGCCTGTTTTGAAGCCCATTGTCAGCGCGCGGAGATTGTAGATTTTTTCCAAACTTATTGTGTTGCAGAAACTGGCCTAGCGGCTAAGTGGAATGTGTGTGTTTATAGCGATGAACCGCAAGATTACGATGCACCCAAATTGGCGATAAATTAAGTGATAACGCGAATTGAATGACAAGAGATCAAGATGATTTGAAAAGTGCGCAACGGCGTTGCGCACTCAATAATTTAGACTTAATAATTAAGGTCTAACGTAAATATAACCTTTACCTTGAAGGTAGGCCAACTCGGCCACACCGGCTGGCACGATGTCGGTTTCTTTTACATCTTTTAATGTACGCCAATCAACATTACGTGCTTTTAGCGTGTTGTTGCAAATTGAAAAATCCACACCTTGCGAACGTAGGTTTTCAATCGCAGACACAATTTCAGGCTTCGATGTTTCTAACGCCGACATACCACCTGCAAACACCACCACTTTCAAATCCATATTATCTGCGCCTACAGCGCGAACATGATTATTGATATTGCGCAAAATCTGAACCTGCATATCCACGTTACTCGTGTTTAGCTGATAGACAACCTTCTGGTTACCATAAGGTTCGTGTGTAATGTTCGGCTTAACATATTCTGCGTGGGCGCTAAATGCCATAATCCAAAGAGTGGCGATACCGGCTAATAATTTCTTCATGCTTGTAAACTCCAATTGTTATTTTTTAAGCGAGTTCATTCTATTCAACAAGACCCTAGTGCGCGCGCTGAATATTGTAATCGCCACATAGAACAGACTAATAACCCACCCAAATGCTAAGGACTAGCATCAATTATTTGTTGATTTATTGCCCCTTATAAAGGGAGTGTTAGAATGTGTATAAATTAGGCTATCTAACGAAACATTAAATACGAGTTAAGTCATGACACTGGATCACGCTTCCAATCAATATAAAGCCCTTGGCCATCCGGCGCGTTTGCGTATTGTTAACCTTCTGAGCCAGCAAGACTCTTTATGTGTGTGTGAACTCATGCGCGTGCTTGATTTTGGCCAAAGTTTTGTCTCACGCCATTTAGCCATTTTGCGTGACGCCGACTTGGTAGTGGCGGAAAAGAAGGGTACATGGGCGCATTATCGTTTGTTACCGGCCGCCGTGCCTTTATTATCATCGGTCGATTTAACTCAAATCAGTGAGCTTAAAGTCGACTTAACACGCTTAAAACAATCAGCTTGCCAAACCTGTTAATTAAAACTGGCCAAGGAATTCAATTATGCGCGTAGCCTTAATTAGTCTGACACTAAGCTTAATACCAGGCCTGGTACTTGGCCAAGCCAAAACGGCGGCGGAAATTATCGAAGCCTCACTCGATCTATGGCGTGGCGACACGTCCTATAGCGTAACCGAAATGACCATTCATCGACCCACTTGGCAGCGTGATATGCGTTTAGAGGGCTGGACGCGAGGCATGAAAGATTCGCTGATTCGGTTTGTTTATCCGCCGCGTGATGCTGACAACGCCACCCTTAAACTCGATAACGAAATGTGGATTTTCACCCCCAAACTTAACCGCGTCACCAAATTACCTGCCAGTATGATGACGCAATCTTGGATGGGTTCGGACTTTTCTTATAACGATTTAGCGCGTTCCGATCAAACCCTAGATAACTATACCCACACCTTAGTTGAAACACGCCAACAAGATGGCCATAAGGTTTATATCATCGAAGCCATTCCCAAACCCAATGCACCGGTGGTGTGGGGCAAAGAAGTCGCCAAAATTCGAGATGATTATGTGATTTTAGAAAATGTGTTTTACGATCA
>NZ_DATCSL010000023.1:0-24833 GCF_036568485.1 Thiomicrospira sp.
TCCGACGCTGTTATTTACCAACGCCGGTATGGTGCAGTTTAAAGACACCTTTCTCGGCCATGAAAAACGCGACTATACGCGTGCGGTGAGTGTGCAGCGTTGTATTCGAGCCGGTGGTAAACACAACGATTTAGAAAACGTTGGTTATACCGCGCGTCACCATACCTTCTTTGAAATGCTGGGTAACTTTAGTTTTGGCGATTACTTCAAACACGAAGCCATCGCATTTGCTTGGGAGTTTCTAACTAAACGTTTGGGCTTACCTGAAGAAAAGCTTTGGGTCACTGTATTTAATGAAGACGATGAAACCGCGGATATTTGGTTAAAACAAGTCGGCGTAAGCGCGGAGCGTTTTTCACGTTGTGGCGCGAAAGACAACTTCTGGTCAATGGGCGACACCGGGCCTTGCGGGCCTTGCACCGAAATCTTTTACGATCACGGGCCGGATGTTGCCGGTGGGCCGCCCGGTTCGCCAGATGAAGATGGCGATCGCTACATCGAAATTTGGAACCTGGTGTTCATGCAGTTTGATCGCTCGGAAGACGGCACATTAACACCTTTGCCGAAACCTTCAGTCGATACAGGTATGGGCTTGGAGCGTTTAGCCGCAGTATTGCAAGGCGTGCATAATAATTACGATATCGACCTGTTTAAAACCTTGGTAAAAGCCGCCTCCGAGTTAACCGGTGAAACCGATTTAAGCAACAATTCTTTGCGTGTAATTGCCGATCATATTCGTTCTTGTGCTTTTACGATTGTGGATGGTGTGTTGCCGTCCAACGAAGGCCGAGGTTATGTGCTGCGTCGCATTATTCGTCGTGCGATTCGTCACGGTTATAAACTTGGCCAAAAACAAGCGTTTTTCCATAAGCTGGTGGCGCCATTGGTATCCGAAATGGGCGAAGCCTATCCAGAGCTAAAAGCCCAGCAGGCCGAAGCGGAGCGTGCGCTTAAACTTGAAGAAGAACGGTTTGCCGAAACTCTCGAAAACGGCATGCGTTTGTTAGATGAAGTGATTGAAGGCTTAAGCGACAAACAAATTCCGGGTGAAGCCGTATTTAAACTTTACGACACCTACGGCTTTCCACTTGACCTAACCGCCGATATTGCGCGCGAGCGTGGTTTGACGATTGACGAAGCTGGCTTTGAACAATCCATGCAAGCTCAGCGTGAACGTGCGCGTGCGGCCAGCAGCTTTAGCTCGCAAGGTCAAACTCGCGTCGACTTCGAAGGCAAAACCGACTTTATTGGCTACGACCAAGATTGCGCGACCGTTAAGGTATTGGCGATTTTTAAAGATGGCCAATCGGTTGAGCGTTTGGAAGAAGGTCAAGCAGGCCTGGTGATTATGGATAAAACCCCGTTTTATGCCGAATCCGGTGGTCAAGTCGGCGATAGCGGCTCGCTAACCGAAGGTATGCATAGTTTTCATGTGAACGATGTGCAAAAACAGGGCAGCTTATTTTTACATCTAGGCGAAATGACCGCCGGTGTATTAGCGGTTGGTCAAGCGGTTGAAGCCCGTATTGATGTAGGTGCACGCCGCGCTTCTGAACGTAATCACTCGGCAACGCATTTATTGCACGCGGCTTTACGCCAAGTGTTAGGTACGCATGTGGCACAAAAAGGTTCACTGGTGTCGCCGGATCGTTTGCGTTTCGACTTTGCCCATTTCGAGCCTATTTCGGCTGACCAATTGCGTGAGATTGAACGCCTCGTTAACCATAATATTATGATGAACTTCCCGGTAGGCACTCAGCAAATGGACATCGATTCCGCCAAACAAATGGGCGCGATGGCGCTATTTGGCGAGAAGTATGGTGATGTGGTTCGAGTGGTCGATATGGGTGATTTCTCGATTGAACTTTGTGGCGGCACGCATGTTAACTCCACTGGCAATATCGGGCCGTTTCGTATTTTATCTGAAGGCGGGGTGGCCTCAGGGGTGCGCCGTATTGAAGCGATTACCGGTGAAGGTGCGTGGCAAACAATTTACGACCTAGAAAATGTGATTGCCCAGGTCGCAAACTTAACCAAAGCTGATAAAGCCCATGTGGTCGATAAGGTTGGCCAATTGGTGGCCTCACAGCGTGATTTAGAAAAACAAATGCAGCAAATGCAATCTAAGTTAGCCGCCAACCAAGGTGAAGAGATTTTGCAACAGGTTAAGTCGGTCAACGGTATTAACTTACTCGCGGCTGAAATGCAGGGGGCGGATGCCAATTTATTACGTGAAACTCTGGATAAATTAAAAGATAAGATCGAACCGGCGGTGATTTTACTGGCGGCGGTCGATGGCGAAAAAGTGAGCTTGGTCGCTGGTGTCAGCAAATCTGCAACCGATCGTTTTAAAGCCGGTGAGCTAGTTAACTTTGTTGCACAACAAGTTGGTGGTAAAGGGGGCGGGCGTCCTGATATGGCGATGGCCGGAGGCAAAGACCCAGCTAACTTACCACAAGCTTTAGCTTCAATTGAAGCTTGGGTGGAATCAAAATAAACTCTGCCCGAATCTCTCTGTGATTCCACACCAAAGCGTCATAAGCAGGGGATTTAGGTAATATCAAGTGATAAGGGCATAAACGATATGGCATTGATTGTCCAAAAATACGGCGGCACGTCGGTTGGCACGTTGGAGCGTATCCAGAATGTAGCTAAAAAAGTGTCAAAGTTTGTTGATGAAGGCCATCAGGTTGTAGTGGTGTTATCCGCTATGTCGGGTGAGACCAACCGATTAACCGATATGGCTAAAACCATGCAAGAGCGTCCATCCAAGCGTGAAATGGATATGCTTTTGACGACCGGTGAGCAAGTAACCATTGCCTTATTAAGCATGGCTTTACAACAGAGCGGTTACGACGCGATTTCTTATACGGGTTGGCAAGTGCCGATTCAAACGGACGAAGTACATACCAAAGCGCGTATCGACAGTATTAACGCGCAAAAGATTCAAGATCAGTTGAATTTAAATAAAGTGGTTGTGGTCGCCGGGTTCCAAGGGGTTACTGCGAACGGCGATATTTCAACATTGGGTCGGGGTGGTTCTGACACCACAGCGGTCGCTTTAGCGGCGGCACTAAAAGCTGAAGAGTGCCAGATTTACACCGATGTTGATGGCGTATATACCACCGACCCACGTATGGTTCCAGAAGCGCGTCGCTTAGAAACTATTACCTTCGATGAGATGTTGGAAATGGCGAGCTTAGGTGCCAAGGTATTGCAAATTCGTTCGGTCGAATTTGCCAGCAAATATAAAGTACCGTTACGCGTATTGTCTTCGCTAAAAGAAGGCGGTGGAACCCTAATTACATCTGAGGATGATCAAATGGAAAAACCTTTAATTTCAGGCATCGCGTTTAACCGGGATGAGTCAAAACTACAAGTATTAGGCGTGCCAGATAAACCTGGCGTGGCTTATGCGATTTTGGGGCCGATTGCGGATGCCAATATCGAGATTGATATGATCATCCAGAACCAAGGTCAAGACGGCACCACTGACTTTACTTTCACCGTGCATCGCAATGATCGCAGCCACGCACTAGAAATTCTGAACGCGGTATCAAGTGAGTTGGGTGCGCGTGAAGTTGTCTATGATGACACGATTGCGAAAGTCTCTTTAGTGGGTGTAGGCATGCGTTCACACGTGGGTATCGCCAGTCGTATGTTTAAAGTATTGGCCGATCAAAATATCAATATTCAAATGATCGCGACCACTGAAATCAAAATTTCTGTGGTGATTAACGAAAGCCAACTAGAAGCGGCGGTTAAGACTTTGCACGCAAAGTTTGAGTTAGATCAGGCCTAATTAATTGGCTCAAAATCCAAAACCGTTAATTAAGCCAAATCTTTGGCTAAATCTTTCGGTTTTGGCTTTACAAGGCGCGGGTTTCCTTGTAACATACGCGGCTTGAATTAGGTGAAGTGGCCGAGAGGCTGAAGGCGCTCCCCTGCTAAGGGAGTATAGGGTTTGTAGCTCTATCGAGGGTTCGAATCCCTCCTTCACCGCCATTCAATTAAGTGTTAAAAAAGCGTGATTTAAAGGTTGACAGTTTAGGCTGATAAACTATAATACGCACCAAGTTAAGCGCCTGTAGCTCAGCTGGATAGAGTACTCGGCTACGAACCGAGCGGTCAGGAGTTCGAATCTCTTCAGGCGCACCATATAATAGAAAACCCCATCAATTCTTTCGAGTTGGCGGGGTTTTTTTATATCTATCATATTATCAAATTCCTAAACAACCAGGCCTGCTAAGGATGGTTTTGTTCTCTTTTATTCTTCCAATCATTTTTCGTCTATTTAGTATTTGGCATACGGATTGCTATTAACTTTTCGTTAAAGCAATCCAAACGAGATCGCTAACACACAAGGGAATCGCGTCACATATATAAACTAAGACGCACCACATAAATAATAAGTTAAACAAGCTGTCGGCTGGGCTGGTACCAGCCGTTTTCTGACCAGAAAACAGATACAGATTCGGAGTAATACGATGGATCGAATGCTATATGTCTCGATGAGTGGCGCAAAAGAGGCCATGATCTCGCAGGCAAATAATGCCAATAACCTGGCAAATGCAACCACAGATGGGTTTAAGCAGGACTTCAACCAGTTCCGTGCCCAGCACATGGAAGGCCCAGGTTGGCACACACGTACCTATTCAATGGATGAGCGTCCGGCAACGGATTTTACCGCTGGGCCAATCAAGGTAACCGGCCGCAGTATGGATGTAGCGACCAAAGAAAATGGTTTTATGGCGGTGTTATCACCTGCGGGTGATGAAGCCTATGTGCGCTCAGCCAGTATGCAAATTACCGACGGTGGTGCATTGGTGGATGTGCATGGTAATCCAATGCTAAATGCCGGCGGCGCGCCGATTGTGTTGCCGCCAGTTGAGTCAGTTGAAATTGGCCGTGACGGTACGATTTCGGTTATTCCAGTTGGTGCGGCGGCTAACGAGTTGGTCGTGATTGACCAATTACGTTTGGTGCAGCCGGATGTTAAGCAGTTGGAAAAAGGCTTGGACGGTTTTATTCGTCAGAAACCGGGCAATGAAGAGCTGGTTCAAGCGCCAGTATCGGTTTTAAATGGCGCGCTAGAAGGCAGTAACGTGAATACGGCGACGGCGTTGGTCACCATGATTGAGCTACAGCGTAAGTACGAAATGCAAGTCAAGATGATGAAGACCACCAAAGATCATGGTGCGGCATCAGACAAGATTTTATCAATGCGATAATGGGGTGAGATATGAATAGAGCATTATATGTTTCAAAAACCGGTTTAGAAGCCCAGCAATTTCGTCTTGCCTCCATTTCGAATAACTTAGCTAATGCGAATACTTATGGCTATAAAACCGGGCGTGCCGAGTTTGATGATTTGCTTTATCAAAACGTGCGAACGCCTGGTGCTCAGGCTACGCAAGATGAAGTCAATACCTTGCCTTCTGGTTTGCAGTTAGGTGTGGGTGTTAAGGCTGTGGGTGTACAAAAAATTCACACCCAGGGTAACTTAATGATTACCGATAACCAGCTCGATATGGCGATTGATGGCAAAGGTTTTTTTCAGGTTTTAGATGCCGATGGCAACATCATGTACACCCGAGATGGCTCGTTTGAAGTTAACCAGAATGGCGATGTGGTGACGTCTTCGGGTTATTTATTGGAGCCGAATATCCAGATTCCACAAGAAGCGACTGAGGTGATGATTGGTCGTGATGGTACTGTGTTTGCTAAGGAACCAGGTAACCCGCAGCCATTGGATTTAGGTCAGCTAGAAATTGCGACTTTTATTAATCCGTCGGGGTTGGAAGCGGTCGGTCAGAACATGTTTTATGAAACCATTGCCAGTGGTGCGCCGGTGGTAAATAACCCGAATGCCGAGGATGCTGGGGCCCTGATTCAAGGGGCTTTAGAGTCTTCAAATGTCAATACGGTTGAAGAGTTAATTGGCATGATTGAAGCGCAGCGTACTTACGAGATGAATTCAAAAGCCATCTCCGCAGCCGATGGCATGATGCAGTACCTAAATAACAACGTATAACGTTGGAGGCAAAACATGAAACAGATTAAAACTTATTCACGTTTGGGCTTATTGATGCTGATGATGGGGGTGTTGCAAGCTTGCTCTTCAGTTCCTGAGCGGATGGAAGATTTCACTTATGAGCCGAGCTATCCGACTAATCTGGGGCAGCAACCGCCACCCAGAAATGGCTCTTTGTATCAGGCATCCAACTCGGTCACCTTGTTTGATGATGCACGAGCGCATCGAGTCGGCGATATTATTACCGTGAGTTTGGCGGAGCAGTTTAACGCTAATAAAAAAGATGAAGCCAGCTACGATAAAAGTTCGCAGGCCGACTTCGGTGTAACGACGCCTTTAAATGTTCTTGGGCGCACACCCGCGCAAATTTATTCGGAATTAGGGACCGGTGGTATTGGTTATGGTTCTAGCAATACCTTTGATGGTTCGAGTGATGTTAAACAAGATTCATCCGTATCCGGTTCGATAGCCGTGACAGTGGTGGAGGTCATTCCTAACGGTAATTTAGTGGTGCGAGGCGAAAAGTGGATTACGGTACACGATGGTGAAGAAGTGATTCGATTTGCCGGCATTGTGCGCCCACAAGACATTACACCTGATAATACGATCGAATCGACCCGTGTGGCCGATGTTCGCATGATTTATAGAGACACAGGCATTGCGGGCGATACCGCCAGGCCTGGTGCCGTTACAAAGTTTTTGTCAAAGTTTTGGCCACTTTAAGTCTGACTTAACCTGGATTAAAACTTGACCCGGCTTGTTTTTATACTCTCCTTTTTACAAGTCGGTTTTTTATTTAAAGCCAGCGATTCAATCCTTGATTCGTTGGCTATTTACCACCACCAGGCCTGGTGGTGATTGATTTCTGGTCTTGGGTGCTTCGCACCCTTTTTTGTTGGCCTTTTTCTCTTTTAGCTTCTGTTATCCTCAAGATTATAATCTGGCATTAATCCTGCTTAGTAATTAAAAAATCAATATAAAAATCCGCCGCGTTAAGACGGCATCAAGAAACTCAGTCAATCCTTTAAGGGGTATGAGCATGATAACCAGAAAAATTTTAGTTTTAATGATCGCGTTAATGGCTTGGAGCAGTTTAAGCTTGGCCAATTCACGCATCAAAGATTTGGCAAATGTTGCCGGGGTTCGAGACAACCAGTTAGTTGGTTATGGTTTGGTTGTCGGTTTGAGCGGTACTGGGGATCAAAAAGCCCCCTTTGCTGAGCAAAGTTTAATCAGTATGTTAAACAAATTTGGTATTAACGTGCCGCCGGGCGTAAATACCAAATCTAAAAACGTGGCCGCCGTAGCAATTCATGCTGATTTGCCGGCTTTTGCCAAGCCCGGTCAAAGAATTGATGTCACGGTTTCATCTTTAGGTAACTCCAAAAGTTTGAGAGGCGGTACACTTCTAATGACCCCTTTGAAAGGGGTAGACAATCAAGTTTATGCAATTGCGCAAGGTAGCTTGGTTGTGGGTGGCTTGGATGCAAGTGGTAATGATGGTTCGCGTGTAACCGTGAATGTACCCAGTGTCGGCCGTATTCCAAATGGCGCGAGTGTCGAGCGCGAAGTAAACACCGGTTTTGATTTAGGTTCAACCGTTACGTTTAACTTGCACCGTGCCGACTTTACGACCGCGAGTAATATGGCCAAATCGATTAATGATTTATTGGGTGAGGGTACCGCTCGAGCACTCGATGCTGAATCAGTTGAGGTTATTGCCCCGCGTATTCCAGATCAACGAGTCTCATTTTTGTCGGTATTGGAAAACATTGAGTTAAAAGAAGGCGAAGGCGCGGCACGTATTATTGTGAATTCACGAACTGGTACCGTTGTGATTGGCCAAACCGTACGTGTAAGTCCTGCGGCTGTCACTCATGGTGGTTTGGTGGTACGGATTGAAGAAAACGAGGAAGTGGTTCAGCCCAATGCCTTTGGTGGCGGGCAAGCGGCCTTGCAACAAAATACTGAAGTGAATGTTGAAGAGCAAGGTGATCGCCGCATGTTTAAGTTTGACTCGGGTATTACACTCGACTCTTTGGTGGAAGCCGTAAATAAAGTCGGCGCCGCGCCTAGTGATTTAGTGGCGATTTTAGAGGCCTTGAAGCAGGCCGGCGCACTCAAAGCTGAGTTAATGGTTATTTAAGGGAGGTTGTGATGTCGAGTATTAGTGATTTAACAACCAGCCGCCCTCAAGACCATACGATCTATACCAACTTAGGTGCGTTAAACGATTTAAAACGTCAAGCGCGAGAAGATCAGCAGTCGGTATTAAAACCGATTGCGCAGCAATTTGAGGCCATGTTTCTAGAGCAGATTCTAAAAAATTCACGTAGCGTCAAATTGGATGACGGTTGGTTAGATGGCTCGCAAGCTGATTCTTACTACGATATGTACGATAAACAGCTTGCACAAGACATGTCGGCTAAAGGTTCTCTAGGATTTGCCGATCAAATAGTAGAGCAGTTGTCGGCTAGTCTGCCAAAACTAAACGATGAAGAAAAACAAAAGTGGTTGCAAGAACAGCAAAAACGTTTTGATTCTAGTATGTTGAGTAAAGAGTCGAGTTCAACGCAAGATATTTTAGCCTTGCGAAATTTAGAGTAATTGAGTGTTATTAAGAATAGCCTGGTTGGATAAAAACCGGCTTTTCAAAACATAGATCCCATTGAGTGGGTGATCCATAAGCGAGAATCGTTATGTCAGATATGTTAGTTATTGCCAGCTCGGCGGCCACCACCTTTCGTAAAGCCTTGGATGTGAGTAGCCATAACGTAGCCAACGTCAATACTGAAGGCTATAGCCGCCAGCGTGCTGAAATTTATGCCAACTCGCCAAGCATTGTGGGTACCTCATTTAATGGCGGCGGCTCCCGTGTTGAAACGGTTGAGCGTATGTATGCCGACTATATTCAAAAGCAATTGGTCAGTACCAATGCGACTGTTAAAGGTTATGAAGAATCACTCAGTTATTCGAAGCAAGTTGAAGGCATTATTGCCGGCAACGACGAAGGTGTGCAGGATTTTATCCAGCGTTATTTTGATTCGATGCAAAACCTCGCCGATAATCCTACTTCTCGTGTCAACCGTCAGTTGATGCTCGATGAAGCGAATAATTTGACTGGCCATATCAATAATATTAGCGTGGTGTTAGACGATACTCAGTATCAAGTAAACGATCAAATTAAAGATTTGACTCAGGACATTAATCGCAATCTAGAAGAAATTAAAAAAATTAACGATATGGTGGCTTATGCTCAGTCGCAAGGTACGCAGCCGCCAAATGATTTGTTGGATCAGCGTGAGCAGGCGATTTTAGAATTGTCGAGCTTGGTTGAGGTGAAAACCTATAAACAACCGGATGGCACCATTGATATTCATACCATTAACGGTAAAGTGCCTTTATTAAGTGACAATACGGTTACCCGTTTACAAGCCGATCAAAGCGCTTATCCTTCAGAAAACCGGATTGAAATTTATGCTCAGATCGGTGGCCAGCGCAAACAAGTCACTGATTTATTATTAGGTGGCGGTCAGCTGGGTGGTGTACTGGATTTTCGTAAAAACATGTTGGATCGTGCCCAAAATGAGTTGGGTGTCACGATGAATGCATTTGTAGCCGCTAATAACTGGCAGCATTATCAAGGGTTTGATGAAAATGGCGATGCAGGCACGAGCTTGTTTACGCCGTTAGAGTCGAGTGGTTTAGCGCACAAAGATAACTCAACCTTAGGCGGCGAAGTTAAAGCCACCTTTAATCCAATCGATGCCACTGCGATTCCGCCTTATCCGCCACAGCCATTGACTTATGGTGATAAGCAACAAGATTTGACAGATGCTTATACCGCTATTTCAAACTTGTCGCCAGATGGTTATGAAATGCGATTTGATGGCACGAACTGGACGGTAACTAATTTAAGTAATAAAGAAACCGCTACCTTTGCTTCTGGTGATAGTGTTCAGTTTGATGGTTTGCGTTTTGAAGAAGCCAATTTAAATAGCACCGCAGGTGACCGCTATATTTTGAAACCACATCAAGATATTTTGAAAAGTTTTGGCGTCGAAATCCGTGATGGTCAAGAGTTGGCCACACGTGGCCAATCACCGATTGACTCAACCGGTTCGGGCACCTTGGATGATGAACCAGTTAGACCCGCGGCAGAAGGGGATAACGTTAATATTGCCAATATGGCCAGTTTGCAATCAAAAAAGGTCATGTTTGCTAATAATTCCGGTCAACCGGCCGAAACATTATTAGGAGGCTATTCAAGAATGGCCAGTAGCGTGGGTATGTATGTGCGTGGTCAGGAAATACAATTGACGGCGCAACAAAATACTTATGACTACATAATGGAACGCCGAGAAAGTTTATCAGGCGTCAGTTTAGATGAAGAAGCCGCAAATTTAATGCGTTTTCAGCAGGCTTATCAAGCCGCGGCTCAGGTGATGCAAACAGCACAAACCACATTCCAGACCCTGTTAGGGGCAATGAGAGGATAACCTAATGCGTGTAACGACAAATCAAGTTTATAGCATGGGATTTAATGCCATCCAATCGCATTCCAATAAGTTATTGGATATCCAAGAACAATTGAGTACGGGTAATCGTGTTAATCGTCCCAGTGATGATCCCGTGGCGATGAGTCAAATTCATACACTTAATCGAGCGATCAATACGATTGATCAATATGCTAAGAATGGCGAGTATGCTAAGTCGCAGCTGGTGCTAGAGGAAACTGCAGTGCAAGATACAATTGGTGTGTTGCAGCGTATCCGAGAGCTGGGTATTCAAATGTCGAACGATACCTATAGTCCAGATCAGCGTCGAGTAGCCGCGGCTGAAGTTGAGCAAATGATGTTGCATGTTAAAGGCACGATGAACATGAAAAACTCCGAAGGCGAGTACATGTTTGCGGGTAATAATGTAAAAGATACGCCCTACGTCGACGACCCCGCTAACCCTGGTTACTTGGTTTATATCGGCAATCCTAATGCGGCCGCTGATTATGACGAAAATGCAACATTTGGTGGGCGCTTTGTCCAGATTGGGTTTGACCATACGGATAAGCTAGAGCCAAATGATGAGTTTAATATGTCGCGTGTGCGTATCACTGACACAGGGTCAAAAGTATTTGGTTTTGCACCTAATCCAGCCACATCGTTAGGGCCCCAAACCACGCCACCGGCGCCAGGTGAGATCGATCCAAATATCTACAACACCATGAAGGTAATGTATGATCGTATGATGGCGGGCCAAAAACCGGGTGACGATGTGTTGGACGATTTAAAAAGTTCAATTACCAACATGTCAGAAGTAGTGGCCGGCATTGGCGGGCGGCAAATTCGTATAGATACCCAATATGAAGCGGGTGAGTCGTTCAAGATGCCATTGACTGAACGCAAGTCGAATATTGAAGAATTGGATATGGTCGAAGGGATTTCTAAGTTTACGGTTACCCAAAATGCCTTGCAAATGGCACAGCAAGTATTTGGTAAAGTTCAAGGGATGTCTTTATTTAACTATATGCGTTAATCAATCTAAAGTTGGTACTCAACTTGCTAATGCCTCCCCAGTGGAGGCATTTTTGTAAATGAAATTTGAACATTTAATCATCGCATTGTTGATTCCGGTCGGGCTGCTATTAATTGCAGGTGGCGCGGCGTTCCAGCAATTTCAGTATTGGGCGATGGCTCAAAGCTATACGGCCTCCAGCGATGCACCTAAGATGCTTCAGGTAAGCTCCTTACCAGAGATGCGGGTTGTTTCAAATCGTCCTTTGCCGGCCCTCACATCTAGACTGTCAAAATCAACAGAAGCGAAACCTGCAGAGTCTGAAAATCCTAAACTGGTTAAGACGAACCTTCCAGAGTCGAGTCCTACTCAGTTAAACGCTCAACCCATTCTGGCCGTGCAGACAAAACAAATCTCTCAAACACCGCCAACTCCGACCACCAGGCCTGGTGCTTTGGCCAAGGGCGAAATAGAACCTAAGCCTGAACCCAAATCTAATCTTAAGTCACCAGGCCAGGTGGTTGAGCCATCAGTCGAGCCTACACTGGAGCAAAAAGAGACTGGCAGTGCGTTTGCGCCCCAGCCAGTTGTGGTGGAGTATGATGATGAAGTCGTAATTGAATTCCCTAAAAAATTGGCGAACCCCCAAAATATTAAACGTGCCGTGAGCCGCGTTTTGTTAAGCCCTGATCCCTATGCTGAACAAGATTTATTAAGTCTAGAGCCGATTAACTATCAGCAACGTCCCGCTTTTTATCGTCGGGTGGTGGATAACAATCAGCAGCCTATTCGTTATCCGCGGGCGGCATTTAATTACGCCGATTATTTAATGACTCATCATCAAACGAGCCTAAAAGACGAAGAGGGCGAATTTGTGAGTTTGCACATCCCGTTGAAAACCTCGAATTTAGCCGAACCGGCGCGTCAGTATGAACCTTGGGTGATGGGGTTTGCGCAAGACTTTAATATTGATCCGGCTTTAGTGTTTGCCATAATGGAAACCGAAAGTCGGTTTGATGCGCAAGCGGTCAGCCGGTCCCAAGCCAAAGGGCTGATGCAAATTAAACCCAATGCGGCGGGGCGAGATGTGTATCAGTATATTGATTTTAGGCTGGATGCCCCCAGTGATGCCGAATTATTTGATGCTGAAAATAATATCCGTATTGGTACCGCTTATTTAAGTCTATTAAAGCACGACTATTTCGCCGACATTCAGCATCCTGAATCGCGTGAAATGGTGGCGATTTCGTCCTATAACGGCGGTATGTCGACCGTTTGGCGTTTATTTGGCGCATCACCAGAACAGGCCGTTGCGCAAATTAACAAACTCAGCCCACGTCAGGTTTATCGCAAGTTACGTTATGATCATGCTTCAGATGAAACCCGACGTTATTTAGATAAAGTGTTACAGGCCAAAAGCCGTTATCAAACCTTATTGGGTGAGGATGCGAATTTAATCGCAAGCCGATAACACAACCACCAGGCCTGGTGCTAAGGAGAGCAAGTTATGCCGTCATATTGGCAAGGAAAGCAGGTGTTAGTCACGGGAGCCGATGGGTTTATCGGCTCGCATTTGGCGGAAACTTTGGTAAACGCCGGCGCGACAGTGCGGGCGTTAGTGCAATACAACTCGTTTAATAGTTGGGGCTGGTTGGATCAAAGCTCGTTGGCATCGGATATGGAGATTATCAGCGGTGATATTCGTGATCCGTTTTTGTGCCAGACCATTTGCAAAGGCATGGATACAGTGTTTCATTTAGCCGCTTTAATCGCGATTCCTTATTCCTATATTGCGCCGGGTTCTTATGTGGATACTAATGTTACCGGCACCTTAAATATGGTGCAGGCGGCACGTGACCAAAATGTGCGCCGATTTATGCATACCTCAACTTCAGAAACCTACGGCACGGCGCAAACGGTGCCAATCAACGAAAGCCACCCAATGCAGCCACAATCGCCCTATAGCGCGAGTAAAATTGGCGCAGATGCGATGGCGATGTCTTACTATTTGGCGTTTGAAACGCCAGTAACAATTGCGCGGCCATTTAATACTTACGGCCCACGCCAATCGGCACGCGCGGTGATCCCAACCATTATCGGCCAAATTGCCGCCGGTCAAACCCAAATTCAATTGGGCGATACCAGCCCTACGCGCGATTTTAACTATGTTACTGACACCTGTGAGGGCATGATGGCGCTGATGGCGACGGATAAAACCATTGGCGAAACGGTTAATATCAGCTCAAACTACGAAATTTCGGTGCAAGACACCTTGGAATTAATCAAACGATTAATGGATTCAAATGTTGAATTTATTCAAGATCCGCAACGTCTGAGACCGAAAGACTCCGAAGTCTTTCGTTTGTGGGGCGATAATTCGAAATTAATTGAATTGACAGGCTATCGCCCAACCACCTCACTCGAAGCGGGCTTGCAAAAAACTATTGCCTGGTTTGTCCAACCGCAAAACCTGCAAGCCTATAAAACGGGGCTATACAATGTCTAATCACCAGGCCTGGTTGTCGTTGATTGAATTGATCCGTCAGCATTATGGCGTGTCGGAAGGTTTAGTTCCATTACATGCACCGTGCTTTGATGAGGCCGAAAAACGTTTAGTCGTGGATTGTGTTGATTCAACCTTTGTCTCGTCGGTTGGGCAATATGTGACCGAATTTGAACAACAAATCGCCGACTACACCGGCGCGAAACATGCCGTGGCGGTGGTGAATGGCACAATGGGTTTGTATTTGGCGTTAAAAGTGATCGGACTACAGCCGAATGAGCTGGTGTTAACCCAGTCGTTAAGTTTTGTGGCGACGCCAAACGCCATCAAAATGCATCAGGCGGATCCGGTGTTTATCGATGTTGAACGCGAAACCTTGGGCTTATGTCCGGAATCGCTAAATCAATTTTTAATAGAGCAGACGCAACAGCAAAACGGCCAATGCATTCATCGTCAAAGCGGTCGAGTTATTCGTGCTTGTGTACCCATGCACACCTTAGGTTTTCCGGCTCGAATCGAACAGATTGTAGAAATCTGTAACCGACACAATATTGCGCTGGTAGAAGATGCGGCTGAAAGTTTAGGCAGTTTTTATCAAGGTCAGCATACCGGGCGTTTCGGTCAAGTTGGGGTGTTTAGCTTTAACGGCAATAAAGTCATTACCACCGGTGGGGGCGGAATGCTCATTACCGATGATGCCGAACTCGCACGTCACGCTAAGCACTTAAGTACCACCGCTAAAATTCCACATGCTTGGTTATTTGAGCATGATGAAGCGGCCTACAACTTGCGGATGCCGAATCTCAATGCCGCGCTGGGCGTGGCGCAAATGCAAAAGTTGCCGGTTTTTTTGGTCGAAAAACGTCGCTTGGCGAAGGTTTATCAACAACAACCAGGCCTGGTAATGCAAAACGAAACGGCCCAAATGCAATCTAACTATTGGTTAAACACCTTGATTTGTCAGGATCAAACGGAACGTGATGCCTTGTTAGAGTTCAGTAATAGCCAAGCCATTCAAATGCGACCTTTATGGACACCGATGCATCAACTGGCGATTTACGCCGATTGTTTGCGCACCGAGTTGCCACACACAGAATGGCTCGCGGCGCGCGTAGTGAACTTACCAAGTGGGGTAGTTTGTCATGGTTAATACCCCGATTTTATTGATAGGCGGCGGCGGGCATTGTCGTGCCCTGATTGATGTGATTGAACAAACACCGAATTTTACGATAGCCGGTATCGTCGAAGCACAGGGTGTAAAGGGTGAAGTATTAGGTTACCCAATTCTGGGGTCTGATGCCGATTTACCAGGGCTGGTGCAAACCTACCCACACTGTTTAATCAGTGTGGGTCAAGTCAAACACGCCGATTTACGAATTAAACTATTTAATTTGGCGCAGCAGGCTGGCGCTAAATTTCCGCCTGTCATTTCGCCTAAGGCCTATGTCTCCGAGCATGCCGAAATCGGCGAAGGCACGGTGGTGATGCATCAAGCTCTCGTGAATGTGGGAGCACGCATTGGTCAAAACGGCATTATCAATAGCCAAGCTTTGATAGAGCATGATGCCGTGATGGGGGATCATTGCCATATCTCGACTGGCGCCAAAATCAACGGTCAAGTGACGATTGGCAACGGCTGTTTAGTGGGCAGTGGTGCAGTCATTAAGCAGGGCGTCAAAGTTGCCGATAATGCAATTATTGGTGCCGGCGCGTTAATTTTAAAAGACATCACCAGGCCTGGTTGTTATGTGGGGCAGGGCCAAATACTCGACTCAGCTCGCCAAGCCCATTAAGGAAAAGAAGATATGGAACAACATGTGGTTTTTGACACTTGTGCCGATTTTGAGTTTGGCCTGAATGGTGTCCGCCAAACGGATTACTTTATTTATAACGCCGATTACAAAGATGGTTTAGTTGTGTACATTCCGGGGTTTGGTGGTGATTTGGGTGAGTATGCCAAAGCTTTTTGTGAAAAAACGGCTAAGCAATATCAAATGGCGGCTTTAACGCTAAATTATTTTTGTATTGGCTCACGGCCTTCAGCGGGTGCGAAAGTTGAGGTACACAACACAGAAAAAGCTAAGGTTGAGCAGGCATTTATACAAATGGGTGGAACAGGTGAAGCCTCCATAGAAGCTTTAAATGCGCTTCTTATGAACTCAAATAACCATATTAAGCTGACAGGTGATTTAGTTCCGACAAAAAACGAATATCAGAATTTTGGGTTGTTAGCCGCTTTGGATATCATTAATGCCATTAAAGATGCGGCTCAGCGTTTTAACCTAAGCTTGGATAATGTGATTTTAGTGGGGTCTTCGTATGGCGGCTATTTGGCCAACTTGGTCACCAAGTTGTATCCTGGATTAATTAAAGCTGTGTTTGATAATTCATCTTGGGCACAAACCAACTTGGCTTATGTCGTGGGGCAAGAAATGGGCGTTCCAGAGTTCTCTTATCAAGTTTATCCTAAGGTGATTTTGGACTTAAATGTTAGATCGCCTTGGACATTAACTCAGGGCTTGCCTAATACATTTGGCGGTGGTCGAAAAGAAATTCGAGGGTTTTCTCGGTCTCAGCTACAAAGTATGGTTGAACAAGGTGGCCAAGATACGTTTTATGTGTTTTATCATGCGGCCACTGATACGATTGCGCCAACTCAAGAAAAAATTGACATGGCAAATAATATGGCTGAATTAGGCTTTAAACATGTCTTAATGAATGTGGTGGATGAGTCGGATGTTGATGGCCATTTCATAAAAAACTTAGGTCATGGCATGGGAATGTCGATGCGTAAGTTCTTCGAAGTTGGTTATGGGTTTTTACAGGAAATTAATCCGGACTTTAAATTTAATGATCAGCTCAAACAAGCGGTGTTTGAAACATCAGATTTAATTTATCAGTTTGATTTATCGGCCGATGTAGTTACGGGTCAAGTAACGACTAAAAACAAATTTAGTTGAACATACAGGTTAACCTAGGCAATTAAACAGGAATATTAATGATGCAAAAAGCTACAACGAACTTACCTGTTTTTATTATTGCTGAAGCTGGTGTGAACCACAATGGATCACTCGATATGGCCAAAAAACTGGTTGATGTAGCTGTGAAAGCTGGCGCGGATGCGGTTAAGTTTCAGACGTTTATTACCGAAGAACTGGTGACTGAAAACGCTGAACAGGCCAGTTACCAAACCCAAAATACAGGCGTAAAAGAAACTCAGTTCGCCATGTTAAAACGATTGGAGTTGTCAAAAGCTGATCATCTCGAGTTATTGGATTATTGTCGCCAAAAAGGCATCGAGTTTATGTCCACGGCGTTTGATTTATCTAGTGTCGGTTTTTTGCACCGTCTAGGAGTCAGGCGCTGGAAAATCCCGTCTGGCGAACTCTTATCGACGCCCTATTTGCGCAAAATTGCCGCGTTTAACCAACCGACAATTTTGTCTACTGGTATGGGCAATCTCGAAGAGGTACGATTAGCAGTGGACACTTTAGTGAAAGCCGGTCTGGCACTTGAGAATTTAACCGTGTTACATGCCAATACGGCTTATCCGACACCTTACGAAGATATGAACTTACGTGCTATGAAAACTTTGGCCGATGAACTCAATGTGCCAGTCGGTCTATCTGATCATTCGCTAGGAATTGAAGTTGCGATTGCTGCGGTAGCGATGGGGGCGAGTGTCATTGAAAAGCATATTACGTTAGATAAAAGTTTGCCAGGGCCAGACCAACAAGCAAGCATTGAACCTTTAGAATTGATGGCGATGGTTCGTTCAATCCGCCATGTTGAACAAGCCTTGGGAAGCGGTGAAAAAAAGCCGACATCTTCTGAGGTCGTTAATATTAGCGTCGCTCGTAAGTCAATTGTCGCTAAAGCTTCAATCGAAGCGGGTGAAAAATTCACAACTGAAAACCTAACTTTAAAAAGAAGTGAAAAAGGTGTTTCGGCTAGCTATTGGGATCAATTGATCGGTCAGGCTTCGCCTCGTCGGTTTGAAGAGGGGGAAGGAGTGGATGTTGAACTTACATAATCCTCGAAAAATAGCGGTAGCAACAGGATCCCGCGCCGAATATGGTTTATTGTCGGGTTTGATGCGAGCGATTCAACAACAAGTCGGCATGAGATTGCAGGTGATAGCTTGCGCCGCGCATTTATCTGTTCGACATGGCATGACAGTGAATCAAATCATAGAAGATGGTTTTAGAGTTGACGCGCGTATTGAAACGCTTGATGAGTTGGATGATCCCGTTGCGATTGCTAAGTCTGTAGGACGCGGTGTGATGGGATTTGCGGATACCTTATCAGAGTTAAAACCGGATATTCTAGTGGTTTTAGGGGATCGGTATGAAATGTTGGCTGCCGCTCAAGCCGCTTTATTGTTAAATATTCCGATTGCCCATATTCATGGTGGTGAAGTAACCGAAGGTGCGGTTGACGAAGCAATACGCCATGCCATTACAAAAATGGCGAGTTTACACTTTACGGCCGCCAATGCTTATCGCGATAGAGTCATTCAAATGGGGGAACAGCCCAAACGAGTGTTTAATGTCGGAGCACCAGGCCTGGATTTGATTCAAAAGCTTAAGTTATGGGATAAAAGTCAACTGCGAGCTGACTTAGGCATTACATTAGATCCTCCGGTTTTTTTGATTACATATCACCCCGTTACTTGGGGCAAGTCTTCTGGTGAGAAAATGATACAAGCGCTGTTTTCAGCTTTAGAGTATTTTCCAGATGCCAACATAGTTTGGACTGCGCCTAACGCTGATGCGGGCGGTCAATTATTGTTTAAGCGTATTCAAAGTTGGTCAAGTTCGACAAAACTTAATGTTCAGTTGTTTACTAATTTGGGTTCAGTTCGCTATGTTAGTGTAATGGCCTTAGCGGATGTAGTGATAGGTAATTCGTCTAGTGGTATTATTGAAGCGCCCGTAGTGGGGACGCCCACTGTCAATATAGGCAGTCGTCAACAAGGAAGGTTACGTTCGGCTTCTATTTTAGACTGTGATGAATCTGAAACGGCTATTTACCAAGCCATTCATCAAGCACTTAAACCAGAATTTCAAAAGTTAGCTGCTCAAAAAAATAGTGTTTACGGTCAGGGTAATAGTGTGCAGAAAATGCTAGAAGTTTTAAGTGGTATTGAGTTAGATAACTTGAATAAAAAGGCTTTCTATGACTTGGTCGATCACCCCTCTATTACATCATCAAAGGATAGGCTATGAATTTGCATGATTGGACCTTGATTGCAGTTGACCCACAAAGCTCGGTTAAACACACCTTAGAAGTCATGGATCGTGCAGCGTTGCAGATTGCTTTGGTTATCAGCGCTGACCAAATATTGGTGGGAACTGTGACTGATGGGGACATACGTCGAGGTTTACTGGCCGGTTTTGGGTTAGAAAGTGAAATTCAAAATGTCATGAATAAACAACCAACGCTTGGTTTTGAAAATGAATCAGCGTTGGTATGGCAGAAACGCATCGCCAAACACCAACTACGCCATTTGCCAATTGTGTCTCAGTCTAAAAAAATACTGGGTTTGTTTTATCAAAAGCAAACTCAGTCGGCGTTACCTAATGCGGTGGTGTTAATGCTTGGCGGAATGGGAACGCGTTTGCGCCCTTTGACTGAAAATATTCCTAAACCCATGCTGCCAGTAGGTAATCAGCCAATATTAGAAACCATTGTGCGGCATATCGCAGAACAAGGATTTGAAGAATTCTATTTCTGTATTAATTATTTGGGCCAACAAATTCGTGATTATTTTGGTGATGGAGAAGCGTTTGGTGTCCGTATTCATTATGTAGAAGAAAACGAACGCATGGGAACAGCCGGAGCTTTATCTTTGTTGCCAAAAAAACTAGTCGAACCGTTTGTTGTGATGAACGGTGACTTATTGACTAAAGTTGATTTGAAAGCCTTATTGAAATTTCATCAAGATAATGGCGATATCATTAGTGCCTGTATGCGAGAGTACTCGCAGCAGGTGCCTTATGGTGTGATTGAAATGGACGGTCACCAGATTAATCAGTTGGTTGAAAAGCCTATTTACCGTTACTTTGTAAATGCAGGCATTTACGCTATCAGCCCAAAAGCTCTGGACTTAATGCCATCCAATGAATTTTTTGACATGACATCGCTGATAGAAAAAGCGATGGCTGAAAACAATAAAGTAGGCGGTTTTCCATTAACCGAATATTGGATGGATATTGGTCAAATGCCAGATTACTATCAAGCTCAAGCCGATTATGAAGTTCACTTTCAAAAACGACACGCATTAAATTTAGGTTACTGAACTGTGGCAAAAAAAAACAATAACATTTTAGCCCTTATACCAGCCCGAGCGGGTAGCAAGCGGTTGCCTAAAAAAAATATTATGCCTTTAGGAGGGCAGCCTTTAATTGCTTGGACAATTCAATCTGCACTCGAAGCGCAGTTAGATATGGATGTGATGGTTTCCACCGAGTCTGAAGAAATTGCAAATGTTGCGTTGGAATATGGTGCCGAGGTTCCATTTTTGAGACCTGAAGCCTTAGCTCAGGACACCTCAACTAGCTTTGAAGTGATTGACTACACTTTAAAAACACTCGCCGAATCTGGGCGTCACTATGATTATTTAATGTTTCTACAACCCACTTCACCCTTTAGGCAAAGTCGTCATATTGAACAAACCTATCAAATGCTTAAACGCTTAAATGCTAACGCAGTTGTATCAGTAACCGAGCTGGATCACCCAATGGAATGGAGTATGATTTTGCCTGAAAATGGCAGTTTGGATGACTTTATACATCATCATATTGGTCAGTTAAAAATTCGAAGTCAAGATCTGCCAAAGCGTTATCGCTTAAATGGCGCGATAAGCTGTGCTCAAGTTAAAACACTCCTTGACCATCAAACCTTTTACCTTCCGAACGCCACTTATGCTTATAAAATGGAACCCCAGTATTCTGTTGATATTGATACCTCAACAGATTTTCAATATGCGGAGTTTTTGCAGTCGCGTTTATAAATCAACTGAACTTAAATTGCTGGTCTGGTTTGTGCTACAAGCTTAAAACTTAACTTCAGATTTCCCGAGGAACTTATGAACGACCTTCAATTGTCACAGCCCAAACAGAATGCGTTTGGCGAAGTTTATTACGAAGAAATTAATAACCTTGCCTTTGCTAAACAATCTTCTGAAACCCTATTTAAACAATACTTTGCCAGTTTGTTAGATGAAAAGGAGCGGTTGTTTATTATTGTTGGCACGGATAGCGGCCTCCTTTATCAGTTTATAAAAAATCAGCCCGTTAAACCGCATGTTAAATTTGTATTTATCGAGTTATCGAGCGTAATACAAGCTTTGAACTTGGACACGGATGACACAAGAGTACAGTTACTCGATGAAACCGTCGATTTTTCAGTATTTCATGATCAATTTGAAACTTTTGTATATCGAAAAAAATACACATTAATTAAAAGTTTAGCTGTGATGGATGCTGCTCCATTAAGTGTTTATGAGCGCTTATGGCAGGATGTTGAAGCACGTTTCTCAGCATTTAATCTTGAAGTTTTAGTAAGCCAACGTAGCTCTCAATTTGAAGATGCACGTTTGTACAACGCTGCTGATAACATTTTGCCAATTATGAGTTTAAAAAATAAGCTCGAATCCGCAACAGCGATCGTGTTGGGTGGTGGGCCAACCCTGGATGACTCGATTGATTGGATTAAAGAAAACCAACAAAAATTAGTGATTTTTGCCGCCGCTAGGGTCGCTCGTCGATTAGCAATTGAAGACATTACGCCGGATTTTTTTGTCTCGGTGGATCCACATGATGTGAGTTTTGATAATTCGAAGGGTATTTATGCTTTTGAGGATAAAGCTATTTTAATAAATGGTTACCACGTTAACCCTAAATTACTTAGTCAATGGGCGGGTTTATTCTGTTATATGGGTCTTAAATATGGTTGGAAAAATACTCAATACGCTGAAAACTTTGAACCGATTGGCCCAACCGTTATCAATACGGCGGTGCATGTTGCCATTTATTTAGGCTGCTCTAATGTAATCTTATCTGGCGTTGATTTTTGTTTCGCAAAGGGCAAGAGTCATGAATCAAGTAGTGATGAGGCCAAGGCCGCTTCTCATTTAAGCTACAAAAACAACATTAAACTGGTCACGAATGCTGGGCAATTTGAGTCAACTGAGCCAACTTTAGCAAAAGCGCGAGAGGCACTAGAGTATCAAACAAAATTTTATCAGCAAGAAAATCCGGGTGTGAAGTTGTACTCAACGGGATTAAATTCGGCGAAAGTGGAAGGGGTTGAGTATTTAGATGCAAGTTCTATAAATTTTCTAAACCCAGCAACTAAACAAAAGTTGGCCGACTTGAAGCCGTTGCTGAAGTTAACCAAGCAGCAACGACTGGATTATGCCAAATTAACGCTAGACGAATTGAAGCAACAGTCAAAAACTTTTAAAGCGATCACTCGTGTTGCAGATGAGGCCTTAACCTGGATTCCGAAACTCTACAAACAAAAAGCGGCTGAACCCAAATTTAAAGTGATGAATAGGGTTCAGAAGTTAAGAAAAAAAATAAATCGTTTAGTGGGGGAGGATGGTGATCTTTTATTAAGTTACCAAGGTGAGAATTTTGCAGATACCTATACTCCAGTAGAACAAGATTCACCATTGGATTCTGATGTTGTCACAACTCAACTAAATGGGTTTTTTAAAGGTGTAAAACAGTCCACTCAACAGTTTGATGCTTTAATATTGAGGGCACAAGAGCGTGTCCAGTTAAGAATTGATGAGCTAGAAGGTAAGGTGTCTTTATCCAAATTATTTAAGGCTTGGCAAATTTGGGGCGAATTTGGTCGTGCTAAACTTTGGTCAAATTGGCATAAAGAGGAAAAACTAACGTCTGATGATCAGGATTTACTTCAAAAAGCGAACCAAGTGTTTCAACAAGAAATTGAAAAAACCGATACCAAACAATTTCAGAATTTAAAACGTGCCGCCCAAAACCTGGGCAGTTTGACCGATAAAGTAACCAGTGCTTTTAATCAAGGAAGCTTGTCTCAGCTTGAGTTATTGTTACAACATGCCAATCAGCTAGATAACCAGGATCAAAAACGAGAATTAAGTAACTTAATTCAAGGAATGATGGCAGAGTTGCGGCACAATGAATTGCAAGCAATCAAGTATTTTAAAGTGGTTGAGTTACCAGATTTAAAGCTAATTGCGCTAAAACGTCTTTTGAATTTTGCTATGCAGGCACATCGATACGAGGAAGCATTGGCGACACTTGAAAATCTTTGTTTATTTTCGCTCGAGTATATGGTTTATTACTCAGATCTGTTGGCTTTGTTGGGTAATGAATCGATGGCGATAGAGGTTTTAAAGATGTATTTGTCTCAAAAACCCGATAATATTAGTGCTTATATTAAGCTAGCACAGCGCCAAATTAACGTGTCCGCTAACCAAGATGCGCAAGCTAGTCTGCAAAAAGTATTAGCTGTTGATCCAGATAATCAAACCGCTTTGCATTTATTAAAATCTATATAAGTTAAATCCCTCCCTTTAAAAGCGCCTTTTGGCGCTTTTTTTGTCTCTAAATAAACGATTTAGATAAATTTTCCTCAAGTAATTGATGTTAGGCCGTTAAATAAATTGAAGGCTGAAGATACAGCCTCAATACAAAAAATAAAGATAAAAATTATCTAACACACACAAGAAGGAAAATAGTCATGGCAATGGTTATTAATACAAATATGGCGGCGATGAACGCCGCAAGAATCCTAGATGGCACATCGAAGGATCAGTCAACCACCATGGAGCGATTAACCTCCGGTTTGAGAATTAACAGAGCCGCGGATGATGCGGCTGGTATGGCGGTAGCCATCGGGATGACCACACAGATTAAAGGCACCGACCAGGCAATTCGTAATGCTAATGATGGCTCATCACTTATTCAAACCGTTGATGGCGCTTCAGAAGAAGTTGTGAACATGTTGCAGCGTATGCGTGAGCTAGGCATTCAGTCTTTGACAGGAACCTACAGTGATGAAAATCGCGGTCAAATGAATGCAGAATATCAGCAGTTGGCGAGAGAAATTGAGCGTGTAGCACAGACTGTTCGATTTAATGAAATTCCATTAATGAACAACTCCGCTTCTACCATTCAGCTTCATGTTGGTTGGGAAACGGGGGTAGAGAACAAAATCGTTTTATCCATGGTTGATTTTGCCAGTATGGCGGCTTTGGGTGAAAGTGTATCGACCGTTGCAAATGCATCACAGGCGATAAGTGTAATTGATATCAACCTGGCCTCTGTTAAGACAGAGCGTGCGAAATGGGGTGCAATTCAGAATCGATTGGATTACACCGTATCAAACCTACAGAACGTAAATGAAAACATGAACAGTGCGCGCTCGCAGATTCAAGATGCCGACTATGCAAAAGAGAGCGCCAACTTAGCGAGATTTCAAGTGTTACAACAGGCTGGTATGTCCATGCTGGGACAGTCTAATCAACTGGCACAAAATGTTTTGCAGTTATTACAGTAAGTTTTTAATCAATAGAAGTAATGTTTTAAAAAGAAGGGCGTCGCTAGGCCAAATAATACAACAAGGCCTGGTTATTAAAATTGTCACAAGGGAGAAGCATCATGGCAATGGTAATTAACACAAATATGGGTGCAATCAACGCGAGTCGTATTTTGGATGGCACGCAGAAAGAACAAGGTACCGCAATGGAACGTTTGACCTCTGGTCTGCGTATTAACAAAGCGGCCG
>NZ_DATCSL010000024.1:0-24352 GCF_036568485.1 Thiomicrospira sp.
AGCCGAATCTTTGCGCCATGTATTGATGCAAGAGTTAGCTCTGCCGAGTGATCAAACCTTGGTGTTTGGCAATGGTTCGGATGAGTTAATTCAGATTATTATGATGGCGCTTTCACAGCCAGGTCGAAGTGTGATGTCGCCGGTTCCGACCTTTGTGATGTATGAGATGATTGCCAAGTTTGTGGGTTTGCAATTTCATGGCGTGACTCTCCAGTCCAATTTTGAGTTAGACTTGCCCGCCTTTTTAAGCGCGATGCAGCAACACCAGCCTGCGGTGGTATTTCTAGCTTACCCCAACAATCCAACCGGCAATGCCTTTTCCCGTCAAGCTATTGAGCAGATTATTCAACAAGCACCAGGCCTGGTGGTGTTAGATGAAGCTTATAACGCTTTTGCTGATGACAGTTTTATCGGCGATATCCAACGTTACCCTAACTTAATTGTGATGCGCACCGTTTCCAAGCAAGGTTTAGCGGGTTTCCGTCTAGGCTATATGGTCGGTCACCAGGCCTGGATGACCGAGTTTGATAAAGTTCGTTTACCTTATAACATCAATGTTATTACTCAAATGGGCGTGACCTTTGCCTTAGAACATGCTGACGTATTAAAACAGCAAGCTGAGCAAATTAAACAAGATCGCGTGTCCTTGATGCAGGCTCTGTCCGAATTTTCAGAAGTGCAGGTATTTAAATCACAAGCCAATTTTGTCACTTTGCGTGTGCCAAACGGTCAAGCAGATCGTATTTTTAACGGTTTAAAGCAAGATGGCGTGTTGATTAAAAACCTTTCCCCAATCGCAGGGTTATTGACTGATTGTTTAAGGGTAACGGTAGGTGCGCCAAATGAAAACCAAGCTTTTTTGACGAGTTTTGAGCATCATTTAAGAGCTTAAACCTGTGAGAATTTCATGCTAAGAAACGAGTTGTTGGCACATTTAAACCAATTGTTAGAAGTCGATCAATATCAAGATTATGCGCCAAATGGTTTGCAAGTAGAGGGTGCTGAACGGGTAAATAAAATTATCATGGGTGTGACAGCTAGTCAGGCTTTAATTGATGCCGCGTTAGACTGTAATGCCGACACCATTATCGTACATCACGGTTATTTCTGGAAAAATGAGCCGCCAGTTATCACCGGAATGAAATATCAGCGCATCAAAAAACTGATTCAAAACAACATGAATTTGATCGCTTACCACTTGCCTTTGGATGGTCATCACCAATATGGCAATAACGCTCAATTGGCGAAGCTATGGCAGCTAGAAGATATTACACCAGTACCAGGCCTGGTACGTTTAGGGCGTTTAATAAAACCTATATCAATTGATCAGTTTAAACACAAGGTGGCTGAAACTTTAGGTTGTGACCCCTTGCATTTGCCAGGTGGACCACAACAAGTTGAGACGATTGCCTGGTGTAGTGGTGGCGCGCAAGGTTATATTCAAAAAGCGGTGGACTGGCAGGCCGATGTTTATATTAGTGGCGAGGTGTCAGAGCAAACCACGCATATTGCACGTGAGCAGGGAATACATTATCTAGCGGCGGGTCACCATGCTACTGAAACTTGGGGGGTAAAAGCGTTGGGAGAATATATTCAAGATCAACTGGGTATTGATTGCCAGTTTATTGATTGCCCTAATCCAGTTTAAGGCGACGTTCACTGGGAAAAAATCCCCGAGTATTCAAACGAATTATTGGGTTAAAATGCACAAGATTGATTAAAATAATTTATGCCGGTATAAACATTTATATATACCAGTTCACGAGGCGGTTCTGTAGAATAGAGCCCTATTTTTGAGCCATGAGGAAGTCATGACTATGTCTGAAACGAAAACGATAGAAACGGTGAATATAAAGCGCCGTCAAGTATTGGCGGGCGCAACAGGTGTTGTAGGTGCCGTGGGTGCCGCGTTTGTAGCGGTGCCTTTTTTAGGTTCTTGGCAACCCAGTGAAAAAGCAAAAGCCGCTGGTGCACCAGTGGATGCTGACGTTAGTGGGTTGCAACCTGGTCAGATGATGACCTTAAGTTGGCGTGGTAAACCCGTCTGGATTGTACGTCGTACCCCCGAAATGTTAGAGCGCTTAACAACTTTAGATGAGTTGTTACGTGATCCAGATTCTAACGTTTCTATTCAGCCAGACTATTGTCAAAATCCTTCGCGTGCGATAAAACCTGAATATCTTGTGGTTGTTGGAATTTGTACCCACCTAGGATGCGCTCCCTTGTATCGTCCGGCAATGAATTCAACTGATATGGCGGAAGGCTGGCGTGGAGGCTTTTTTTGTCCTTGTCATGGTTCGAGTTTTGATTTGGCGGGGCGCGTGTTCCGCTCAGTACCTGCACCAACTAACTTAGAAATTCCACCTTATATGTATTTGTCGGAAACACATATTCGTGTAGGTGAAGATGCGGAATCAGGAGGGCAAGCTTAATGTCTGACAAAAATACAAACCAAACTGCGCCCGGCGGTATGTTGAAGTGGCTAGATGATCGCTACCCTTTAATCAGCACCTGGAATGAGCATGTTGCTCAATACTACGCACCTAAAAACTTTAACTTCTGGTACTTCTTTGGTTCTTTTGCTTTGTTGGTGATGGTCATTCAATTTATCACTGGCATTTGGTTAACAATGTCTTATAAACCTTCAGCGGATGAAGCCTTTAACTCGATTGAGTATATTATGCGCGATGTGGAATGGGGTTGGCTCATTCGATACATGCATACGACAGGTGCATCCGCATTTTTCTTGGTCATCTATTTACATATGACTCGTGCATTGCTTTATGGCTCTTACAAACAGCCGCGTGAGTTAGTTTGGCTAATCGGCATGTTGATTTTCGTGGTTCTGATGGCAGAAGCTTTCATGGGTTATATGTTGCCATGGGGGCAGATGTCTTATTGGGGCGCTCAGGTCATTATTTCACTGTTTAGCGCAATTCCATTAGTTGGACCAGATTTGGCTTTGTGGATTCGTGGTGATTACATTATTTCAGACGCGACTCTTAACCGTTTCTTTGCCTTGCACGTGATTGCCCTACCGCTGGTATTGGTTCTTTTGGTCTTTATGCATATTGTTGCTTTACACAAAGTCGGCTCAAATAACCCGGATGGAGTTGAAATTAAAAAACATAAAGACGCGCAAGGATTACCTTTGGATGGTATTCCATTTCATCCTTATTACACCGTTAAAGACTCATTCGGTGCGGTGGCATTTCTTATTTTGTTCGCGTTCGTGGTGTTTTATATGCCCGAAGGCGGTGGCTATTTTATCGAAGCGCCGAACTTTGAACCGGCTGACCCGCTGAAAACACCGGATCATATTGCGCCTGTTTGGTACTTTACGCCTTTCTATGCCATCTTGCGAGCCATTCCGGACAAGTTCTTAGGTGTGGTTGCGATGGGGGCCTCGATTGCTGTCTTGTTTGCGATGCCATGGTTGGATCGTTGTAAGGTACGTTCAATTCGTTATCGTGGCTATTCATACAAGCTATTATTAACGATGTTTGCGATCAGTTTTGTCGTGTTAGGCGTGTTAGGTGCTTTACCTTCGACACCGCTTTATACCAAGTTAGCGCAAATATTTACGATCTTGTATTTTGCTTTCTTCATTTTGCTGCCATACACCTCAGCACATGAAAAAACCAAACCTGTACCAGAGAGGACAACTTAATGATGACAGCATTTTTAAGCAGACTGAGTCTAGTAATGGCGGCTATGGTATTGCCTGTTAGCCTAGTGCTTGCGGCCGCCTCTTATAATATTGAGCTAGAATCGGCCAATAATGATATTAGAGACAAGGAATCATTACAGCGTGGTGCGGTTCATTTTGCGAACTATTGTATGGCTTGCCACTCGGCTCAGTACATGCGCTATAACCGCGTGGCTCGTGACTTGGGCTGGACAGACGAAGAAGTGGTTGAAAAACTTGCTTTCAGTCAACGATTGCCGGTTGATCATATGATGAGCTTTATGGAAGAGGGCGTGTCTGAAAGTAAATTTGGTATTAAAGCTCCAGATTTGTCTTTGATGGCGCGTTTAAAAGGTAACGATTACGTCTATACGTTTTTACGTAGTTACTATTTAGAAAATGAAGGTATCTGGGAACCTGGAAATTGGAACAATAAAGTGCTGGAAGGTACATCCATGCCAAATGTTCTAGAAGGGATTCAAAAACATTCAACACCCGAAGAATATGATCAAGTCACGCGTGATTTAGTCAACTTTCTTGATTATTTAGCGGAACCTAGCAAAGTTGAGCGTTGGGATTTGGGTTGGAAAGTGATTTTGTTCCTGCTCTTATTATTAGTTCTTACCTATC
This sequence comes from Thiomicrospira sp., assembly GCF_036568485.1. Lineage (GTDB taxonomy): Bacteria > Pseudomonadota > Gammaproteobacteria > Thiomicrospirales > Thiomicrospiraceae > Thiomicrospira. Next base: position 4,319 of record NZ_DATCSL010000024.1, read on the forward strand.
TACTCAAACGAGAGTATTGGCGAGACGTGAAACATTAACAAAGGCCCGCTATAGCGGGCTTTTTTATTTAGGCAAACCAACCCCGAACGATTAAGGATTGAGTATGGCAAAAGCAAAATCGGTATTTGTTTGTACAGATTGTGGCGCCGAGCACACGAAGTGGCAAGGGCAATGCATGGAGTGCGGGGCTTGGAATACACTTAAAGAACTCAAAATTTCAGCCGTCAGTAAATCCTCTTCGCGGTCAGTGCAAGGCTATAGTGGTAGTCAGTCTAACCAGGTATTGTCGGTTAAGGATATAGAGTTGAATGAAGTTCCTCGCTTTTCAGCTGGGATTTCAGAGTTGGATCGTGTATTGGGGGGCGGCATTGTTCCTGGTTCTGTTGTATTAATTGGGGGAGACCCTGGCGTAGGTAAGTCGTCGATTTTGCTCCAAGTTATGTGTGGTTTAAGCCAAACGGTTCCGGCGCTTTATGTCACAGGTGAAGAGTCATTGCAGCAAGTTGTTATGCGTGCGAAACGGATGCAGCTGCCAGAGGACAATTTGCGCTTACTGGCCGAAACCGAAGTTGAGCAAATAATACGTTTTACACAACAAGAGACACCAAAAGTCATGGTGGTAGATTCAATTCAGACCATGCAGTTGGCAGAGATTGGTACCGCGGCTGGTGGGGTTACTCAGGTAAGAGAGTCAGCGGCTTATTTAACCCGCTTTGCAAAGCAAAATAATATTGCGGTTTTTCTGGTTGGGCATGTGACCAAGTCTGGTGAGGTTGCGGGCCCGCGTGTGTTAGAACATATTGTTGACAGTGTTTTGTTTTTAGAAGGACAGTCTGACAGCCGTTTTCGAACCCTTAGGGCAATCAAGAACCGCTTTGGTGCGGTTAATGAACTTGGCGTATTTGCCATGACAGAACTAGGGTTAAAGCAAGTCAAAAATCCGTCAGCCATTTTTTTATCACGCGCAAATGAACCGGCGCCAGGCTCGGTTGTAATGGTGATCTGGGAGGGTTCTCGTCCTTTATTGGTTGAAATTCAAGCTTTGGTGGATGAGTCTCCTTATGGTAGTCCACGCCGTGTCAGTGTCGGGTTGGATTCAAACCGAATTGCCATGCTGTTAGCAGTCATGCATCGACATGGAGGCATACAGGCGGCGGATCAGGACGTTTATGTTAACGTGGTTGGTGGGATTAAGGTTTCGGAAACCAGCGCCGATTTAGCGCTATTGGTGGCGATTCTATCTAGTATGCGCAATAAGCCGCTGGACCAGGATTTAATTGTGTTTGGTGAAGTTGGATTGGCTGGCGAAATACGGCCGGTTCCAAGCGGCCAAGAGCGCATTTTTGAAGCCGGTAAGCACGGCTTTAAACGCGCGATAGTTCCTATGGCGAATATTCCCAAAGGCGGTGTCGCTGGAATGGAATTAATCGGTGTACATAATCTAGCGCAAGCTTTAGATCAATTATGAATCGATTGTGTAAAAGACCTTTCACTTGTTAAGATCAATCGGCTAGAATAAATTTTCACTTGTTTTGAAGAGAGATACCATGTCTGCCAATTCGGCCCTTGACGAACTTTATGCAAACTCGCCTTTGGCGGTGGCTTTTGTTGTGTGTAATGACGAGTCGCATTGGCGTATAGATTGGCAGAATCAAACGGCCCATTCGTTGTGGGGGCATTATGATCTTAATTTGGATATAGAGCTTAAGTTACAACTTTTGAGCGCAATGCAGCGTAACAGTGTGACGGCTTTTCAGCATGCATTAAAAGGTTGGGTAGAAGCTTGTCATTTTACCTTGGTTCATTATAAAAACGGGATTTTGATCCAATTTATGATGGCCGGAACGCATAGCGAAAGTGTGAATCCAAAATGTCCAGAGGAACCACTTTACCGAATCGTATCTGATGCCGCGGGTTTAGGCTTGTTGGACTGGGATTTAAGTCAGGATTTGATTCGTTACAGTGATCGTTTTTATCAGATGTGCGACATTTCACCGGTCGAGTTGGGCCAGACCAAAGCCGAGTTTATGGCGCGAGTTCATCCACAAGATAGGGTTCGGGTGGATGATGCGTTATTCGCCCATCTCGAAGCACGTTGGCCGTTTAATGTTACTTTCCGTTTTAAAACGGCTAGCGCTAGTTTTATCTGGATGCAGATGACTGGGCAAGCCAGTTGGCAAGCAGAAACGAATCAAGCCTACCGCTTAATGGGATCGGTTCGTGATGTTTCAGATGCCAAACGACTGGAACAGACGGTGAGGCAGAGGGAAGTATTAATCGAACAAATCTTAGATGCGCTGCCAATCAGTATATACGTTAAAGACGCACAAGGCTGTTTCCGTTTTTACAGTAAACAAACTGAACAAATCACCGGCGTAGAGCGCAATCGTGCGATTGGGCGTACCGATTTTGAGGTTTTTCCGATTGATTTAGCGCGCAAGTTTGTTGATGATGACCGCCAAGCCAAGCAAGGTGGCGAACTGATTGTATCGGAAGAACAATTAGAGCTAATGGGCAAGACACGTTGGTTGTTAACAGGGCGGGGACCTATTCATATCCAGCGGCCGGATCAAACGCCGGAGGTTTGGATATTAGGTTTCGCGCTCGATATTACGGACCGGCGAGAAATGGAGCAGGTATTAGAGCACGCTCGTCAACAGGCCGAATCGGCCGCTAATGCCAAGTCTGAATTTTTATCCGTGATGAGTCATGAGATTCGTACGCCGTTGAATGCCGTGATTGGTATGTCAGGTTTATTATTAGACCAAACTCTCAATACAGAGCAGAGACGTCAAGCCGAAATGATTCAGCGCTCCGGTCAGCACTTGCTTCATTTGATTAATGATATTTTGGATTTCAATAAATTAGAAGCCGGCCGTGTTGAACTTGAAAGTGAGCCCTTTGATTTAAACCAGCTTATTCATACCGTGATTGAAATGGTTAAACCCAGTGCGCAAGCAAAGGGAATCGAACTTCTGGTTGAAAAACCACCAGGCCTGGTGACTTATATAAAAGGCGACCCTGCCCGTTTACGACAGGTTTTGCTTAACTTGCTGGGTAATGCAATTAAATTTACTGAAAAGGGTTCCGTAACCTTAAAAATCATGGGCATTGATCATCGAATGCGTTTCGAGGTCAAAGACACGGGCATTGGCATCGCGGAAGATAAATTAGAAAGCTTGTTTGATGCTTTTACGCAAGCCGATGCGTCTACCAGTCGCAAATATGGCGGCACGGGTTTAGGGTTATCCATCAGTAAAAAATTGGCTCAAGCTATGGGTGGAGACATTGGTGCGCGCAGTCGTTTAGGCGTTGGTAGTTGTTTTTGGTTTGAAGTACCGATGGAGCCAGCGAATCGTCAGGATCTTCCAGTTGAATCTGATCAACCCGATTATCTGAACCAACACCCATTGTCTATTTTAGTGGCTGAAGATAACCCCTCTAACCAACTTTTGATTCAGGCGATTTTGGCTAAGTTGCATCACCAAGTCGTGTTGGCTGAAAATGGCTTGGAGGTATTGGATCAACTTAACAAGCCTGGAGCAAAGTTTGACCTGATTTTAATGGATATGCAAATGCCAGAGATGGATGGTTTGGAAGCTACTCGACGGATCCGTCGTCACGAGATCTCAGGTATCGCTTGTATACCGATTATTGCTTTAACCGCCAATGCGATGTTTGGCGATCGTGAAAAAGTCATCTCAGCCGGAATGAATGACTATTTAAGCAAACCTATTGATATTGATGCACTGCAAAAAGCCTTGTGGCGTTGGAGTCGTTGATACATTGGTTGAGAAGTTTACTGGCGAATGAAAGCGCGGTTAAATAATTAGTGGTGATTTTGAATCCAACTATGCCATAAATTCAGCGTATTTAAATTGATCGCCGCCACTGCAGAGCGTTTCCCGATTTTATTTTGAAATACCGTTTCAGCGTCGAGGTTACAACTGGCTCCCCCAGCTTCTTCTAGGATCAACCAACCTGCAGCATAATCCCATAAGCTTTGATTGCCATGCAGGTAGATTTGACCACGTCCTGAAGCAATCCAACACCAATCAAGCGCCACCGAGCCAAAGCTTCTTTGCGATGCATAGGGTGTATTAATGGCAAGCGCAGTGGCCAAGGGGGCGGCTAAACGTTTAAAGTCAATAATCCCTACGCAGTGTTTTAACTCAGGGTAGATAGCTGGCGTCTTTAATGGTTGATCATTCAGTTCTGCGCCTAACCCTAAGCGCGCGCTAAATAATTCGTCTCGAGCCGGATCATATACCAGGCCTGCTACCGGTTTTCCGCCAATCACTAAGGCTAAAGAGACGCTAAAGAAGGGCACATGGTTGGCAAAATTCGTCGTGCCATCAACAGGGTCTAAAACCCAGCAACCTGTAGGATGTTCTAGTGCTGCTTGTTGGGTTTCTGCTGACGATTCTTCTCCTAATAAAGCAAACTCTGGCCACTCGCGTTTCAGTAACTGTGTCATCTTTTGCTGCATAGACGTGTCGGCTTCTGTCAGTAGTGAGCCATCTTGTTTAATCTCATAACCCACCTGGTTAAAGCGTGTCATCACCTCTTGTTGGGCTAAGCTTACGATGGCTTGTTTGAGTTTTGACCAGGCCTGGTGGTCGACAAAAGGATGGGACATAAGTTACCTTTAGTTTGATTTTTTGGTTTTGGTGTCAATCAAACTTAGTTTGATTTTATCAATCGCGTTTTGAGCAACATCCAGTACTTCGAGACTGTAATCCCCGATTCGAATACAAGTGCCGGCAGCGGGTAAAGTTTCTAAGTGTTCTTGAATTAGGCCATTCAAGGTTTTGGGGCCATCGGTCGGAAGATCAAGAAAGTAATCCTTGTTCAAGTCGCGAATAAACTCTGCTGCATCCACTGTCATGGAACCATCGGCATGAATAGCGACATTTTCCGATAAGTTCGCATTGGCATCGGTAGAAAGTTTTCCTACAATTTCTTCCAGCAAATCTTCTAGTGTGAGTAAGCCTTGTAATTCACCATACTCATCAACAATTAAGGCCATGCGGCGTTTGTTTTTGTGAAAGTTGGCTAGCTGGGTATTTAGTGGGGTGGTTTCTGGCACGTAGTAGGCCGGTCTAGCTAGCTTGATGATGTCTTTTAAGCTAATACCGGGCTTCATTAAGGTCGGGAGTGCGCGGCGTAAGTTAAGTATGCCAACTAGGTCTGCATCAAACGTGCCACGATATAATGGAACCCGTGTGTAGGGCGAGTTTTGAATGGCTTTTAAAAAATCTTCGAAGGGTTGATCGACGTCCACCCCATAGATCTCTTGCTTGGGAATCATGACGTCTTCAACGGTCACGCTTTCCAAGCGCAAAATACTCGTTAGCATGTCTCTATATTGTTGTGGTAGCTGACCTGTCGACTCGTCAATTAAGGTCTGAAGTTCTTCATGGCTTAGTGAGTGGTCGGTTTGTACTTTGTTAACATGCACCCCAAACAAACGCAAAAAACCATTCGCAAAAATATTCACAAACCAAACAATCGGGCTGAATATCTTGAGCATGGGGTCAAGAATGTAAGCCATTGGAAACGCAATTTTTTCAGGGTATAGGGCGGCAACAGTCTTGGGTGCAACTTCAGAAAAAATTAAAATTAAAAGGGTTAATAGACCGGCTGCGATCGCAATACCCGCTTCACCCATTAAACGTAACGCAATAATAGTGGCGATAGAGGAAGCAAAAATATTAACGAAGTTGTTACCAAGCAAAATAACACCTAATAAACGATCAGGCTTTTCGAGTAACTTCTGTGCTTTGATGGCGGCACCATGTCCGCTGTTGGCTTTATGCTTTAATCGATAGCGGTTGAGTGACATTAGGGCGGTTTCGGAGCTTGAAAAAAGCGCCGATAAAACCATCATTAGAAACAAAATGAAGAATAACAGAGCTAAGGGGATGTCGTTCAAAGTATTACCATTGAGTTTGAAAACAAGAGCCCGATTATAACGAATTTTATAATCGAATGCATACTTCAGGTTTGAATCAAGTCTCGTTACAGCTTAGCCAGACTATAAACTGCTTGAGTACCAATGTAGCTAATAATTAAAAAGCTGTAAGCCCAAATCGTATAGCGCGCTGCTTTTTGTCCACGCCAACCAAATTGAAAATGCCCCCACAAAAATAGGCTATAGGTTAGCCAAGCCAGCAGTGAAAAGAAGGTTTTATGTGCGATGTTTTGACTAAAAAAGTTATCAATAAAATAAGCACCACTAAAAATCGCGAAGGTCAAAATAATATAGCCAAGTACCACTAATTGAATTAAGGTTTTTTCCATGATCTGGAGTGGAGGTAAGGCTCGAATTAGGTTGGATAGGTTGCGACGCTGAAAACGACGTTCCTGCACAGAAAATAGCACGGCTTGAGCGGTCGCTAAGCCGAGCACACTGTAAGCAAAAATTGAAATAATGACATGAAACCCTAGGGTGTAGGCGATGGGGTGAAGTTCGCCAATAAACTGTGGCAGCAGAGTCACCATGGCCGCCAGTGGGAAAATAAAAATGCCCAAGGTTTCAGTGTTTTTATTCAGGTTTATGATCAATAAAGCAAACACTCCGATCCAGCCAATTAAGGATAAACCATTCCCAAAACTAAAAATCATCGATTCTGGCGTAAACAAGGTGAGGGTCAATGAAATAGTATGCAAGACTAATGCGAAAGTCGCGACGCCTAAAATAGAACGGCGCAAAGAGTGGGTGGTTGTTTGTGTTTGGCGAATGCAGCGCATTAGATAGAAAGTGCTCATTAAATAAAGCAAGCTCGCCATAATGGCGCTAAGGCTACTGATCATGCAAATTCCTTATTGGTGAGGGGGTCTAAGCAAGCTGGCGACGCCTTGCGATGCAAAGATCTCGAAAAATCATCATATCCGCTATAATAGCGAAATTAAAAGTTATTGAGAAGGATTTCTCATCATAACAAATCCTAACCCAGCTCAAGTGGGGTTGGCTTAGAACATTGGAGAATCATTATGTTTGATAATTTATCGGATCGTTTGGCGAAAACGCTAAAGACCATTCGTGGCCAAGGACGCCTAACAGAAGATAATATTAAGGACGCTTTGAGGGATGTGCGCCGTGCCTTGCTGGAGGCAGATGTTGCTTTACCTGTCGTAAAAAGCTTCATCAATAAAGTGCAAGAGCGTGCATTAGGGCAGGAAGTTTCATTAGCTCTAAATCCAGGACAGGCTTTTATTAAAGTAGTGCGCGAGCAACTGACCGAAACCATGGGGCAAGAGGTTGAGCCGCTTAACTTTAATGTCGAGCCACCTGCTGTGATTATGGTGGCCGGTTTACAAGGTGCCGGTAAAACCACCTCGGTGGCCAAATTAGCGCGTTGGTTAAAAGAGCGCGAAAAGAAAAAAGTCATGGTGGTGTCGGCCGATGTATACCGTCCAGCCGCGATCAAGCAATTAGAAACCTTGGCTCAACAGGTTGGAGTGGTGTTTTCTCCTTCTAGTGCAGTTCAAAAACCAGTTGATATCGTCGAGCGCGCACGAGCCGAAGCCAAAAAGCAATTTATGGATGTGCTATTGGTGGATACCGCGGGTCGTATGCATGTCGATGAAGACATGATGACTGAGATCAAAGCCTTACATCAAGCGATTAAGCCGATTGAAACCTTGTTTGTGGTGGATGCCATGACAGGTCAGGATGCCGCTAATACCGCGAAGGCATTCCATGATGCCTTGCCTTTAACAGGGGTTGTTTTAACTAAGACCGACGGTGATGCACGCGGCGGCGCGGCGTTATCTATTCGTGAAGTAACCGGTAAACCCATCAAGTTTATTGGTGCGGGCGAGAAAACCGAGGCATTGGAACTCTTCCACCCAGATCGTATGGCGGGGCGTATTTTGGGAATGGGCGATGTTTTAAGCTTGATCGAAGAAGCTGAAACCAAGATAGACCATAAAAAAGCACAAGCCTTTGCGCAAAAAATCCAAAAAACCGGCCAGTTTGATTTGGAAGATTTCCGTCAGCAATTGCAGCAAATCCAGGGCATGGGTGGTATTGGTGGTTTGATGGGCAAATTACCTGGAATGGGGCAGTTGAAAAACCAAATGCAAGAAGGCGTAGCCGAAAAAGAATTTAAGCGTTTGGAAGCTATTATCAACTCCATGACACCAAAAGAACGAGCTCACCCAGCACTGTTGAAGGGTTCTCGTAAGCGCCGTATTGCCGCAGGTTCTGGAACTCAGGTTCAGGATGTAAATAAATTGCTTAAACAGTTTGAGCAAATGCAAAAAATGATGAAAAAAGTTTCAAAAGGTGGCATGAAAAATATGATGCGAGGCATGGCTGGAAAGCTACCGCCCGGCATGGGCGGTATGGGTGGCTTACCACCAAGATAGCTAAAGTTATCCAACCTGTTAAGTGTCCAAAGCTCAGTGTTAAGCAATGTCAATAAAAACTTTGCTTAACGTCTAGTGCGCGTGTATAATCACGCGCTTACTTGATGCGCCTCTAAGGTCGTATCAAACCATCACCAGGCCTGGTTCTGGTGATTAGTAAACTAGAAGAATTTGTTGGTGGGGTTTCCCATCATCGCCTGATTAACCATAAGGAGATACACAATGGTTGTAATTCGTTTAGCACGTGGCGGCTCAAAAAAGCGCCCGTTTTATAAGTTGGTAGTCGCGGATCGTCGTGTTGCAGCGACAGGTCGTTTTATTGAGCAAGTTGGTTTTTATAACCCTAGCGCCCGTGGTAACGAAGAAGCTCTTCGTGTTGATCAGGCGAGAGTGGATCACTGGGTGGCTCAAGGCGCTCAAATGAGTGATCGCGTCAAAAGCGTTCTAAAGAAAGCTTAAGACTTTTTGGTCGATTTAATGAAACAGGATAGACTCATTATCGGCCGAATTAATGGCGTGTATGGCGTCAAAGGCTGGGTCAAAGTCTATTCGCACACTGATCCAGTGGGTAACATTTTAAGTTACCAGCCTTGGTTGGTAAAACGCCAAGGGCAATGGGTGGAGATGCAAGTCATAGACTCCCATGCACCGCAAGGTGGCAAGGCTATAGTAGCTCATTTGAAAGGCATTGATTCGCGTGAGTTAGCACGCGATTTGATGGGGGCGGACATTGCAGTAATGCGTGATCAGCTTCCAGACGATGACACGGGTTTTTATTGGGCAGACTTAATTGGCTGTCAGGTTAAAAACCAACAAGGTGAGCAACTTGGTCAGGTTACTGATTTAGTTGAGACGGGCGCACATGATGTGTTGCGTGTCAAAGGTGAGCAGAGTCATTTGATTCCGTTTGTGTTCGATAATTACATTTTAGATGTCGATTTAGAACACCAGCAGATTTTAGTTAATTGGCAAGCGGATCAACAAGAAGAGGGTGATCAGTAAAGCATGCGTTTTGATGTGATTACGCTGTTTTCTGACATGTTTAATGCGATTACGCAGCAAGGTATAAGTCGACGGGCTTTTGAAAAAGAGTTGGTTCAACTCCATTTTTGGAACCCACGTGACTTTACGCATGATCGACATAAAACTGTAGATGATCGACCCTATGGGGGCGGCCCGGGTATGTTGATGATGTACCAGCCTCTAAAAGATACCTTTGATGCGCTAGAGCAAACGCTCAAGCAATCACAGCCAGATGCCAAGTCGCATGTGGTTTATTTGTCACCTCAAGGACAACCTTTAACACAAAAAAAAGTTGAAGAGTTGGTTCAGCGACCACAGGTAACGTTACTATGTGGTCGCTACGAGGGCATTGATGAACGTTTGATTGAGCGATGTGTTGATGAAGAAATTTGTGTTGGAGACTTTATTGTAAGTGGCGGAGAGCTACCGGCAATGATGTTAATGGATGCCATGATACGCCTGTTACCAGGTGCATTGGGACATTCACAATCAGCCCAACAGGATTCTTTTTCAGACGGTTTGCTTGATTGTCCACACTATACGCGTCCAGAAGTAGTTGATGGCATGGCGGTTCCCAGTGTTTTATTGGAGGGTCACCATGCCAAAATTAATGAATGGCGCGAGCGGCAGCAATGGTTACGCACCCATGCACGTCGACCAGATTTGATAGAAAAATTGGCACTAACCTCTGAGCAACGCCAAAAATTGGATGCTTGGCTCAAGTTGGTTGAATAGCAATTTTGAAGTGAGAACACAGGAAACACTTCAAAGAATATGGAGAGCTTTAAGATGAGCGATATCATCAAGCGAATTGAAACCGAACAAATGACGAAAGAAATTCCAGCATTTGCACCGGGTGACACAGTGGTTGTACAGGTTAAAGTACAAGAAGGTACAAACGTACGTTTGCAGGCTTATGAAGGCGTTGTAATCGCTAAACGTAACCGTGGTTTAAACTCAGCTTTCACTGTGCGCAAGATTTCACACGGTGTGGGTGTTGAGCGTACTTTCCAGACATACAGCCCATTAGTAGAAAGCATTGCCGTTAAGCGTCGTGGTGATGTACGTCGTGCGAAACTTTACTACCTACGTGAATTGTCAGGTCGTGCGGCTCGTATCAAAGAAAAGTTATAATTTTCTTTTAAGCTGGACTTCACAAAAAAACCGCCTTTGGCGGTTTTTTTGTTTTAAGCCTTAGGTTTTATTAATACAAAAACATAAGGCTATATTTTTAATCAATAATCCAAAGTTGTCCAAACCAATACCATCGTCCTTGGCCAGCTGGTGCCGTGCACGCATAACGATCACGCGGCGGTTTAAGTGTTTGTTTTGCCTTCATCATAAATTGTGTGTCTGTCTGCCAATTGATGGTGAGAGGTTGGCCAAGGCTGGTAAAACAATTAAGTTGTTTAACAGGTTGGCTGAGTTGGATCATCAGTTCTGGTGGGTTGGTTTGTATAATTGGATCACTAGGGCTTTGATGCTTGATTGGTAAAGGTAGGGTGTTTACTTTTAATGCAAAGTCATCAATTTTGGCAAAGTTAACCGCCATAGGGAAACGATTGAGCGCACGAAGGTCTGAATGCTTATCGACCGCGCCAGAGACTTGCGCGACATTGACATAACCCATGTCTGCGATTAGGTTAGCCGCACTTTCGCTATATTCACCATAAGGGTATGCAAATAGCTTGGGATTTTGATTGGTTTGCTCACCTAGCTCGTCCTGTAAACGTTTTTGCGTTATGGTCAATTCATTACGCACACGCTCGAGCATTTTTTGGTTAGTTTCATCGTTTAAAGGGCGCATTTTGCTATGAGTGTGACTGTGGTTAGCAAATTCAAATCCATCGGCTTGCATTTCTCGCATCTGATCCCAGCTCATAAAGTTACCAAAACGCTTATCGATCGGCTCGGAATTAACAAACGTAGTTAAGCTCCAGCCCAATTTTTTAAGACGAGGATAAGCTTCTGTGTAAACACTTTTATAGGCATCATCGGCTGTTAAAACTACGGTTTTATCGGGAACTGCTTGATCTGCTTGCCAATGTTGAACCAACTTAGATAGGGGCCATACATTAAAATTGTTTTGTCTTAAATAGTCTAAGTGGGCCTCAAACTGATCAATTTTAACGCTGGTGCTGGCGGGCGTGTCATCGCCAAAATGATGGTACATTAGAATCACAGCAGAGGATTTGGCGTGCGCGATGGTCGTAAGCAGACTGGATAGCAATAAGATGGAAATGAGTTTATAGCGTTTTTTCAGCATGTAGATTCCTGAGTTTTGAGATAATACAACATTATAGTGTAATTAAGTTAGGAGCGTGTTTTGCAACGAGTGATTCAGATAATACTGGTGGTTTTAATTATAGTGGCAATTGGCATTTTTGTAACCGAAGGCGAGTCACGCAAAATGCTTGATCCGGCTATACATGAACAAGGTATTCATTTATTAGAACAGAACCAAACGGTCGAAAAGGTCACCTTACCGGATTTTGCCGCGATTCAGGATGTGAATCAAAAAAAGCAAGCTTTTCTGGCTTTTTTATTACCTGCGATACATGAGTCTAATGAGCAAATTTTAGAAGAACGCGCCTTCTTGAACGCACTGGATTTTAATAGTTTAAATAAACAGCAGAAACGACGTTTGGCTTTGCTGGCTGACAAATATCAGCAGCCACGTAAAGCCAAGCAAACCAAGGTTGAGTGGCAACAGGATTTATTAAAGAAGGTCGATATTATCCCGCCATCGCTTGCACTGGCTCAAGCGGCTAATGAATCGGCATGGGGTACATCACGTTTTGCGACAGAAGGGTTGAACTTTTATGGGCAATGGTGTTTTTCGGTCGGCTGTGGTTTAGTGCCAGAAGAACGCCCTGAAGGAAAAAAATACGAAGTACGTTTGTTTGAATCACCTAGTGAATCCGTGCAAGCTTATATGAATAATTTAAACGCGTTTCATACTTATCGTGATCTTCGCCAGTTACGCCTAGAGTTGCGTAACAAAAACCAAGATTTAACCGGTGAGAAGCTAGCTGAAGGATTATTGGCTTATTCGCAGCGTCGTGAAGAATATATTAAAGAAATTCAGGCTATGATAAGGTTTAATGACTGGCAAAAGTTGGATCAAGACTGGACGAGGTCACTAAGTGAAAACCAAACCAAATAATCAAAACCAAGAGAAAGCGACATTAGGTTGGCGCGAATGGGTGGCTCTGCCTAGTCTAGGTATTAAAGCATTAAAATGCAAAGTAGATACAGGCGCGCGTACCTCGGCTTTACATGCCTTTTCGGTCGAACCCTTTGAGCGTGAAGGTCAAGAGTGGGTCAAGTTTGGTGTTCACCCACATCAGAATGAACTGGATACCGAAGTATGGTGCGAAGCAAAGGTGAAAGACAAGCGAATCGTGACCGACTCGGGTGGTAATAAAACCGAACGTTATTTTATTGAAACCGAATTAGTCTTGGGTAATCAGCGTTTTATGATTGATTTGTCGTTAACCAGTCGCGATACCATGCGTTTTAGAATGTTACTGGGTCGTGTAGCCATGGAAAATAGATTCGTGGTAGATGTTAGTCAATCCTATTGCCAACGATTAACCGAACCAGCTTTACAGAATTTAGACCATTCAGTTGCTCAAGGGAGCCAGGTATGAAAATAGCTATTTTATCCAGAAACCGTAATCTTTATTCGACCCGTCGTTTAGTGGAAGCGGCCGAAGCACGCGGTCACGAAGTGCGCGTGATTGATGCGTTGCGTTGTTATATGAATATAACTTCTCACCATCCTGAAATCCATTATAAAGGTGAGGTGTTAACTGGGTTTGATGCCGTGATTCCACGCATTGGTGCGTCTATTACTTTTTATGGAACAGCCGTTCTGCGTCAGTTTGAAATGATGGGGGTTTATCCACTTAATGAATCGGTGGCGATTTCGCGTTCACGTGACAAATTGCGCAGTTTGCAGTTGTTATCTAAGCATGGTGTCGGTTTACCCGTGACGAGTTTTGCGCATTCGCCGGATGATATTGATGATTTATTAAATATTGTTGGTGGTGCGCCAGCGGTAATTAAAGTATTGGAAGGTACACAGGGTATTGGTGTGGTTTTGGCGGAAAATAAGCAGGCCGCTAAAAGTGTCATCCAAGCCTTTATGGGGCTGAAAGAACACATTTTGGTTCAGGAATTTATAAAAGAAGCGGGTGGCTCCGATATTCGTTGTTTTGTGGTGGGCGGTAAAGTGGTTGCCGCTATGAAACGCCAGGGTCAAGAAGGTGAGTTCCGTTCAAATTTACATCGTGGCGGTAGTGCGGTGTTGACGAGAATTTCACCAGAAGAACGCGCAACCGCATTACGTGCCGCTAAAATCATGGGGCTGAATGTGTGTGGGGTCGATATTTTGCGCTCAAATCATGGTCCAGTCGTGATGGAGGTGAACTCATCGCCTGGATTAGAGGGCATTGAAAACGCCTCTGGAAAAGATGTCGCGGATATGATTATTGGATTCGTCGAAAAAACCGCCAAGCCGAACAAGACTCAAACCAAAGGCAAAGGCTGATGGCCTCCGATTCCTCGTCGCCTAAACGACGTAAGAATTCACCGATCACGCTGGGCGGTCAAACGATTCAACCGGGTGAACGCCGCACCGTCGATTTAGAGGTGGGCAAACTTTACACTCACAGCCCAATTACCATGCCGGTACAGGTATTATGTGGGCGCCAGGCTGGACCGGTCATGTTTGTCAGTGCCGCGATTCACGGCGATGAATTAAATGGTGTAGAAATTATTCGACGCTTGCTAAAAGTGCCTGGGTTGCGCCAGCTTAAAGGCACTTTAATTGCTGTGCCGATTGTGAATTTACATGGTTTTATCAACCAAAGCCGCTATTTACCCGATCGTCGCGATTTGAATCGGAGTTTTCCCGGGTCTGAGAAAGGTTCGCTAGCCGGACGGGTGGCGCGCTTATTTTTGGATGAAATCGTTGAGCGTTCAACACACGGGATTGATTTACATACTGGTGCGATTCACCGTTCTAACTTGCCTCAGATTCGGGCTAATTTAGATGACCCCCAAACCCTAGATTTAGCGCGTGCGTTTGGCACACCGGTGATTCTGAATTCGGATTTACGTGATGGCTCATTGCGTGAAGCCGCGGCTAAAAAAGGGATTCCGGTATTGCTTTATGAAGCGGGTGAAGCGTTACGATTTGACGAGCTTGCGATTCGGGGTGGGGTACAAGGCATTTTGCGCGTGATGCGCCAGTTGGCGATGTTGCCAAAATCGCGCAAACCGCCGCCAGCCGAACCGATTATGGCGCGCTCTTCAGCCTGGGTTAGGGCGCCGCAGGATGGTATTTTTCGCGCCAGTGTCAAGCAAGGCCAGCGCGTGATAAAAGATCAAACCCTACTCGGGCGTGTTTCTGATCCGTTTGGGGAGTCAGAAGTGGAAGTGTGGTCGCCTATTAGTGGCATTATCATTGGTCAACTGCATTTACCACTCGTCAATGAAGGCGAAGCGCTGTTTCATATTGCACGTTTTTATCGTACTGACTTGGCGGCAGGTAACATTGAAAGTTACCAAGAAACACTTGAAGCGGAAACCTATCCTTATTTAGATTAGCCACCAGGCCTGGTGGCTTGATTTGGGATGACCATGTTAGAAATTCAATCTGTTGATTATGCGATTGACGATAAAAAAATATTGAACCACATTGATTTACAGGTAAAAGCTGGTGAACTTTGGGTGGTACTGGGGCCCAATGGCGCTGGAAAATCAAGTTTGCTTAATGTGTTGTCAGGCGAAATTCCCCGTTTCCAGTCGCAGGTTTTTTTAAATAAGCAGCCCTTAAGTGCTTATTCTGCTAGCGAATTAGCTAAGTTGCGCGCGGTGATGCCACAATCAGTTCATTTAGAGTTTGGTTTTTTGGTAAAAGAAGTGGTGGCGTTGGGTTTATTGGATGCCTCACGAGATCAAACCGAAGCCTTGGTGAAGCAATGTTTGGCGTTATTTGATGTCGCTCACCTAGCGCAGCGTAATTATTTAACTCTGTCGGGTGGTGAAAAACAGCGGACACACTTAGCTCGCGTGATGGCACAAATCTTAACCTCGCGCAGCCAAGATGCTGAACGTTTTTTGTTGTTAGATGAATGCACCTCTAATTTAGATTTAGCGCATCAGCAACAGGTTTTTAAAGTCTTGAAACGCTGTGTTACGGATCAAAATATGGGTGTGGTCGCAGTCTTGCATGATCTGAACTTGGCTTCACAATTTGCCGATAAGATTTTGTTGATGCATGAAGGTGCGGTTTTTGCCAGTGGCTCAGTTGAGACAGTCTTAACTCAAGCAAATATAGAAGCGGTCTATCAATGTTCAGTCGAGGTGATTGAGCGCACCAGTGCTTGGTCTGTGGTGGTTGCAACGGGCGATGAAACTAACAAAACCTAGACCATAAAGTGACCTAGGCTTTAGAATCAAAGTCAGTTGGCTTTGGATCAGTGAGGTGAAATTGGCGGTGGTGCTACTTTTGGGGTCTGCTGATTAAGAGTTGGCGGCATTTCGCCTTCGATGCGTTCATGCACTTCCATCACCATGCCGCTTTGTGTAACCACATATAGATCGTCATAAATATGCACAACCTTAAATACTAAAGGACGAATTTGGATGCCGTCTTCAGCTAATGGCTTGCCTTTACCCATGTACATGCCGCACATGGAGGAGCCGACTTCAACCTTGCCTTGTGGAATTAAGTCATAGTCTTTGTGACTAAGTAAACTCAAGGTATCTAAGCGCTCAAAAAAACGTTTTTTCTCGGTTTCATCTTGTTCTGCGTAATGCACACAAAGCTGTTGAGGTTTGATTTTGCTTAAGTCTTGCGGTGCTTTAAAAGCCTCGCTTTCAGCTTGAGCGATGGAGGTTAGCCCAAAACTCAGCCCCAATACGCAAGTAAGAAGAATCGATTTTTTCATGTATATAGCCTCGGTGGATTGGTTTTATTTCAGTTTTTTCTAATATGGCTGAGAATTGTAGCAAAACAATCGTGCATTAATAAAGTAAACTTTGGAGCTTACGGCGATAGGCTTTAACCAGTTCTGGTGCTTGATCCGCGAGCATATCAAACAACTTAATCAGCCCTTTTTGCGCGCCGCCTTCGGCATAGTTTCGATCTACGCTAAACAATTTAAGCAAGGTTTGCATGGCTTTTTCGTATTCACGGTGCATCACTAAAATACTCGCAAAACCATAAAGTGCGGCCGGATCGTTCGGGTTATCGGCTAGTTTTGTTTGTAAAGTCTGGATGTCATCGGCATTTTGCATAATGTCAGCAAAACTCAGAATCACCGACATCGGCTTACCTTCGGGCGATTTTTTAGCTTCATCCGGTAATTTGTTAAACAGGTTAGTGGCTTTATCTAAGTGACCAGTTTGTAAATACATTTGCACTAAGTCTAGGTGTACTTTGTGGTTGAGCGGATCAAGTTGAGCGGCTTCACCTAATAATGCGAGCGCTTGATCCATTTGACCGGCGACAAACGCTTGTTGGGCTTGGGCACGAATTGCGTCGGAAGGCCTCTCTATATGGGCTTCTAATAAATCCCGAAAAGCAGATTCAGGCTGTGCACCGCTTAATTCCGCTATCATTTGACCTTGTTTAAACAGCTTAAAGCTTGGCACAGAGCGCACTGCAAATTGATCGGCCAGCTCGGAGTGATCATCAATATTCACTTTAGCTAGTAAAAATAAGCCGGCAAATTCTTCGGCAAGTTTTTCTAAAATCGGCATCACCGATTTACAAGGCCCGCACCAGGGCGCCCAAAAATCCATCAGTACCGGGATTTGATGTGAGTTATCAATCACAACTTGTTGGAAGTTATCCGCATTAACATCGGCGATTAAAGCTTGGCTCATGATTTATCCTATTAATTACCGTAGTTTTTTGAGTTCATAAAGTAAATCGAGCGCCTGTTTTGGCGTGATTTCATCGGGTGAAATATCATCAAGTTTCGTTAATATGGGGTGCGGTGTACTCGAATTAAAGAGGTCGTATTGAATTTCAGCTTCAATTTTCGGTTCGGTGATTCGAGTTTTAGAAGCACCAGGCCTGGTGGTTGGCTTATCCGTGGTGTTTTGAGATGAGTGGGTAGAAGATTGGGTTTCTAAGTCCTGCAAAATTTCTTTTGCCCGTCCTATTACGCTTTTCGGCACGCCTGCCAGTGAGGCGACTTGCAAGCCATAACTTTTTGATGCCGCGCCTTCTTGAACTTGATGCAGAAACACAATTTTATCGTGATGCTCAATCGCATTTAAATGGATGTTAACCGTGTTTTTAAACTGCTCCGTTAGGCCGGTAAGTTCAAAATAATGGGTGGCAAATAAACAATAGCCGCGCACATTTTTGGCCATATGTTCCGCAATCGCCCAAGCCAAAGCCAAACCATCAAAGGTGGAAGTGCCGCGTCCAATTTCATCCATTAGAATCAACGACTGTTCGGTGGCGTGGTGCAGGATATGTGCAGTTTCGGTCATTTCGACCATAAAGGTCGAGCGACCACTGGTTAAATCATCCGACGCGCCGATGCGTGTGAATATACGATCAATTAAACCAATCTGAGCCGACTCCGCCGGTACATAGCAGCCAATATGTGCCAAGATCGCGATCAACGCGGTTTGGCGCATAAAGGTAGATTTACCGCCCATATTCGGGCCGGTGATAATTTGCAATCGACGCTGATCATCAAACACGCTGTCATTTGGAATAAACGGTGTGTCGGTTAAGGCTTCCACCGTTAAGTGACGACCTTGGATAACCACCAGGCCTGGTGCTTGGGTTAATTGCGGGCGGGTTAAATTCAGTTGTTGAGCTTTTTGGGCAAAGTTAGTGATGACATCCAATTCCGCCAAAGCTTGTGCGCTGGTTTGCAGAGCTTTGAAAGACTGGTTGATGGTGTGCAAAAGTTCATCGTAAAGCTGTTTTTCGCGTGCGAGCGCTTTATCGCCTGCGCTTAAAACCTTGTCTTCAAAGGCTTTCAGTTGCGGAATAATATAACGTTCGGCGCCTTTAAGGGTTTGACGACGTACATAATCCAGCGGCACTTGAGATGATTGCAGTTTGCTAACTTCAATGTAATAACCATGCACGCGGTTATAGCCGACTTTCAGTGTAGAAATGCCGGTGCGCTCGCGCTCGGTTTGCTCTAAGTCCATTAAAAACTGACCGGCTTCATTTTTTAAATTATTCAGCTCGTCCAGTTCCACGTCATAACCGGGTTTAAATACACCGCCATCACGCATTAACATGGGCGGATTATCGATAATCGCACGATTCAGGGTGTCGGCTAAACCTGGAAATTCAGCAATGCGTTGGCTGAGTAGTTTGAGTCCAGTATCGTCAAGGCTGGCAAGTTGATTTTGTAAGCTCGGCAGTTGATTTAATGCACGACCTAGTTGTAAAAGATCCCGTGGGCGAGCACTGAATAATGCAACGCGGCTTAAAATACGCTCCAAATCTCCAATTGGCTTAAATTCGGCTTTAAGGGCATCAACCTGATCTTGTTTAATTAAGGTTTCGACACTATTAAGGCGTTGGTTAATTTTGGCTTGATCGCGCAAAGGCAATAGCAACCAACGTTTAAGCAATCGACTGCCCATGGCCGTGCTGCATTGGTCGAGCAGGCTCAGTAGGGTGTTATGGGTGCCACCGTTTAAATTGCTGTCTAGTTCAAGATTACGTCGGCTAATCGCATCTAAAATCAGTGAGTCTTGAGTGGAATAGGTATGAAAGCTCTGAACCTGTTTCAGCTGGTTTTGTAACATCGTTTGCGCATAATAAAGCAACGCACCGGCGGCGCTCACCAATGCTGGTTTGTCATCACAGCCAAACGCAATCAAATCTTGAGTTTGCAATTGTTCAGTCATCTTACGATAAGCACTTTGGGCATCAAAATGCCAGCCGGGCAAAGTCACCAGGCCTGGTTGTTCGCTCAGCAGGGTTTCAAGTTCGTGTTGATCCGCTACTATGCATTCGGCGGGTTGTAAGCGTTTTAACTCATCTTCAAAGCTGGTTTGATCATCAAATTCACAACCTTCAAATCGACCACTGGCGACATCTAAATAAGCCAGTGCATAACGATCTTCTAACTGATAGCAAGCGCATAATAGGTTTTCTTGATTCGCTTCGAGTAAGGTATCTTCGGTTAATGTGCCCGGTGTGAGAACTCGCACAACTTTGCGCTCGACTGGGCCTTTGTCTGGCACGAGGCCGACTTGTTCACAAATCGCGACTGATTCGCCTAGTTTGACCAGCTTGGCCAAATAACCTTCCGCACTGTGATGGGGAATGCCCGCCATCGGAATCGGGCTGCCAGCGGATTGACCTCTGGCGGTGAGGGTAATATCTAGCAGTCGAGAGGCTTTAACCGCATCTTCAAAAAACAATTCATAAAAATCGCCCATGCGGTAAAACACTAAACGATCTGGGTGATCGGCTTTAATCGCAAGATACTGTTGCATCATTGGGGTGTGTTGGCTAGAGGATTTGCTCATCTCGACGTTTGTCACTTTAGAATAAGAGTAAAAAAAGGTATCCTAGAGGAATCAATTAGCAAGTGCAATTGTCAGGAGTAATAAAGTAATGGAATTGAA
>NZ_DATCSL010000025.1:0-28377 GCF_036568485.1 Thiomicrospira sp.
GTACATCTCCCGGATTGAAAATTCTGTTCATTTGGACGATTCGGATAATAGATCGAGTCATCGCTACAGTAAAGGCGGGATTATATAGAGTTTTATTTGCCAGGTCAAAGCAATTACACAAATATTTTATGTCTGCCAAACGACCAGGCCTGGTGAGCATTAAATTTAAATCAATTGTATAAAAAAACCGACAAAGTTGTTCAAAACCTTTCCAAAGGCCTCGAATCATAATAAACTTCACAATCGTTTATATGCTGATAAATTTGCCCAACTGGCCGACTTCAAACCTAAGATATATAACTATGACGCTGAATGACATTCGCCAACTGATTCAATCTGACATTACAGCCACCGATCAACTGATCCTTGACCGGCTTGCGTCTGATGTTGTTCTAATCAACCAAATTGGTCATTACATTATCAATAACGGCGGCAAACGTCTGCGCCCACTCATTGTTTTATTAAGCGCGCGCGCCTGTCATTACATGGGCAACCAGCATCTTGTTATGGCGGCGGTCATCGAATTTATTCACACCTCAACCCTACTGCACGATGATGTGGTGGACGAGTCTGACACGCGTCGTGGTAAAAAAACGGCCAATGAAGTTTGGGGCAATGCCGCCAGTGTATTGGTGGGTGACTTTTTGTATTCACGCTCATTCGAAATGATGGTGGAACCCGGCATCATGCGCATCATGCAAGTTATGTCGGAAGCCACCAATGTGATTGCAGAAGGCGAGGTTTTACAACTACTCAACTGTCACGATGCCGATACGGATGAAGCACGCTATATGGAAGTCATTCATCGAAAAACCGCTAAGTTATTTGAAGCCGCTGCTCAAATGGGGCCGGTTTTAACTCAACAGCCTGAGCTTGAGAAAGCCTTTGCACTTTATGGGCGTCATTTAGGTGCCGCGTTTCAATTAATTGATGATGTACTCGATTACACCGCTAGCACAGAAGAACTTGGCAAAAGCATTGGGGATGATTTAGCCGAAGGTAAACCGACCTTGCCTTTAATTTATGCCATGCAACACGGCGAAAAAGCCCAAAAAGAAATTGTTAAACGTGCGATCGAAACTGACGGTATTGCTTTGCTTAAAGAGGTAACCGACATTATCAAACAAACCGGTGCGATCGAGTTTACCCAAAACAAAGCCCAGCAAGAAGCTGAATTAGCTAAGCAAGCTCTAGCCACCATTACTGATTCGCAATACAAACAGGCTTTGATTGCTTTAGCTGATATGGCCGTTAATCGTCGCCATTAACTTAACAGACACAAGCCATTCAACCAAAGCCTGACTAGACTAAGTTTTTGCCTTGGTTTTTGGCTCCACCATTTCCTCAACCACGCCTTCAATCTGCTCACGTAACTGGGCTTCATGCTCTTCACGTCGCACTTCAACAAACTGCTTATAAAGCTCCAAGTTATTAAGCTTGGTTTTATTCCAGTCAATTCGGCGCAATAACCAGCGTGTCATATAACGCACAATTTTTAATTGGTCAGGCGACTGATACAACACTTCAGGACGAGGTCGAATCCCATGAATACGTTCTACTACTATAGTTTGATGCTCAACATCTGGGCGAATACGCAGAAAACCGCTCTGAGTATCATCAAAACTAATGCTGTAATAAACTCGCACGATCTGGTTTAGGTTAAAAATAGCTTTCGCTAAAATCGTCGACTCGCGCTTGCCATTCACCCCCACCGTATTAATGAAAATGTTCTGGGCTTTGATGGTACGAAAAAACTGCTCGACTTCATCAATCGGTACATCTTGATAGCGAATTTCCGTTAAACGCTCGGCATTTTTCAATGCATCGGATCGTCGCTCTAAAGATTTAAAGAAATATTTAACCGCTGGGGTGATATCGTTTTGCGTGCTCATATTTTACCTCTAACTCTTTAACGACCAGCCCAACTAAAGCTTAACTTTCTAATGCTATTTTTTGATTCTAAGATAAATCGACCTAACTATTTTACATTCACCTGATTACGACCCGACTGTTTGCTTTTATAAAGCATCGCGTCCGCTTTTGCGATTAACTCGACATAATCGTTCATATTAAAAGGTATGCGCGAACTCACACCAAAACTCATAGTGATACCCTGTTCCGCTTGCCCAACATCAAATGACATAGCTGCAATTTTTTGCCTTAATTTTTCGGCCAATGCGGTCGCCTTGGTCAAATTGGTTTCGGGCAAAATTAAAATAAACTCTTCTCCACCATAACGATGTAACGCATCACTGTAACCCACATTCTGGATAATTAGCTGGGTCACCTCCACCAACACCTTGTCACCGGACTGATGGCCAAATTGATCATTAAAATCTTTAAAGTTATCGATGTCGCACATAATAATGCTCACCGGTTTCTCATCAATCAGGTGGCTTTTCCATACGCGTTTAATCATCTCATCAAAATGACGGCGATTATGAATACCGGTTAAAAAGTCGGTGTTAGAGGCTTTTTTAAACCCTAGGTTGGACTCTTTTAAACTTTCAATAAGTTCATCATTTTCGAGTCGTTGCAAGATATTTTTTCGATGTGTGAAATTAAGCTGGCGCGCTTGTTCATACAGCATTAAGGCAAACACCGCTAATATCAAAACCATTAACATCGATTCATAGGTGAGTTTTTCGAAGTGATACAGCATATAACTGCCCAAGTAAGGCACCGAAGACAAATAGAAAGCCGGCAGAAAATAAGCTGCATAAACCGCCGATCCAGCTGCTAAACCAAACACCATAATACTTACCGCTAAGGACTCGAATGGCAAAGCTTCAAAATCTAAGAAAAAGACGGTCATCCCCCACAACACTCCATTTACCAACGAAGTAACGAGCGACATTTGCTTCATCCAGGGCTTCTGACGCGTGGATTCATCGGCCTTTAACCAATGTCGAATAAATACAAACCGCACCAAAATATTGAGCATCAAAATGCCTCCCCAAACAATCAGCCAAGGAGACGGTACTTTTGAATAAAACAAAAATACAAAGATCAAACCAAATATAGCGTGGGTATAAACCGTTCCTAAAGCTTTGGAATAAAGATCATAAGCCAGTAAACGCTCGACTTCTTTTTCGGACACTGTTGGTTTGTTAATTAAAGCTTGTTTGGACTGCGCCACGCCGTATCATCCTGTTTATTTAGTATTAAAGCTTGAAGTGAACAATATAATAAAAACGGAATCAATAAGCCACTTTAGTTAACCTAAAATTACCTATTAAAGTGCATTATTTCTTAGCCTAAAACAAAAAAACCTGCTCTAAGGCAGGCTTTTTTGTAGAAGTATGCAGACGTTAACTTAACAAGCGCATCATGTAAGACTCAGAAAGGTTATGCTTACTTGATACCTTTTTTTCCCTTTAATTTCAAAATGTTATATTAATATTACAATGATTTATGTAAAATATTTTAACACTATCATAGATAAAGTAAAGTTTTTATTAAATACAGTACTCTCTTATAAATTGCATCGCCACGTTAAATCTACGACTTAAAACTCAAAATCCGTCATTTCTACGACCATAGATAAACACCCGTCAAAAGAGGGTACTAATACTTATAAAACATGCTTTGCTTTTTTCGTTCCATCAATTCAGTTAAAGAAATGTTAGGTCATCAAATTAACGTATTTTTAAGTAAAAAATGAATCAATCCGCCTTTACTCCTTCTGAACCAAGAACCGCATGAATAAAAACGTTAAACCAGCGACTTAATGGTGAGAAGCCGAAATTGCCAAATATTTGAAGCTTGATTGATTCATATAAGACTTGAACCACCAGAATTGGCGCCAAAATAAATTTATGAGTTAACCTTGAATTAATTTTAATAGACCCCAATAAGTATTATTATGAATATTAATTATGAAACTCACCCTCCAAAAATGTGACGGATACTCCTACTGTTAATAGGTTTGAGTCGCGCTTTGGCGGCCTTTTAACCTAAAAATATGGGACTTTCACATAGTGAATGAGAAAAACCAACCTTTTAACATTCTATCCATCGATGGCGGTGGTATCAGAGGCGTATATGCAGCGCATATACTTTCCAAAATAGAGAAAGATCTTCAAATAGATTTATCTGAATCCATTAACCTTATCGCAGGAACAAGTACGGGCTCGATTATAGCGGCGGCAGTAGCACTTAAAATCCCTATGTCGGACATAGTGAAGCTATACAGCGAGCACGGCGGCAAGATATTTAGCCGCAAGTGGTTTTCCTCTCAGGCATACAACAGTATTTATAAAGGCTCGAACCTGAGAGGAGTCCTTTTAGATGTTTTTGGAAATGTACGTCTTGGCGAAATAAACAAGCCGCTTCTTATACCTGCAAGCAATATTGGCAATGGCGGCGTTCATGTATTTAAGTCTGCTTATGACCCTGGGTTTTACCGTGACAAAGATGTAAAGGTTGCTGATGCAGTTCTTGCTTCGTGTTCAGCACCAACATACTTTGATCCTCACAAGGTTGACGAATATCTACTGTCTGATGGTGGCCTATGGGCAAACAATCCTACTTTGGTTGCGATAATTGATGCCAAAAAGAGATTAAACATCGACCTGGATGACATGAAGATATTGTCCGTAGGGACGGGGCATGCAAAAAAAGAATACGGTGTAGAACAAAAGAAAATGTGGGGTATGCTTTCAGGATGGGGTGTAACTGATTTCATCAGCTACATTCTATCTATGCAAAGCGAGTCTGCCCAAAACATGTCAGGGCTCTTACTTGAACCAGATCAAATACTACGCCTGAATTTTGAAACAGACGCGCCAATTGCTTTAGACGACCCCAAAATCATTGGCGACATGTTAAGTAAAGCAGGGCGAGAATTCACATATAAAAGCGCTGAAATAAAAGCGTTCTTACAAGGATAAAATAGGATACAAATATCATGAATACCAGAAATAAAATTTTAGAAAGCCTGTCAAAGGATTTAGATATTCCCAAGTCTGCTTATGATGAAGCAGAACAACGCTATGATGCACTAACTGATTTTATAGAGAAGCACCCTCTGTTAAACCAATATGACCCACATATATTTGTTCAAGGCTCTTTTGCTTTAGGAACAGCGATAAAACCTATGGGAAATGATGCAGCTTACGATATAGACCTTGGCTGCAAGCTCAGACAGAAGATCGACAAAACAACCCATAGTCAAATGCAATTAAAAACAATTGTAAAAGACGTTCTTAGCGAGTACGTTCAGTCGAATGGATTTAAGCGCGATGTAGAAGAAAAAAGACGGTGTTGGACAATAGAATATTCTTCTACGCCATCCTTCCATTTGGATATTGTTCCGTGCATTCCTGAAAGTGAAGAAAAGCGACGTGAAGTAGCTCTTTCAATGGAATCATATTATGGCGAATCATACAATGATTTACGTGATGAAAATTATCAAGATTACTCGATAGCTATAACGGATAATAATGATCCCTCAAATTACTCAACTATCAATAATGAGTGGCCACAGAGCAATCCTGAAGGGTACGCTAAATGGTTTAAAAGACAATCTGATCAAGCTCATGGGCGAGTTGCCCGTGCTACTTTAGAGGCTCGTATAGATAAGGTCCCTAGATTCGCAGGCGAGAAAACACCACTGCAAAAAACTGTGCAGATTTTGAAAAAGCATAGAGACGAGTACTATTCAGAAAAGAATAAGAATACGGATTTAAAGCCTATTTCAATTATTATTTCTACGATTGCGGCCAAGTCATATTCCGGTGAGGCAACCTTGGAAGAGGCTTTGGTTAAAACCGTTCAAGGCCTGTCTGAATTTATTAACAGTGGACCTAAGTACGAGGTTCCGAATCCTGTTAAACCAAGTGAAAACTTCGCGGACAAATGGGAGGAGAAGCCGACGCTTATTAGTCACTTTAGAGCGTGGGTAAACCAACTTAACCAGGATCTAAGTTACTTGGCTGAAGAAGAGGTTTCCATGGAGTCAATTTCTACAGTGTTTAAAGAAGGCTTTGGCTTGGAGCCAGATTTAGCAGCACTTAGAAAAGAGTGTGGAATTGGATCTCAACAAAGACCTGTGCCTGGCGTTGTTAACACACCCAAAGCATCACCTTGGAGCCGAGCGTGTGACTGAGATACCAGGCATCAAAGAACTTCAGAGGGAGCATAAGGGTCTGAGAAGGTTCGCTGGGGATGGTGCAGAAGTTTTGTGCGTCCTTAGAGGGCCTGTTGATGTCTATCTGAAGAACGACGGTTATCCATTGGTTGACGAAACAATCGTTATTGAAATTCAAATATTGAAGGGTTACCCAAGGGTTCCGCCAGTTGTATTCGAAAACGGAAATAAAATCCCAAAGACGCCAGAGTTTCATACGAACCCTGACGGGCAATCATCTTTTTGTCTGGGGGTTCCTTTTGAACTGGAACGGGAGCTGTTTCACCTGAAGGGTGATTTGCTAGGGTTTTATAATTCGCAAATTGAGCCTTACTTGTATGCTGTTTTTTTGAAGCTTAATCATGATATTCCTTTTGTGTTCGGAGAGGTCGAGCATGGGACACTAGGTATTGTTAATGAGCTGAAAAAACAGTTTAAAGTTAATGATATACATGGGGTGGTTTTTGGCCTGAAGGTTTTGACTGATTCGCCTGATATTATTAACTCTACTCGCTGTATATGTGAGAGCGGTAAACGGCTTAAGCGTTGCCCTTGCCGGTTAAATAAAAGGATTAAAGACATAGGAGAAGGTGTATCACAAGAAACTTTTCAAAAGATATTGAATAGTATTTATCTGCACACTAAAGTCCGATAATAAGTTTTTTGTTTTTTTAACGGCTTGTAAAGACCAAATGAATGGGAAATATTATTTCAGAAGCCGTCCTAGTCAAAAATGGCTGCTTGGATCGATACTCATTTTGACTCTCCTTTTAGGTCATTATCTTATGAGTCAAAAGTGTTTACAAAATTAGTGGGCGATTCATCTCATTAATTGGACTCTAAAACCCTGATCGCCTTTTGTTTTATTTCTTCGGCAACCAATGCATGGTTTGAGCTGATTACCGTGCCTAAAGCCTCAGCACTTAAACCTTGTCGAATAATCTTTCTCGCATTATTGACTCTAGTTCGACTGGCAGTTTCCGCATAACCTTCCTTGTTTAGCAAAATCTCGACAATATCCTCTACAGGTTTGTCTGAAGCAAACTCTTCGTAATATTTTACGAAGCAAGTTTTGCCAACTGAGTTTAAAGCTCTCTGTAAATCCATTTCACCTCCAATCAAACGGTAAACACTAGGAATGCTAATCCCATATTTTTTAGCTAAGTCTTTTACCAAAACACCTGCCTCTCTCTCTTGAGTCATCTGTTCAATTTCTTGCTCAGTAAGTTTTTTCTTTGCCCCGAACTTCACACCTTTCGATTTAGCTTTTTCAATGCCTTCAAGCTGTCGCTCTTTCCGAATCTCCGTTTCAAATTCAGCAATACTGGCCAACATATTAAAAAGCAACTTACCGGTTGGAGTTGATGTATCAATCTGCTGATCCAGCACAACAAAATCGACAGACTTCTCTTCAAGAAGGTTGGAAATTTGGGTGAGGTGAAAAGTAGACCGAGCCAAACGGTCTAACTTGGTAATAACAAGACTATCACCCTCACGCAGATATTCCAGGCACCGATGCAACTGAACACGGTTAGCAGTCGTTCCACTCACTTTTTCTTCAAAGATCTTTTCACAACCATATGTCTTCAGCTTTTCAAGTTGCACGTCTAATTTTTGACCAACACTTGAAACACGAGCATATCCCACAATCGCCATTATCAAAACCTCTTAAACTTTTCGAGAATTAAATTATAAGACATAAAATAATAATGTAAAAGCATAATTCTCAAAATGTATACATTTTGAGAATAAAAAAATCTAGCAAGTATAACAAAATGGTCGTGACTGACGAAAACATGGCGGGTAACCTAATGCTTTTTCTAGGAGGATAACATGAGCATTAAAAACGAACTCATCATCGCACCCATGGTTGGGCTATACAATTACAACATCAACAGCATTCTCCCATTAAAGCTAGTGAGGTTAATGAATCACAAAATCATAACCCAAATAATTGAAGAGAAAAAACTTACTATTCCCATAAGAATAACTAAGAGTGAGTTCTCAAAAGTTCACGACGAAATGAATGAACAAGAATGCCGTGCCCTTAAAAGAGCAACAAATGGCCTAATTGAAAAAAGTATCAGAAAAGCTAAAGGAAACGGCGTAAAAAAAGAAATTAAGATTTGTGAGCATGCGACTTTCCAAGAAGGCAAATGTAGCGCTTTACTTCAACCAACAATAGAATATATTAATGCGCTTATATACTCCTTCACTCCTCAAAGTGACCAGGACAGAATTTAGTCTAATTCTGCCCTCTGATTACTTCAAACGATTTCTAAATCGAGCAAATACTTATTTTTTACAAGCATTTCTTTAAGAACTTAATCTAGCCAATGTTGTAGTGATGGGATCGTATGCAAATTCTTGAATCGTCCCGTCTGTAATTTTTTCAACAACCTGTTCAATGATAAACAGCGGCACCAGAAACCATTCTTGCGGGATCACTGGGTGCCCAAAACGGTCAATAATTTCTATATTAAGTTTTACGTCACCAAAGAAGCTATGTAGTAACCTTTCGAGCTTGGTGCGATTGATGTTATATAGATGATAAGTTGCCACAATCTCAACATCTGCCATTAAAAATGTAGGATCGATCTTAGCGTTAGCAATACGTTTTTTAACATCACCGCCCGTTACACCAATTTTATGAACTATTTGACGGTTTTCAGCGATCTTAGGGTGTTCAGACTTGCTTCGCAGCACATAGATAGTGCCAGAAGCTGAATCTTCTTCATCTGCCACGTTATCAAATAATGGACCGTAGCTGTAATCACTGATGCGTCTGCCAGTTTCATCTTCCCATAGTCGTTTTTGTAGTGAGCGCATTAGCTGGTTGCTTTCTACACCATTATCAAAAATCACTCTTAGACGATATTCTTTGCGGCCGTCTTTACCAATAAATTGCTCACCCACTGAAGCAACATAAGCTTTTTGCCCAGACAAAATGAACCAGTTACCTTCTTCAATGGAACCATCTTTATCGAACGGTATGGTTTTTCTTATTCCTGCTTCAATATCCCGCTGTACTGCCTCGAAAAGGGGTTTAAATTTTTCAAAATCCTTACAAGGCTCACGCGAACCAACTTCATCTGCTTTATCCCTCTTCTTTTCTAAACTCGACTTCACATGTTTAAGAACAGTAATATCATCTTTAGCTGGCTCCGCCTCTATACCCAGCTCAGCTAAAATATCGACATCACTCTCCAAGACGTTCTCAAACACGGCATCAACACTATCGCTCAACAATAGACCTTGATAATCCAGTTCCTTAACAAGTTCACAACACTCTTTTTGTTTATTAATTTGATCCAAGCGCACCGCATATAAACGCTCAAAAATATCTTTATCTTCACCGTGCTGTGGTGCATGACCATGTTCTTCTACAAACTTCTGAATTTCTTCAAAGCCTGCAATAATCCGCTCTTGTTTTGGAGTAAGGGTGGCTTTTTTCTTGGTTTCAACTTCAACCCCAAGTTCAGCAAGAATATCAGAATTCGACTTATCAGCCATTTTGCACTTCCTGTACTTTGCGTTGTAGGAAAGCAATACCTTCTGCCATACGGCGTTCCCAAGCGTCCTGTGAAGTAATATCTGGCAATCGGCCACGCTCTTTCTTAAATTGAACAGCACGCATAGCTAGCTCACGTGCTTCTTCTTCGCTCAATTGAATTTTCTTAGCATTAATGATGGCTGCAATTTTCCTCAAACTCTCTTCACCCAAGGATTTCGCCAAAATGGAGTAGGCCTCGCTGAATGGGTTGATACGGTCTATCAAATCAATATCCAACTCCTTCACATCCATTGCAAACTTACGAACTCCCTTAATAAAGGCCGTATTGGAAGCTTCAGAATCATCACCATTAGTTTTATTCAATTCATCTTTGGCTTGTTGCGTAATATTGAAGGCGGCAATAGCATGTTGACGAATCGCTTCTTGATCTTCGTCATCAAGGTGCGGATATTTATCTTTAACAATCTTACCCATCCGAATCTGCGTTAATTCTTCTGGAACGACTTCCTCATCAAACAAACCACGTTCCAAAGAGGTTTTATCCTGCACAAAGGAAGCAATGACTTCATTGAGGTCTTCTATACAGATTCGTTTGGCATCATCACTTTTTGGCTCGATCAAACCGTTGACTTCGATTTCAAACTGACCGGTTTTTTCATTAACACCGACATTGGTTTTTTCAGGGTCATAACCACCCTCACCATAATCAAAGCCTTCTGTTGGCCCTGAATTAGGCTTCTTAGGCTTAAATTCAAATTTTGGGGTTAACACCTGTTCCATCAACAAACTGGCTGCAATCGCTTTTAAAGTATCATTCACGGCATCTGTTACCGCTTCCTCTGAAGCATCCGGTTCTGCAATCAAGTTAGTAAAACGAGCACGGGTTTTACCCTCGGCATCACGCGTTGCACGACCAATGATTTGAATAATCTCAGTTAAACTAGAACGATAGCCAACGGTCAAAGCATGCTCACACCATATCCAGTCAAAACCTTCTTTGGCCATGCCCAGGGCAATAATCATATCAACGTAATCACGGTCTTTATTGGTTTTAGGAGAGCGTAAACTTGCCTGAATAGTCGCTTGGTGGTCAGGATCGACCAAATCAGCGATTCTCAAAACACGCCCGTCTGCTAGTTTAATCAAGTGAAAACCTGTTTCCGGATCGGTTCCTTGCCAATCACCCAAAGAATGCAGAATATGCTCAACCTCTTTTAATTTATCCTTGGTACTTTCACGGGAGTTTACATTTGGAATATGCAGGATTGTTTTTAAATTTGGGTCAAGCACCTTGAGGATTTCATCTGAATAGGGGCCGGTATAGAAGTAGTAACCAATATCCAGAGTTTTAAGGTGTTCATATCCATTGAGCTGCTCATAATAGGTGTAGGTAACAGTTTCAAAATTGGCTTCATCTTCAGGCGACAGAACAGCTTCGGAATCTCCACGAAAATATGACCCAGTCATAGCAACAATGTGCGTTTTATCTCTGGTAATAAACTCACCTAGCTGAGCGCCTAATTTGTTGTCTGGGTTTGAACTAACATGGTGGAACTCATCGACAGCAATCAAACAATCATCAAATGCATTTACGCCAAATTTATCAACCGCAAAACGGAAAGTGGCATGGGTACAAACTAAAACTGAGTCGTCGCTATCTAAAAAAGCCTTGACTGAGTTGACCTTACCACCATCCTCACCCGGTGCATTACACAAATTCCATTTTGGCTGTACAACCCAATCCCAGTAGAAGCCAAACTGCGTTAAGGGCTCATCCTTAAAGCTTGCTCCAATAGACTTCTCTGGTACAACGATAACCGCTTTACGAATACCTTGATTATTGAGTTTGTCTAAAGCAATAAACATTAATGCACGGCTTTTACCTGATGCAGGTGGTGACTTAATCAAAAGGTACTGCTCACCACGCTTTTCATAAGCACGCTCTTGCATAACCCGCATGCCGAGTTCATTGGATTTTTTAGAGCTACCATTGGCAGCGTAGTTTACGGAAACGGACGGGATATGTTTTTCAGCTGTCATAACACTAAGGTCTCTTCGTTTTAATTTGAATTATCACGCTGAATGGCATCAAAAAACCATTGGGGTGGACTTGTAAATTGGGATTGAAATACATTTTCGGGAACATTCTGCCAAAACTCGATAATTGCATCTGACATTTCCTGGATATCTGCATCAGTGATCTTTAGGTAGCTATAGTCCCTGTAATCATGATTAACCCCTGTAAATGGATTCAAGGTGTTAATTCCTGATTCTAAGTATTGAGGATAGTTTTGTTTTAAATCATTAAAAGAGCCGCCATTACCATGCTTATAAACATTAACAATTAAGCGACAAGCATCGAGTTTTTGATGAAAGTCGGTGCTTTTTATATCCCATCCAAAACTTTCGAGTAAATCCATGACCTTTGGAAAGTCTTTTTTCCAAATCTGAAGCTTAGTATTTTCTCCTCGATGCCAATGATTGACCTCTTTGGACAACCACACTCTTAACTGCTTATCCCATTCATGGAACATACCTGCCAGAACACTTAAACGCGTTCTTTCTTCCATATCCGATAACATTTCGTAAAACGAGCAACCGAGGTCGAGAGCTTTTTCATAAAAATCACTTGGATCGTGCCGTTCAGGATCAAAACGATGTTGATTGTCTTCTAACCATTTATCAGCTTCAGCCTTTGCTTCATCATCAATATTTTGGAATTGAGAAAGTAGTCTAGAATTTGCTTGGTCAAAATAAAACATATGCGAGTCAATTAGGTATTGCCTATAGTCGGACCACATCTGAAACATCACATAATCCGCCAAAACTACGCTCCTTTCTTTTCAGTCATTTTAGTGTAAAAGTCAAATAGCTTTTCAAGGCGTTCAGTGTCGTTTTTAAAGCGACGACCGATATAGATTCGCTCTAAGACTTCATCATTGCGTTCATGGGCTAAACGAAGATTTTCTGGCATTTTTTCTGGTTCATACATATCGTATATTGATGCAGGAAATGATTTTTCTCTTGCAAGAAGGATTTCAGCCGCCGTTACTGATAAATCAGACTTATTCTTTTCAGTAAGAATAGGGATTGGAAAGGTATTCCATCCAAGTGTATTTGAGTATGAGTATCGCATTTCAAGTCGCCCACATATCGCAGCAATCCAAGATAAATGTAACTTAGAAGAAAGAATAGAAAATTGCCAAAGCGAAGGTTCTTCAACATAGAATGTTTTATTGGTTGGTATTACACTTTTTCCAGCCATCCCTACAGGCAAATACTCTCTATTTTCTGATGAGACAATTGGCACTAAAATTTTATTCAGTTCGCCTTTACGCTCTCGAAATTGATAAGGTTTACCTGCTAGTTTATTCACTGCTTTATCTTTTGTTGATAATCTTTCTTGACGGACGCTATTGATGCGTTCTGACACCTCAGAAAAAGCCAAAGCCCCCTTTAATTCTTCCTCACTGATCCAAAGACAATATCTCTCTAGACCTTTGATAAATTCATTTGAACCAAGAAAACGCTTCAGCATATGTTCAGGAAAACCTTGTTCTCGAAGGTTTTTTGCTTCATCAGAATTAAGAATCAGCCCCTGAGATTTGGAATAGTAGACTCCGTAATCCATTTTTTTAGTTAAAAACAATGGGGTTTTGGATGCCTCAATAATTTTAATTTTATGATCTGTTAAGTAGGGGTTTATGTGGTCAACGTCTTTAACACTTTCATCTGAATATAAATATCTTTTGCCAGAAGAATAAGAATCTAGTCCAACAATGATTACTGTTACACCGGCCTTATTTTGAGCAAGGTTTGACCAAATAAAAGAAAGGTGAGCGAACCTGATGAAAAAACCTAAAGAATTTAATATTTTCCAAGTGATTGGTACTTGTTGCCCTTGACACAAGCTATTAGTAGCTACGAATGCAAAGCGACATGGAGCTTTAGAGCTATATTCTGCAGCTTTTATTAACCAGCCACCAACATAATCAGCATTTTTCCACTTGTTGGTATATTTGGATAATATCTTTTCTAAATCACTTTTTTGTTCAGTCGTTTGCTTACGTGTTCCTGAAAATGGTGGATTCCCACAAATATAAGTCTCTCCACCTTCATTCTCAAAATCAATTTCAGATTGATCTAAAGGCGTTTCAAATAGATCATCGGCCTTCAGTTGTACGCCAGTGCCTGTTGGAGGGCAAATGCTCAGCCAATCTAGGCGCAATGCATTACCTTGGATAATCCAGTTTGATGAATTCAATGGCAAAAATTCGGCTAGTGCCTCTTTTTGACCAAGGTAAACAACATCGCATTGGTATTCGGCAATAATTAGTGCTAACCGCGCAATCTCAGCAGCAAAGTCTCTGAGTTCGATGCCTCTAAAGTTGGTAATTGGGATCTCGGAACGACGGCCTTTGTCTCCACGTCGAGTATTGATCTCATTTTCAATCTCACGTAATTGCTTATAAGCAATTACTAAGAAGTTTCCCGAACCACAAGCGGGGTCAAAAACACGGATTTTTGAAATGCGTTTACGCAAATTTAAAAGTGTTCGCGGATTGTCACCGGCATCTTCAAGCTTCTCTCTCAAATCATCTAAAAACAGCGGATTTAAGACCTTCAGGATATTCGGCACGGAGGTGTAGTGCATACCTAACTCGCCGCGTTCATCATCATCCGTCACCGCTTGGATCATTGAACCAAAAATATCTGGGTTTATTTTTTGCCAATCTAAGTTTCCGATATGGACTAGGTATGAGCGTGCAATCTTGCTGAATTTTGGCGTATCGGTACTGCCTGAGAACAAGCCACCGTTCACATAGGGAAAGCCATTAGCCCAGCGTGGAAGCTTAGCAAGCTCTCTATCCTCAGTTTTAGTATTCATTGCCCGGAAGATTTCGCTGATTACCAAATGTGTATTGGATGAATCCCTCTCTGACATTTGTTCAATGGTTTGTGTAAAGAGACCTTTACCGTTGAAAATATCGGTGTCTTCAGCAAAAAAACAAAAAATCAGACGAGCCATGAAGTGATTCATGTCATGGCGGCGTTCTGCTTTACCCCATTCAGGATTGTCTTTAAGCAACTCAATATAGAGCCGGTTTAATCTGCTGGTTGCTCTGATGTCAAACGAACTATCACGAACTTGCTTAACGGTGGTTATCCCTGCAAGTGGTAGAAAGAAGCCGAAATGATTGGGGAAGTCTTTATATTCGCAGGCAACCGTTTCACCGTTAGTTAAGTCTTCGGCCTGAAACTCAACGCCATCAGTTGCAAGAATATACTTAACCTTACCTTTTTTGGTAGCAGGGCTATTGCGCAGCATACCTAAAATCGACGAAACAGCATCAGCTTCACTGGTTGCAATATGTATGTTGTTACGCTGAAGTACACCACCCTTAATATCTGATGCATTAGTAGAGCCAGATTTTAAACGCTTTATCGTCGTTTCTTTATTTCCAAAAGCTTCTAAAAAAGCATACGGAAAATTCTCAGCATCAAAGTCCTGCCCAGCTAACTGTGAAACGGCCTGTTCAATTTCTACTGCGTTCAATTTATAGTCTCTTATTCCGTTCGTTCTCGATCAATCATCGGCAAAGGCTCATTTAGTTTTGCCTCAGTCAATCCGTATTTATATGCATTGTACTGCCATCTAACAAACTGCTCCATTAACGCCGCATTTTTTTGTTTGAGCATTTCATTTTCCGCTTTAAGGTAAGCGATGCGATCTGCCGCAATATTCAAATTGCTAGGCTTTGGTTTATCATGTCCTCGCTGCCTTATTCCTGCTTTTCTGGACTTAAACGCATCTCGAATATCTTGGTTTGCATATAAGGTCTGACGCGTGGGTTTAAAGCCGATCAGAGATTCAATCGCATCAAGAACCGCATCCCAAGTGAGTTTCTCATCACCCCAACCAAGAATATGGCTAACAACCGCCTCAATGTCTCTTTTTGATAAATGCTTAGCCAAGACCACCTCCAAGAAGTAACTTCGCTTGCTCAGCTAATTTCTGCTGGTCTTGTTTTAACCTGTTTTCACCATGTTTGTTTCGTAACACTCGGTTTGTTTGTGAAAAAGATTTGTCATTTGAGAGTTTGATTAACGAACCGTCAGGCACGCTAGGGTCTTCAAGGATTTCAACAAGTTGTTTTAAATGAGTCAGTGTGTGCTGATGATATTCATACCAGCGATCAGCACCGGCTAGACCTTCATTGATAGCTGTTTCAGATGCCTTAAACTGCTTTTCAACTTCCGCTAATTGCGCTTTTATTCGGCGCAGCTTCTCTTCCTCACCCTTAACGCATACCTGCTCCGCACAGTTCAA
The DNA here is from genome assembly GCF_036568485.1 of Thiomicrospira sp. Taxonomy (GTDB): domain Bacteria; phylum Pseudomonadota; class Gammaproteobacteria; order Thiomicrospirales; family Thiomicrospiraceae; genus Thiomicrospira. Next base: position 15,976 of record NZ_DATCSL010000025.1, read on the forward strand.
ACAGTCACGGTACTTGTCGCAAGGCGAAATAGTGTAGTCATGGACGCAGAAACCATATTCAGTGACATGAGCCGTCCCTTTTTCTAGGGTATTGAACTCTTGAATCGTAATCGGGATGTGCTTTTTAGCTTCACCCACTGGACCAAACAATGATTTTGATGGATCGAACTGCTCCGCACGTACAACCATTTCAAATTCACTCATTTGATTATAAACACGGTTTTGTTTTGCGTCGGCTCGTCCAGCCCATTTAGCTAAATCATCTTGCGCCATACCACCGCGTTCAGCAATCGTAGACAAAAGGTGGCGCATTTGATGTGAAGTCGCTTTTAATCTATTGCCTTGAGCATCTTTATAGCCATAGCGATCAAAAATGCTTTGGTGCGACTCTTGATTTAATGACTCTCTTGGTGATAAATCGTTATTGAAAACATTATTTGTTGGTGCCCATAGAATAACCGGCGAGCTTATTTTATGATCAGTCAGTAGGTTTCTCGTCATGCAAAAAAGGGCATTACTGTACTTAATGGCTTGCTCTTTCGACAGCCACGGAAACCCCTCAGGTTGTCGTTTCATGACATAGCCATTCCAAAGTTCACCTAGGCTGTAGCTGTAATCACATTTTTTTAACTTCATTCCATGTAATGAAGATTGAGCTGACTTACTATCCCTTGCAACTAGACCTAAAGCCAATGCAACTTCAATCGCTGTTAATTTTGCAGCTGAATCAACTTTCGGACATCCAGTGTGCGGATAGAAACTTCTTGGGTTGTCTTCAATCCATTTAGCTAAATCACGAGCAGGAGCTGTTAACGATTTTATTCTTGCAATCGCTTCTTTTGCGACTGGCACCATAACTTTTGGTATCCACTTGATATCACCGCCAAAGCCTTTCCCAGAATAAAATCGCCAGCCATATTGAATATCACCCTGACTGTCTTTTTCCTCAATTTCACAATCAACGGGCAAAAGCAAGATTTCAGTGATACGTGATGGAGCGCACATTAACATCGCAAATACTGATGATGTAAAGATATCTTTAGGGTTTTCAGGGTTTGAAGCAAATATCTCCGCCATCGCCTCAAGCACATCCGAGGAGGGGAGTTTCTTTTCTCGATCTGCCTTGGCTTTTTGCCCGGTATTGACTCGATCATTCGCACGTTTTATTGGGTTTTTCCATGAGTCTAGCTTTCCAGGAACTAGGTTTTTATCTGTTACAAACTTAGCCAGCCGTTCAATTTCTCGACCGGCATGGTAAGTTGCTGCGTTTTTATAACTTTGCCTAGCAACCAGACTAGCTTCATCTAAATCAGAAATTGAAACCTTGGAAATATCTGCTGAACCATAGCGCTTTATAAGCGCTTGCTCAACACATCGAAGCGCGCGCATTTCGTTTTTTGCATCTGTCGGCTTGTGCCCTTGTTGATATCGAAAATAAGCTTTCGCAAAATCCATAAACTCAGGTGCCAACAAATCAGAGTTAGGATTTACGCCTCTAGATTTAATACCAACTTTAGTGAAATTAATCACTTTCGGCCATGCCCAATCATCCCAGTTTAGATCCGCACCAAAAACAGTTAATCTATTTTTGCAAAGCTCGATAAACTCTTTAAGATTTCTAGCTGCATCAAGTTCTTTTTTAGGAGTAAAATGAAATATATCAGCCATGCTTCGCAGCCTCCCTACGCTCTTTACAGAGCGCCACTACTTCTGTCACTGCTATTATTGTTCTATCATTAACGGAGGCAATCGCAAGGTCATTTGTTTGTTGATATACTTTTTCACGCTCTTCAATTAAGTCTTGAAGAACCTTTCCATGTGGAGCATCCAACCAAGGCTGAAAGTGATTACATGTGTAGCAAGGTATTGGCACTCTGGAACCACAGAAATCATAACTACCGCATGTACCCACATTCTCATGCGGATTTAACCTTATACGGCTTGAGGGGTCTTTTCCTCTTCGAGCTTCACCCTCATCATCTACAATGATACCCCTAAATGCATTGGCATAAGGGACAAGCAGGTGACCGACTTTATCGTTTATTTTTCGTGCATATTCAGGGACATTTTCCACGTAAACTTGAGCGTTCTGCGTATCAGTATGGTCAAGCAACTCTGCAATTATAAGCGCTCCATAACCCTCTCTGGCCGCACGCGTTCCCACAGAGTATCTAAAACGCTGCGCATTGATGTTTATCAGCTCACCGGTTCTTTCTGACATAACCTCGGCTTTTTGAACAACTGCATCCGCAGCTTTGGAAAATTCCAATCGTTCACAATGCAAAACATCCAAGGATAAATCACTCAACATCTGGTTAAGCTTAATGTATTTATCTAACAATCTGTAATCTGGAAAAAGAGGGAGTTCCAAAATAACTTTGTCATCAATCTTACCAAACTTATTTTCAAACTTTGAAATCACAATTGAACGCTGCAAATCCAGAATGCGCCATAAATCCTCAGTAACCTGCATCTGCTTAAATGACTCTCTAAAGCCAGCTCCACGCTGTTTTGCTCTAGGGATATTTAATACATAAGCAAGGCCTTGGTTTTTGTTACTTCCATGCATGACATCTTTTAGTTTCATGTGAGAAAGCTGAATAGGACGACGACCGGTGGCACTAAGCAAGCGAACCATTGCAAACTGATCGATTGTTATCATATTTTCTTCATACAAACTTGCTGCCGCTTCATTGATGTTTAGCAATTCTACATCCGTTAGTGGGCCTTGCTCAGGGTCTAACCGCTTAACCACATCACCTTTTACGTTACCTTTTAAACGCCATGAATCCAACAAATCTACAACTTCATCAGAAACACCGTCATAACCGAGTTCATGCCATTTTTTGAGAAAGCCTTTTATTGTTCCCAGATACCATTCATGTTCCCTATCTAAAGAGGATCTAAAATTTATCAAACTCTCAACAGTAATGTACTGGCTTTCACTAAACCTCAAATAGTCCCTAAAACGGTCATAAATGTTACTTGCATGGCTTGAAGAAAAGTTTCTCACGTAAAACGCCAAAACCTTTTTCAACGGAAGGAGCAGACTGACATCAACAAGGTTTTCAACTAAGTTAAAATTAACAGTTATGCTTTTTGAAATAACCCATTTATCAGCGGTTAAGAAAAAAGAGTAACCTGACTTAGAAATAAACTCATCTTCTCCAGAATCACTCGCTGAAAGCTTTCTCAACTTATCTTCCATCTATTTTTCAATTCCTGTTTGTAATTTAAGAAATGCTTCGTTAGCTTTATTTTTGATATACCGTTGATTGTAATGCGCCGCAGTCCCTGAGCCTTGCTTCCAACCCATCAACCATGAACGTATCTGCTCTTGCTGAACCTCATCAGGCGGGGCATCCATTGAATCCATTAACTGTGAAAACCGTTCATTCCATTTGTGGCGCAAGGCATGACCAGTAAAATCAATGAGTTTAGGCGACAAAGCCTTAACAGTGGTCATTACCTTATTATAGGTCGCTTTTGAAACAGGTTGCCCTGATGTTGGCCCCGGCTTATGCACCACAAACAAGTATTCATGCTTTCTTGCTGAAATTTCTTTTCTACGGTAGTTCATCACGTAGTTATGAATCTCGGCTGCAAGACTCTCTTTAAGCTGAATTCTTCTGTCCATTGTCTTAACTAAAGGCTGATCGACCCTCGGATCTGACTTTTCATCCGCACGTCTCGCAATAACTATTTGGTTGTTAGAGAAGTCAACGTCTTTAACCTTTATTGAAAGCAACTCACCCAACCTGATTCCAAGATAATACAACATCAAAAACATTAGTCGATTTCGCACTTTCGTTGATTTACCCTCAAATGGATTTAAATCTGATTCCGGACGAAAAATCTCGAACAACAAATCTACTTGCTCATCAGACAACCCTTTTTCAACCAATGACTGATTACGCCCTTTTTTTACTGGTCGCCGTGAACGAATTTTTTTAACTAAAGCGCCCAGTTTCCTCTGATCCACAGCACCACTAACGCTCAACAAAATCCCCAACCATTCTAAATACTTTGCTATCACCGAAAGCCTTCTATAAACCGTTTCGTTTGCCACTCTTGGCTTTCTTACCTTAGCCAAACTTATGACCTTATTTGCAGCAACTTTGCTGGAAAGGTTGAACTGACAAAAATCCGCCAATGCATCAACTTCATTCAATTTTAAAAAAACGCCTGACCTAAGCCTTTCCACCAAATCAATCTCATGCTCATCACTAAATTTCAGCAAAACAGATATTGATGACAAAGCACTTTCCATTGAAGCAAAAGACAGTGAGGCATTTCTTACTTGAGTTGTTATAAATAAATTTGGGTAAAACAACGGTACACCTGAACCAGATTCAACCAACAGGCAATAACGCTCACCATTCTCCATAACAAAGCTTTGAATTGAAATTGCCATACCAATAAAATTACCATTTAATAACGTAATACTTTCAATTATAATTTAAAAAAATACCTAACACAACATCTGCTAGGTATTTTTATTAAAAGCTTATTTTACAATATCTTATATGATTAAACCTTACAAAAAGGCATCATGTGTGTTTTAGAAAGGTACGTCATCGTCATCAAAATCATTTGGTTGATAAGCTGGGCGAGCTGGCGCTTGTTGCGGCTGACTCGCTGGACGCTGTGGTGCGCCGCCCATTGGGGCTTGTGCATAGCCACCCATCCCGCCTTGCGGCGCTGGTCGCTGTTGCGCTGGACGTGCTGGAGCTGGTTGACTTTGGCCAAAGCCACCATCGTAAGCGCCGTGACTTTGATCAAACGCCACATCACTTGGGCCGCCTTGTTGTTGACCCCCACGATTGCCGCCACCGAGCATTTGCATCACACCGTTAAAGTCCAGCACCACCTCAGTCGAATAACGATCTTGACCACTGGTCTGATCTTGCCACTTGCGTGTTTGCAACTTACCTTCTAAATAAACCTGCGAGCCTTTGGTCAGATATTGTTGCGCAATTTCGGCCAATTTACCGAAGATTACCACACGATGCCATTCGGTTTTTTCTTGCTTTTCACCGGTGGAGCGGTCGTTCCACTGCTCACTGGTAGCGACATTTAAGTTTGCGATTGCGGTGCCGTTGGCAGCAAAACGCACTTCTGGATCACGACCCAGGGTTCCGACTAAGATGACTTTATTGACTCCACGCATAGCTCTACTCTCTTACCTTTGCTTCTTGAAAATATTGAATCAGGGCTTCTTCATCAACGATTTTACGATCAATTTTAAAATACGCTCGTTGCTCTTCGGCGATCACGACCGCTTCAAACACACCATCATAGGCGCACATTTTTTGCTGTATGTTTTCAATTTCATCCGGCTCAACCGAACCGATTGATACGGATGCAATACTCCAAGGCATGGGTTTTTGCATAGTCAGAGCCAATGCAAACCATAAACTTCCGATAACAATCGTAAATCCAAACACGCCATTATAACCATAGGCTTGATATAAATAACCACCGATTGCACCACCTACCGCCGCGCCTAAGAACTGACTGGTCGAATACACGCCCGAGGCCGTGCCTTTTTTATCCGCTGGGGATAACTTTACCACCAAAGAGGGTAAAGAAGCTTCCAACACATTAAAGGCGGTAAAAAATAATAGCAACCAAACAAACAACCAAGCATAACCGGCATGCCATTGGCTCATACCGAATTGAGCGAGTGTGATCATTAAAATCGCACCGGCGAACACCATTTTCATACGACCAAAGCTTTCGGCTTGAATAATAAGCGGCACCATCAACACAAATGATAATAGCATCACGGGCAAATAAATTTCCCAGTGACTGAGCGAATCCAAACCGGCTTGATCACGTAACAAAAAAGGCACGACAATAAACATGGCGGTTAACACCGCATGCAGTACAAAGATACCCACATCCAAACGCAAAAGCTGAGTATTTTTTAACACGGCCATAAACTGTGCTGGGACCGCTTGCGCCTCACGTTGAAACTGCTGGTTTTTGATTTCAGGAACCGCAAATATTACTAAGAACGCGCCCATAAGCGCCAAGCCTGCGATCACCCAAAAAATTCCGCGCACGCCCACCCATTCAGCTAACACCGGGCCAGCAACTAAAGATAAGGTAAACGACAAGCCGATTGTAATCCCCACAATCGACATGGCACGTAACCGATAAGGTTCGCGCACTAAATCGGCGACACTCGCGGTTAATACCGCTGCGACCGCCCCCATACCTTGGATCGCACGTCCGACAATCATCATCTCAATCGAATCGGCTAGTGCACACACAATTGAGCCAATAAAAAACACGCCCATGCCAACCAATATCAGGGGTTTGCGTCCAAAGCGATCGGATAATATGCCATAGGGAATCTGCAATAAGGCTTGCGTCAAACCATAAGCACCAATCGCCAAACCGATTTGAAGGCCCGTAATCCCTTCAAACTCTTGCTCCGCAAACAAGGCAAACACCGGGAAAATCATAAATAAACCCAGCATGCGCGTAGTAAAAATCCCCGCAATGGAGAAAGTGGCACGTCGCTCAATCGGATTCATGCGACGAGATAAAATTTCAGACATAACGAACCTTTAATTCTTAAAACCAATAGGCACTATAATAAATGCCGAGATTATAACACCTAGGAAGCGCAAAACATGAAAAGCCTCTACCCCGCCAAACCGAGCTTTATACTTTTGTCATTCATGTTCTGGATGGGTTTAACACTGATACCAGGCCTGGTATTAGCCGACCCGACACCACATCGCATTAGCTTTAGTGTGACTGAGCAGCAAACCATCCAAAATGATCACCTACATGTCGTCTTTGCTGCGCAATATCAGGCCAGCACAGCCGAACAAGTCAGTCAGCGAGTCAACCAAATTATGCAAACGGCACTGAGTGAACTAGCAAGCGAATATCGCCAATATATTCAAACTGGTAATTACCATATGCGCCCACATTTTCAACGCGATGGCCGCATTAGCGAATGGTCAGGTCAGCAAGATTTAATTCTTAACCTGCCCAAAGATGGTGCCGATATTAGTGGTGTACTGAGCAACCTTCAGCGTCATTTGATTTATAAATCGGTTCGAGCGGATATCAGCCAAGACACACGCCAAAAAATCGAACAAGCATTGCTGACTAAAACGATTAAGAAATATCAACAACAAGCTCAGTTTCTGGCTCAAGCCTTTAATGAAAAGCGCTATCGCCTAGCCGAAACACGTGTGCAACCTAGTCATGCGATGCAAGCTCGCCACTTAATGGCGAACGAATCGAATGCACCAAACATCGAAATGGGTTCACAAACACTGAGTGTGACAATTGATGGCGTGCTAGAAATCGACTAATAAACAAGGATAGAGCGTGATAATGCGGGCGATAAAGCCAGTGCCATAAAGTCATGGCAGTTCAGGTTACCTTGCTCTTTATCACGCAAATTAAAGTCTTGACGGACACAATACCCGTCAAGTAATCAGTAGTTTGAAGGCGTCACAAGATGTGATTCAATCAGTTCCGTAATAAACGATGGGTTGATACCTTGAGCAATCACGTCATCAATCCAAAGCGCTTGCTTTTGACCGGCTTCATAATAAGCAAAGCCCACACGATATTCGTCTTCCAAGCGCGCTAACATCATGATCATTTTACGGCCACTGGGTGTGTGAATTAAATGGCAGGCCTGGTTGTCTGCAATCTCAACTTTAATATCTTCCATCGGCTTTTCGGCCATGGCTTGATCAACGATTGCATATAAATCTTTGTAAGTTTCTATCATTATTTTTTATACCTTTTTAAAGCGCTCATTAAACCATAGTTTTTAATCAAATTACCTGGCTCAGCCAAAATCTATTCACCCGTTTTGCGCTCAGATCACCCAGCTTGGCTCTGAATGGCAACTAGATTTTAAATCAAGTTAATTTTAACTCAACTCCAAATCAATTCCGAGACTATAACAATCAAACAACCGCCTTAGCATCGGTAAAAAAACAAACATGATATAATTGCTCTTTTGCGCAAATTGTTGGTTGACCATGCTTGAGAACATCATTATTCGCGGGGCAAGAACCCATAATTTAAAGAACATTGACGTCACCCTGCCACGTGACAAACTAATTGTCATTACCGGCTTATCTGGTTCGGGTAAATCATCCTTGGCGTTTGACACCATCTACGCTGAAGGTCAGCGCCGTTATGTCGAATCTCTATCGGCTTATGCACGCCAGTTCTTGTCTGTGATGGAAAAACCCGACTTAGATCATATCGAAGGCTTATCGCCAGCGATTTCGATTGAGCAAAAGTCCACCTCTCACAACCCGCGTTCTACCGTCGGTACGGTCACCGAAATTTACGACTATTTGCGTCTGCTTTATGCGCGTGCCGGCACACCGCGCTGCCCGACTCATAATGTCGATTTAGAAGCGCAAACCGTCAGTCAAATGGTCGATCGCACCTTAGAACTACCCGAAGGCACCAAATGCTTATTGGTGTCACCAGTCGTGCGTGGCCGCAAAGGCGAACACCATAATTTGCTGGATGAGTTACAAGCCCAAGGCTTTATTCGTGCACGCATAGACGGTCGTCTTATGGACTTGGATGGCACAATTGAGCTGGATAAAAACAAAAAACATGATATCGAAGTGGTGATTGACCGTTTTAAAGTGCGTGCCGACTTAAAACAACGTTTAGCCGAGTCCTTTGAAACCGCACTTAAAATGTCAGACGGTATCGCTCAAGTACTGCCGATGGATGACGAAGACGATTTTGCCCTGCTGTTTTCCGATAAATTCTCCTGCCCACATTGCGGATACAGCGTGCCAGAACTGGAACCGCGTTTATTCTCGTTTAACAACCCGCACGGCGCCTGCCCAACTTGTGATGGTTTAGGGGTTAAAGAAAGTTTTGATGCCGACCGTGTCATCACTCACCCAGAATTAAGCTTAGCGGGCGGAGCGATTCGTGGTTGGGATCGCCGCCACAAATACTATTACGACATTCTTTTGGCCGTCGCCACCCATTACGGTTTTGACATGGAGCAACCTTGGAGTGAGTTGGACGACAAATACAAACAAATCGTGCTATTTGGCTCTGGCAAAGAAAAATTACCGCTACCTCACGGCAAATATTCCGAAGTGCGCCGTTTCGAGGGCGTATTACCCAACATGGAACGCCGTTATACCGAAACCGACAGCAAAACCGTGCGCGACGAGCTCGACAAGTATCGCGTCACCACCCCTTGTAAAACCTGTCATGGCGAGCGCCTAAATGAAGCCGCACGTCACGTATTTGTCGCCGACGTTTCACTTCCCAATCTAACCCATCGTTCGGTGGGCGAGCTGTATGACTTTTTCGATGCCTTGAGCATGCCCGGCTCGAAAGGCCAGATCGCCGCCCCCATTATTAAAGAAGTGCGCCAGCGCTTATCTTTTTTGGTTAACGTCGGCTTGAACTACCTCACCTTAGATCGCAGCGCCGACACCTTATCCGGTGGCGAAGCCCAGCGTATTCGACTGGCCAGCCAAATTGGTGCAGGCCTGGTAGGGGTAATGTATGTATTAGATGAACCCTCGATTGGTTTACACCAACGTGATAATGACCGCCTGTTAAAAACTCTGACGCATTTACGTGATTTGGGTAATACCGTGATTGTGGTTGAACACGATGAAGATGCGATTCGTGCCGCCGATTACGTGCTTGATATCGGTCCAGGCGCCGGCATTCACGGTGGCCGCATTATGGCGCAAGGCACCCCAGCTGAAGTCACCGCCAACCCGCAGTCCTTAACTGGCCAATATTTAAATGGTAGCCGTGCCATTGCGATACCAGAATCTCGTTTAAAACCCTCAAAAAACTGGTTGCGCATTATTGGCGCGTCTGGCAACAACTTGAAAAACGTTACCCTCGAAATCCCAGCCGGTTTATTAACCTGTATTACCGGGGTTTCAGGATCAGGTAAATCCACCTTGATAAACGGTACCCTGAGTAAAATCAGTGCCAACGAACTCAACGGCGCCCTGCACACACCAGCCCCTTATGAAAAAGTCGAAGGCTTAGAGCACTTCGATAAAGCGGTCAACATTGACCAAAGTCCAATTGGACGCACCCCACGCTCCAACCCGGCCACCTACACAGGCTTGTTTACACCGATTCGTGAACTGCTCGCCACCACGCCAGAAGCGCGCGCGCGTGGCTATAACCCAGGACGCTTTAGTTTTAACGTCAAAGGTGGCCGTTGTGAAGCTTGTCAGGGCGACGGCGTATTAAAAGTCGAAATGCATTTTTTACCGGATATTTATGTGCCTTGCGATGTTTGTCACGGCCACCGCTATAACCGCGAAACTTTGCAAATTCAATACAAAGGCAAAACCATTCACGACATTCTAGAAATGACGATCGAAGATGCGCGCGCCTTTTTTGATGCGATCCCCGCCTTATCTCGCAAGTTGCAAACACTCATGGATGTAGGATTGGGATATATCAAACTGGGTCAAAGCGCGACCACCTTATCCGGCGGCGAAGCCCAACGTGTCAAACTAGCAAAAGAACTCTCCAAGCGCGACACCGGCAATACTTTATATATTTTGGACGAACCCACCACAGGTCTGCACTTCCACGATATTGAACAGTTGATGCAAGTGGTTTACGAACTGCGTAATCGCGGCAACACCATTGTGATTATCGAACACAACTTAGACGTGATTAAAACCGCCGACTGGATTGTTGATCTTGGTCCAGAAGGCGGCGATGGCGGCGGCCAAATTGTCGCAACTGGCACACCAGAAGAGGTAGCAAACAACCCAGACTCTCATACCGGTCACTACCTAAAAACCTGGTTAAAATAAACCAACGCTAGACTAACCACCAGGCCTGGTGGTTAGTTTTTTTTACACCTTTATTAGTCTTCTTTTCCTGTCCGCTTGCAAGCCAAAAATAGCCAACCCTACTTTAGCGCCATATAGTGAAATACTATTAAAATCATAAAATTAATTCCGCTTGTAAAACTTCGGTGTAGAATCATCTAAGACATCTCATTTGAATTCTTGGTGAGCGGTCGCTCAAATCCTAAAAATAACAAAGGGGGATTTATGAATTCTAGCAACAGTAGCGCAGGTAAATGTCCAGTCATGCATGGTGCCAATACCGCCATGGGTACATCCAATATGGATTTTTGGCCCAATGCACTTAATCTCGACATCCTTCACCAGCACGACACCAAAGTGAATCCAATGGGGCCGGACTTTAACTACCAATCCGAACTAAAAAAACTAGACTTCGACGCCCTTAAAAAAGACATGCACGCGCTGATGACCGACAGCCAAGACTGGTGGCCAGCGGATTGGGGACATTACGGCGGACTCATGATCCGACTATCCTGGCATGCCGCAGGCTCTTACCGAGCCGCCGATGGTCGCGGCGGTGGGAGCACAGGCAATCAACGTTTTGCCCCGCTCAACTCTTGGCCGGATAACGTCAACCTCGACAAAGCACGACGTTTACTCTGGCCGATTAAAAAGAAGTACGGCAACAAAGTCAGTTGGGCGGATTTAATTGTTTTAGCCGGCACCATTGCTTATGAAAATATGGGCCTTAAAACATTTGGTTTCGGTTTTGGACGTGCGGATATCTGGCAGCCGGAAAAAGACACTTACTGGGGTGCGGAAAAAGAATGGCTTGCGCCCTCGGATGAGCGTTATAGCAATGTGGATGACCCCAGCACCATGGAAAATCCACTCGCCGCCGTACAAATGGGTCTAATTTACGTTAACCCGGAAGGCGTCAACGGCCAACCCGATCCACTAAAAACCGCCTTGCAAGTGCGCGAAACGTTTGCGCGTATGGCGATGAATGATGAAGAAACCGTTGCTCTCACCGCAGGTGGACACACCGTCGGTAAATGTCACGGAAATGGCCGCGCCGAAAACTTAGGGCCAGATCCCGAAGGCGCCGATGTCACCGAACAAGGCTTGGGCTGGATGAACCACAAAACCCGCGGGATTGGACGCGATACGGTATCGTCGGGCATCGAAGGCGCCTGGACAACCCATCCAACTAAATGGGATAACGGCTATTTTTACCTGCTCTTCAACTACGACTGGGAATTAAAAAAATCGCCAGCGGGCGCTTGGCAATGGGAACCGATCAATATCAAAGAAGAAGATAAACCAGTCGATGTCGAAGACACAAACATACGTTATAACCCAATTATGACCGATGCCGATATGGCGATGATTAAAGACCCGATTTACCGTGAAATTTCGAAGAAGTTTTATGAAAACCCTGATTACTTATCCGAGGTGTTTGCGCGCGCTTGGTTCAAGCTCACCCACCGCGACATGGGGCCAAAAGTGCGTTATATCGGGCCAGATGTGCCGACGGAAGATTTAATTTGGCAAGACCCGGTGCCGGCTGGAC
>NZ_DATCSL010000026.1:0-19813 GCF_036568485.1 Thiomicrospira sp.
ACCTCAGATTGTTTCGACCTTAGCGCAAGCACCAGGCCTGGTGCTTCAAGCGGAGCCGGGGGCGGGTAAGTCGACTGCGGTGCCTTTGGCTTTATTAAAAGCGGACTGGTTAACGAGCAAGAAAATTGTCATGCTCGAACCCAGACGTTTGGCGGTGCGTTCGATTGCGAATTATTTAGCTCACCAACTGGGTGAAAAAGTCGGCCAAACCATTGGTTATCAAATTCGTAACGAACGCAAAATCTCGCCGCAAACCCGGCTAGAAATTGTCACCGAAGGCATTTTAACCCGGCGTTTACAGCAAGATCCGGAGCTATCCGATGTGGGCTTGGTGATTTTTGATGAGTTTCACGAACGTTCAATTCACGCGGATTTAGCACTGACGTTATGTTTAGAAGTGCAGTCGGCTTTGCGTGATGATTTAAAACTGCTGGTGATGTCTGCGACCATTGACACCGAACAAGTGAGTGCGTTTTTAAATCAGGCATCGGTTTTAAAATCTGAGGGTCTCAGTTTTCCGGTCGAAACTCATTATTTACCTCAGCCGCTTAATTCAACGAATCCTAATGATTGGTTGCCATCACTAAAACAGCTGATTAACCAAGCGCTTAAAACCAATAGTAAAGATGTGTTGGTGTTTTTGCCGGGACAGGGCGAAATCAAACGCGCGCAAACCTTGTTGCAAGAATCCTTTATTGAAAACAGTCAAACACCAGACCTGGTGGTGTGTCCTTTGTATGGTCAGTTATCCGCCGATCAACAAGAAATCGCCCTTGTGCCTGACCCACAAGGTCGCCGCAAAATTGTATTGGCCACCAATATTGCTGAAACCAGTTTAACCATTGACGGTATTGGAGCTGTCGTCGATTCCGGTTGGGCGCGACAAGCGATTTATGATGTTTCAAGCGGCATGACACGTTTAGTCACCCAGCGGATTTCGCAAGCCGCCGCCGAGCAACGCAAAGGACGCGCCGGACGTTTGATGGCAGGGGCGTGTTATCGGCTTTGGTCAGAATCTCAGCAACAACAAATGAGCGCCTTTGAAGCGGAAGAAATCAGCCAAACGGATTTATCGGATTTGTGTTTGGAGCTGGCATTATGGGGGGTGAATTCACCCGGCGAATTGCGCTGGCTGACGCCTCCGCCAGTGGCGCATTATGCGGCGGCGAAAAACTTGTTAGTGCAATTAGAACTTTTAAGTCCAAATGGCGGTTTGACCGATCTAGGCCAAGCCGCGCAGGGTTTAGGGTTGAATGCGCGTTTGGCGCGCATGTTATTAAATGTGCAAAACCAAGCACCAGAACAACAAAGCTTGGCATTGGATATCGCGGCGTTATTAGCAGAAGCGGATATTTTACCCAGCGCTCAGGATGCTGATTTGGTGAAACGGTTAATGGTGTTGCAGGCTTATCGTCAGGATCGACAACAAGCCAAACGCGAATATGTTATTCATATTCCGGCGATCGAGCAGGCCATAAAAAATGCCGATAACTGGCGCAGACAATTAAGTTTTTCAAAACCAATCATGCTCAGTTTGGCACAAATGCAAACAAATAGCGGCAGGTTAGTCGCATTAGCCTTTCCGGATCGCATCGCCAAGCGCCGCCAAAGTGACGAGCCGCGTTATTTGCTAAGCAATGGCAAAGGCGCAATCTTAAAACAAGATGATCCTTTACGCCACCAGGCCTGGTTGGCGATTGCCAACTTGGATGGCCAGCGCCAAGAAGGCCGAATTTATTTAGCCGCCCCCTTGGATTTAAACGGCTTAGAACAAACCTTTGCAGGCCAGATTAGGACCCAGGTTGGTTTAAAGTTTGATGCGAAAAAACGTGAACTGGTGGCAAGCGAACAGCGCGTTTTAGACAAGTTAGTGTTAAGTGAAAAACCCAGCGAAGCCATTGGCGCGGATGAATTTGAAGCCGCGTTATTGGTGGTGTTAGCGGAGCAGTTGGATTTATTGCCTTGGGCAGACAAAACCCAGCATTGGTTAAGTCGCTTACGTTGGCTAGCCAGCTATAACGCCGACTGGCCAAGCTACGACCAGGCCTGGTTGTCAGCCAATATCGAACACTGGCTCGCGCCCTATTTATCAGGCATTCAGTCGATTAAGGCTTTGCAGAAATTAAATATGCTCGCTGTGTTGCAGTCGTTATTGGACTACGAGCAACAGCAAGTGTTAGAGCGCGAAGCACCGGCGTTTTATAACGCACCTTCGCAAAAATCGGTGTCGATAATCTATAGTGCCAGTCACGACCCCAAAGTGTCGATTCAACTGCAAGAGGTGTTTGGTGAGCTGAGTTCACCTTTGTTGGCTTGGGGACAAAAACCGCTCACGTTCGAACTCTTATCGCCGGCGCGTCGACCAATTCAAACCACCGCCGATTTAGCCCACTTTTGGCGCAACTCGTATTTTGAAGTGATTAAAGAGATGAAAGGCCGCTACCCCAAACACCGTTGGCCTGACAAACCGCTTGAAGAAACGCCGGGGCGCTCGATTAAAGCGCGCCGTTAGGGTGTGGGATTGCTAGTTTTTTACCATTCATATTGTCCCGCAATATAAGCAAAAGCCGCCATAAATGCGGGTTCTTGAAACTTTTTAAGGCCGGTTTCGCTAAACGAAATGGGTAAACCATAGTGTTTTAAATTCTGTTTTTGTTCACTCGATGTCATTAAGCTCACGTTTAAATGGGGAGTGACTTGTAATACGCCTTCCAATTTAAACCCATTTGCGCCACCGGCAAACTTGCCTTTTTTAAGTCGAGCGCGAATCACCACTTGGTCTACCTTGTAGTCTTCGACCAGTTTGGCAAAGGTTTTTTGGAAGTGTTTTAGGTCTTCCGATTTGTCCGGGTCGGCACATTGAATGCGCGTGGTCCGACAGTCGGGCATATGAAAAATGCCGTCTTCAAATTTTAATAAGCAAATTATGGCTTCGTTGCTGCTGAGTTCTACACCACAAACAATCATGTTGGTTCCTTGGTTTTACAGGTAAAAGTTAAGGTTTATGCTGGCTAGACTGAATAACCACCAGGCCTGGTGCTTATTCAAAATAACCAATCTCGCCCAATATGTTTTTGATTTGTTCACCATTGGGTCGTTTGCTGTCTGGCAGGTCGGCTGGATGGCCGTCACTTAACGCACCGGCACAGACTAAACGCATCACATCCGGTTGGCGATCCGAGGCGAGCTGAAACTCAATTAACTCCATCATTTCGGGTGGGCCGTCATCATTAAACGACATGGGGATACCAATATTTATGCCGATGCCAAATCGGACATTGGATGCTAACATCATGGATGAGGTGTTGCGCGCAATAGGCTCTGAGTCAAATCTTACACGCGTAATTTCGAACCGATCTGGTTGAATGGTTTGTGCGCTTTCTTTTAAGGTGCGAACTTCAATCCGACAATGTTGGGCACGGCGTTCAAATTGGGCACGTGTGGTTAATTGGCCATTCTGAATAAAACGTCGGGTATGGTCGGGCAAAATTTCAATCGGTTGTTTAAGGACAAAAAATTGACCAGGCTGAATGTCCGAGTCTTTTGCGGTTTCAAATTGGCTGCAACCACTTAAGATGGCGCCCGCCAATAGCAAACTGAATATTTTAAACATGCTTAAACCCTCCTTGCCATCGTCACTCATCCATCGATCTATTATCTTACACTTGGGCGGGTTTCGCTTTGTGGTAAAATTCCGTTTTCTTGTCAATATTGAATTTTGAGTGATATGGATACAGCCTTAACCCATTTTGATGTGATTGTTGTTGGTGGCGGTCATGCGGGCACAGAAGCCGCGCTGGCTTCGGCGCGCATGGGCGTCAACACCCTGTTGCTGACGCATAATATCGATACCTTGGGGGCGATGTCTTGTAATCCGGCGATCGGTGGTATCGGTAAAGGCCATTTGGTTAAAGAAGTCGATGCTTTAGGCGGTGCGATGGCGCTCGCCACTGATGAGGCCGGTATTCAGTTCCGTATCCTAAATGCGTCCAAAGGCCCGGCAGTTCGCGCGACACGCGCTCAGGCCGATCGCGTTTTGTACAAGCAAGCGATTCGTATGCGTTTGGAAAATCAGCCCAATTTGACGATTTTCCAACAGCCGGTTGAGGATTTGCTGATTGAGGGTGATCAGGTAATTGGCGTCGCCACCAAAATGCACCTCAATTTTTACGCGCGCCAAGTGGTGTTAACGGCCGGTACGTTTTTAGCAGGGCGTATTCATATTGGTTTAGAAAACTATGAAGGCGGCCGCGCCGGTGATGAGCCCGCTAATCGTTTGGCCGCTAAACTGCGTGAGTTGGCGTTACCGGTTGGACGTTTAAAAACCGGGACACCTCCGCGCATTGATGCACGCACGGTTGATTTTTCTAAAATGCAGGTGCAGCCAGGTGACGATCCGGCGCCGGTGTTTTCTTATATGGGATCGCGCGATATGCATCCCAAGCAATTGCCTTGTTATATCACGCACACGAACGAACAAACCCATGAAGCGATTCGTGGCTCGCTGGATCAATCGCCTATGTTTACTGGCGTAATTGAAGGTGTTGGGCCACGTTATTGCCCGTCGATTGAAGATAAAGTGATGCGTTTTGCGGATAAAAATTCGCACCAGGTATTTATTGAACCCGAAGGTTTAACTACTAACGAGCTTTACCCAAATGGCATTTCCACCAGCTTGCCGTTTGCAACCCAGGTCAAAATTGTACAGTCGATGAAAGGCCTTGAAAACGCGCGTATTATGCGCCCAGGCTATGCGATTGAATATGATTATTTTGATCCGCGTGGTTTGCAGCCGACCCTACAAACTCAAGCGATTAAAGGCTTGTTTTTTGCCGGTCAAATCAACGGCACAACCGGCTATGAAGAAGCGGCCGCGCAAGGTTTGCTGGCTGGCTTGAATGCCGCGCGCCGCGCGCAAGAACAAGATCTTTGGTATCCTCGTCGCGATGAAGCTTATATTGGTGTGTTGGTGGATGACTTAATTACCTTAGGTACGCAAGAGCCTTATCGTATGTTTACTTCGCGCGCCGAATATCGTCTGTTATTGCGTGAAGATAATGCCGATCAGCGTTTGACGGAAATCGGGCGTTCAATGGGTTTGATCGACGATACACGTTGGGCGGCTTATGAAACTAAGCTTGAAAGCTTAGAGCAAGAAGTGCAACGCCTAAAAGATGTGTGGATTTATCCGGCACATAAAGAAGCCAAACAGGCCGAAGCTTTGATGCAGTTGCCTCTCAGCAAAGAACAAACCCTATTTGATTTATTGCGTCGTCCGAATGTGACCTATCGTGCGTTGGCAGAACTGGATGTGTTTGGTGACTCAGTGACGGATCCCGCCGTGATTGAGCAAATTGAAATCGAAGCTAAATACGCGGGTTATATTGATCGCCAGTTGATTGAAATTGAAAAATCCAAACGCGAAGAAACCACGCCGATCCCTGATGATTTGGATTTAGATGGTATCTCTGGTTTATCTAACGAAGTAAAACAAAAACTGCGCGCGCATAAGCCGGCGACTTTGGGTATGGCGGCACGGATTTCTGGCATAACACCGGCGGCGATCTCATTGCTGGCGATTTTTATGAAAAAACATCGTTCTGCCAAAGCCAAGTTAGACACTGGACAAGCATGAGTTTAGAAGCAGAGTTAACAGCCGGCGCCAGTCAAATGGGTGTGAGCTTAAACCAACAGGCCTGCTCACAGTTATTGGCCTATTTAGAGCTGTTGCAAAAGTGGAATAAGGTCTATAACCTGAGTGCGATTCGTGATCCGCAAGAGATGTTGGTTAAGCATATTTTGGATAGCTTAGCCGTGGTGCCTTATATCGAATCGGCCGCGCCTGAGACGTTAATTGATGTCGGTACGGGGGGTGGTTTGCCGGGCATTCCATTGGCGATTATGTTTCCACACATGTCCGTGAGCTTGTTGGATAGTAACCAAAAGAAAACCCGGTTTTTGGTGCAGGTTAAAGCCCAGCTTGGTTTAAGCAATGTACAGGTTTTACATACCCGTGTGGAAGATCATCAAGACCAGTATCAAGCGGTGATATCGCGTGCTTTTACGGCGCTGGATAATTTCGTGAATTTAACACGCACTTTGTTGGCGCCGAATGGCACTTGGTGGGCGATGAAGTCACAAAGTTTGCCGGCAGAAATGAAGTCCCTGCCAGCATGGGTTGAGGTTAAAAACATCCATGAGCTCAGCATACCAGGCCTGGTGGCTGAGCGTCGTTTAGTCGAAATGCAACAACGAGGAGATCAACTGAATGGGTAGAGTGATGGCCATCGCCAATCAAAAAGGGGGCGTGGGTAAAACCACCAGCAGTGTTAACCTAGCCGCCTGTTTAGCCCGTTTAGGTAAAAGCGTATTGTTAATTGACCTCGATCCACAAGGTAATACCACGGTGGGCTTAGGGATCGATAAAGATCAAGTCGCCCAGTCAGCTTATGAAGTGTTGATGGATGAAGCTCCAGCGCAAGAGGTGGTGTTAAGAGCCGAGCAAGCGGGTATCGACCTTATTCCGGCTAATGGTGATTTAACCGCGGCTGAAGTGCAACTGTTGGAAGACGATGATGGCGCGAAAAGCTTGCGCCAAGGGCTTCAGAGTATTCGCCAAGATTATGATTTCGTGATTATTGATTGCCCGCCAACCTTAAACATGTTGACACTCAATGCGTTAGTGGCGTCGGATGGGGTGCTGGTGCCAGTGCAATGTGAATACTTTGCACTTGAAGGCTTGTCGGCTTTGATGGATACCTTGCAAACCGTGCAAAAAGAACTTAACCCCGATCTGCATATTGATGGTTTATTACGTACCATGCACGATCGTCGGAACAACTTAGCCAACGATGTATCTAATGAGTTGGTGGCGCATTTTGGCATGAAAGTATTGCAAACCATTATTCCGCGTAACATACGTTTGGCCGAAGCGCCTAGTCATGGTGAATCGATTTTGGACTATGATCCGTCATCAGCCGGCGCTGTGGCCTATTTGGCCTTGGCTAACGAATTGATCCGTAAGACGCGCATTTAAGAGGAAAGCTCAGTGGCAAAGAAAAGACATCCAGGATTAGGTAAACGCGGTGTAAATGTGCTGATTAGTAGCAAGCAAAAATCTGACGCGCATGTGAATGAATGGCGAGTCGAAAAGCTGCCGATTGATCAGGTTATTTCAGGTCAATATCAGCCGCGTCAACATTTTGACGAGCAGGCTTTGCAAGAGCTGGCCGATTCAATTAAAGCGCAAGGTTTGGTTCAGCCTATTATTGTGAAGTGGTTGGATAACCAAAGTTATGAATTGATTGCCGGTGAGCGTCGTTGGCGAGCCGCCAAAATGGCTGGGTTGCAAACCTTGCCGGCGATTGTGCGTGAAGTGGATAACAAGCAAACGCTTGCGATGGCGTTAATTGAGAATATTCAGCGTGAAGATTTAAATCCGCTTGAAGAAGCACGTTCGTTACAGCGTTTAATGCAAGAGTTTGAGTTAACTCAACAAGAAGTCGCTGAGGCCGTGGGTCGGTCAAGAACCGCTGTAACCAATTTATTACGTTTGTTAAAACTACCAGAGTTGATTCAAGAATGGTTGCATGCAGATAGTTTGTCTATGGGTCACGTGCGCGCGTTATTGACCTTAAATGAAAGAGACCAAGTTAAACTGGCGAAAAAAGCGATCGACCAGGCCTGGTCGGTACGTCAAATGGAGCAAGCGGTGCAAGCTCAGCAAGCATCTGATTCGGCTTCAGCAAAAAAACCAGCGCCGGTTGATCCAAATATACAAGCCTTACAAAACCGTTTAGCTGATAAGTTGGGTGCCAAGGTGATGATTAATCACGGCGCGAAAGGTAGCGGTAAGCTCGAAATACGTTATTCAAACCTAGACGAACTTGACCAGATTTTGCAACGAATTGAACATTAAATTGAATTGAAGGCAAATTGGCTAACAAAAATTTTTAAACACTTTGTATAAAATTTTTGAATAGGCGGATCACAAAATATGGTGGTTTGGTTGATTTGACAACTATATATAGAAGTTAGTCCTGCAAAACGGATAAATCTAACCGCAAAGGGCGCTAGCAATTCGGCGTGTAACAGGATAATATGTGCAGGCTTTGTCGCATGGCAAGCATGCCACCCATAGAGTTAGGTTTAATAATGCAGCAAGATGCCAATAAAAGTAAACCCAAAACGGGTGTGAATTTTTTACACATAGGTTCTGGACAGATGTTCACCTCAATGGTGATCGCAGGCTTTATTGTGGGTTATGGCATAGATTACCTGTTGGGCACAACACCCATATTTATGATGGCTTGTGGTGTATTGGGTGTGATTGGTGGCAGTCAAAAAGTCCACCGCTTATTACAGTACATGGACAAAACACAAAAAGGACAAATTAAAGAACAAAGCAAGGACGCAGATGCAAACTAATCTTCTGCGACCTTTGTTGATGCAAGGCTTGATCGGCGTGATCGCATTAAGTGTATTTGCTTATTACGGACATCCACTATCGTCTTTGTATGGCTTAATAATTGGATTGGCTAACGTGGCCATGCTGGCTTTCACGTTTCAAAGAGCCAACCAAAAAGCCGCCCAAGATCCAAAGGGCGGCATACTGGTTTTATATATGAGTGCAGTTATACGCTTTGTGCTGTTGGCTGTGTTATTTGTTATTGGGCTGGCGCTCTTGAAATTAGACCCGATGCCAATGGTTGTTACCTTTGTGTTAATGACTCTTGGTCAAATGTTTAATCTTCAGGGTAAGCGTCGTTTGACTGACTAAGGAGAAGGCTCTTGAGTGCGGAAAAAATGGGTACTGTTGAATATATTCAACATCACTTGACGAACAACTCGGTCGGTAGTGGTTTCTGGACATTCCATCTGGACACTATTATTGTGAGTGCGTTACTAGGTATGTTAATTATTGGCGTGGCAATGGTCGTTGGCCGTCAATTGGAAACCGGTGTTCCAGGTGGTTTTCAAAACTTTATCGAATCGATTCTAGATTTCGTATCTACCAACGTTAGAGATGCTTTCCCTGGTCATAATCCAATCATTGCGCCTTTGGCTCTGACTGTATTCCTATGGGTATGGTTAATGAACTTTATGGATTTGATTCCAGTTGATTTACTTCCTTATTTATTCCAGTTAGTGGTGGGTGATTCTCACGCTTACTTGAAAGTCGTACCAACAACCGATTTGAACACCACTTTAGCTATGGCGTTGGTTGTGTTTGCATTAGTTGTGTACTACAGCATCAAAGTAAAAGGGTTAGGCGGCTACATTAAAATGTTCCTATTCCACCCTTTCGGTAAATTTTTAGTCCCTGTGAACATTGTAATGACGATTATTGAAGAGATTGCTAAGCCTATTTCTTTAGCCTTGCGTCTATTCGGTAACATGTTTGCCGGTGAACTCGTATTCCTACTAATCGCATTGATTGGTGGAACCTTAGCAGTGGGTGCCGCTGCTCTATTCTGGGCACCTTTACAAGCCATATTGGATCTTGGTTGGGCGATCTTCCATATTTTGATCATCACCCTGCAAGCCTTTATCTTTATGGTGCTCACGATTGTTTACTTAGCCATGGCGCATGACGAAGGCCATTAATAAGTAACAAGCAAGAACTGGCACTTTAGCCAAGGCTAAAGTGCTAAAAGGGTTTAAGCGCACCTACCACTGGGTAAAAAGCTTTTTTAACTTTAACTTTAAAAACTTAGGAGAAAGTCAATGGAAGTAACTGCTACTATGATTGCTGATATTTACGCTGCAACTGCGATTGGTGTAGGTGTAATTTTGGCAGCTGCAGGTCTTGGTTCTGCAATTGGTTGGGGTCTTATCTGTTCTAAAACTTTGGAAGGGATTGCTCGTCAACCAGAAATGCGTCCAGCATTAATGACAAACATGTTCATCTTCGCTGGTCTTATGGAATCATTCCCATTCATTATTTTGGCATTCGCAATGTGGTTCTTGTTCGCTAACCCATTCGTAGGTGCATTGCAAGCAGCATTGGGCGCTTAATTATAAAAGCCCATGATTGTAATTTTAACCAACGAATGACGAGGTAACCACTGTGAGTATTAATGCAACCCTAATCATCCAGATGATCGCATTTGTGCTATTAATCTGGTTCGTGAATAAGGTGCTGTGGGGGCCAATGTCTAAGCTAATGGAAGACCGTCAAAAGCGTATTGCTGATGGTCTTTCTGCAGCAGAAAAAGGCAAGCATGAACTTGAAATGGCTGAGAAACGTGCAAAAGACGTTTTGAAAGATGCCAAACTTCAAGCTCAAAATGTGTTGAGCCAAGCTGAAAAACGCGGCACTGAAATCGTAGAAGATGCGAAAGTAAAAGCAGCGGAAGAGGCTGAACGCATTAAAGCGGCCGCCCAAGCAGATATTGAGCAAGAAATTAGCCGTGCAAGAGAGCACCTTCGTAAAGAAGTTGCCACTTTGGTTGTCTCAGGCGCTGAAAAGATCCTGAGTAAAGAAGTGGATGCTAAGGCTCATAATGAGATGCTTGAAACCTTAGTAAAACAAATCTAAGGAAAATGCTATGGCAGAATTAATCACAACCGCTCGACCCTATGCAGAAGCTGCTTTTAGTTTTGCTACTGAAAATAAGCAATTAGCTGAATGGTCTGATATGTTAAACAACTTAGCGTTAATCGCACAGGATGCGCAAATGTCTAAGTTTATTGGTAACCCACGTCACACTAATGCTGAAAAAGTCAGCATTTTTGAGTCGGTTATGGGTTCAAAATTATCAGATTCAGCTAAAAACCTATTAGCCGCCCTTGCCGATAATGGACGCTTGAATGCATTACCTGATGTCGCTAAATTGTTTGATCAATTAAAAGCAACCGCAGAAAAACGCGTAAAAGCAACCGTAACTTCAGCAAGAAAGCCTACGGCTGAGCAACAACGTAAATTAAGTGCTGCTTTAAACACTAAGTTTGATGCCGAAGTAGATATCGACTATGTCGTTGATGATTCTTTAATTTCTGGTATCCGTATTAAAGTAGGTGACTGGGTTGTAGATAATACAGCGGTCACTCAATTACAAAAACTTGGCGCAGCAATAGCCTATTAATTGAGAGGAAGACACATGCAATTGAATCCCTCTGAAATCAGTGACTTAATCAAAGACCGTATCGCCGGTTTTAAAGTGACTGCAGAGTCTGGCAGTGAAGGCACAGTCGTTAGTATCGCTGACGGTATTGCGCTAATTCACGGCGTGTCAGATGTGATGTATGGTGAGATGGTTCAGTTCGATGAACAAACCTTTGGTATGGCGCTTAACCTTGAGCGCGATTCTGTTGGTGTGGTTGTTCTAGGTGAATATGAGCATATCTCGGAAGGTGACAAAGTAACTTGTACTGGCCGTATTTTAGAAGTACCTGTTGGTCCAGAAATGTTAGGCCGCGTGGTTGACGCTTTAGGTCGTCCAATCGATGGTAAAGGTCCAATCAACACAAAAGTAACATCACCAATTGAGCGTATCGCGCCTGGCGTTATCGATCGTAAGTCGGTTGATGAGCCAATGATGACTGGTATTAAGTCGATTGACTCGATGATCCCAGTTGGTCGTGGCCAGCGTGAGTTGATTATCGGTGACCGTCAGGTTGGTAAAACTGCGATTGCAATTGATGCCGTAATCAGTCAGAAAAACACTGGCGTAAAATGTGTTTATGTCGCTATGGGCCAAAAGGCTTCTACCGTAAACAACATCGTACGTAAATTAGAAGAATACGGCGCAATGGACAACACGATTGTTGTAGCGGCGAACGCTTCTGATCCTGCGGCTTTACAGTTCTTGGCAGCCTATGCAGGTTGTTCAATGGGCGAATACTTCCGTGACCGTGGTGAAGACGCGTTAATCATTTATGATGATTTGACTAAACAAGCACAAGCTTACCGTCAAATTTCATTATTGTTACGTCGTCCACCAGGGCGTGAAGCTTTCCCAGGTGACGTATTCTATTTACACTCTCGTCTACTTGAGCGTGCTGCTCGCGTAAGCGAAGACTATGTAGAGAAGTTCACTAATGGTGAAGTAAAAGGTAAAACAGGTTCATTAACAGCCTTACCAATTATTGAAACCCAAGCTGGTGACGTTTCTGCATTCGTTCCGACTAACGTAATCTCGATTACTGATGGTCAGATCTTCTTAGAAACTGGTTTGTTTGCTCAAGGTATCCGTCCTGCGATTAACGCTGGTTTGTCAGTATCACGTGTTGGTGGTGCCGCTCAGACTAAAGCGATTAAAAAGTTAGGTGGCGGTATTCGTCTTGACTTGGCTCAGTACCGTGAATTGGCGGCTTTCGCTCAATTTGCTTCTGACCTAGACGCAGCAACCAAAGCTCAGTTAGAGCGTGGTAAGCGTGTAACCGAGTTGATGAAGCAAAAGCAATATTCTCCTTTGTCTATTGCTGAAATGGCGACGTCTCTATACGCGGCTAACGAAGGCTACTTAGACGACGTTGAAGTCGATAAAATCGGTGATTTTGAAGCCGCGCTACACGCCTACATCAATTCTTCTCACTCTGATTTAGTTGCAAAACTAAATCAAAAAGGTGATTGGAATGATGAGATTATTTCTGGCGTAAAAGCAGCGATTGAGTCTTTCAAATCAACCGGCGTTTACTAAGGGGATTTGGCCATGGCAGGCGGTAGTAAAGAAATACGCACGCAAATAGCGTCCGTTAAAAATACCCAAAAGATCACCAAGGCCATGGAAATGGTGGCGGCGTCGAAAATGCGTAAAGCGCAAGCTCGCATGACGGCAACCCGCCCCTATGTTGAGAAGGTGAAACGTGTGATTGATCATGTTTCTGGTGCGCATCATGAATATAAGCATCCTTATACAATTGAACGCCCAGTTAAACGTATTGGTTTAATCGTAGTCTCATCTGATCGTGGTTTATGTGGTGGTTTAAATACCAACCTTTTCCGTAGAACTTTGAAAAAGCTACAAGCTTGGCAGAATGAAAATGTTGAGGTTGAGCTGGCTGTAATTGGTAAGAAAGCACAAACTTTCTTTAAGCATTATGGCGGAAATGTAGTCGCGTCAAAAACCGATATCGGTGATAAACCGCATGTTGGCGATTTAGTCGGCACCATCAAAGTTATGTTGGATCATTTTGATCAAGGTCAAGTAGATGCAGTCTACATCGCCTCTAATCAATTTGAATCGGCCATGACTCAAGTGCCTACGATTGAGCAACTTATTCCTTTGCAGTCATCGGAAGCGGATAAGGAAGCGAAATATTGGGATTATCTCTACGAGCCGGATGCTAAAGAAGCATTGGATACCTTAATGGTTCGTTTTGTAGAGAGCACCGTGTTTGGTGCCGTTGTTGAAAACGTAGCTTGTGAACAATCTGCGCGTATGGTCGCCATGAAGAGTGCTTCTGATAACGCAGGTAAGATGATTAAAGAACTTAAATTGTCTTATAACAAAGCACGTCAAGCAGCGATTACCCAAGAGCTATCGGAAATTGTCGCAGGTGCTTCTGCGGTTTAGGTTCGTATTTGCAAAAAAAGGTTTAATATCATGAGTGGAAAAATAGTACAAATTATCGGCCCGGTTATCGACGTCGAGTTTAGTGGTGCTGAGTTACCTAAAGTTCATGATGCGTTGATCGTAGATGACGTTGCGCTTACTCTAGAAGTACAGCAGCAAGTTGGTGATGGTGTTGTTCGTGCCATCGCAATGGGTTCATCAGATGGTTTAAAGCGTGGTATGCAAGTAACTAATACTGGAGCAGCGATCTCTGTACCAGTTGGTAAAGCCACCCTTGGACGTATCTTCGACGTATTAGGGAATACAATTGACAATGCCGGTCCAGTTGAAACTGACGAGCGCGCGGTTATTCACCGTAAAGCGCCAAAGTTTGAAGAATTGGCTGCGTCTCAAGAACTTCTTGAAACAGGCGTAAAAGTTATCGACTTAATTTGCCCCTTCGCGAAAGGTGGTAAAGTTGGTCTGTTCGGTGGTGCCGGTGTTGGTAAAACCGTTAACATGATGGAATTAATTCGTAACATCGCGATTGAGCACTCAGGCTTCTCAGTATTTGCTGGTGTAGGTGAGCGTACTCGTGAAGGTAACGATTTCTATCACGAAATGGCTGAATCAGGCGTATTGGACAAGGTTGCCCTTGTTTATGGTCAGATGAATGAGCCGCCCGGAAACCGTCTACGTGTGGCCCTAACTGGCCTAACGATGGCAGAATTCTTCCGT
Source organism: Thiomicrospira sp. (assembly GCF_036568485.1). Lineage (GTDB taxonomy): Bacteria > Pseudomonadota > Gammaproteobacteria > Thiomicrospirales > Thiomicrospiraceae > Thiomicrospira. Next base: position 14,238 of record NZ_DATCSL010000026.1, read on the forward strand.
GACGAAGGACGTGACGTATTGTTCTTCGTAGATAACATTTATCGTTATACCCTAGCGGGTACAGAGGTATCGGCTCTATTAGGTCGTATGCCTTCTGCGGTAGGTTATCAGCCAACATTGGCTCAGGAAATGGGTGAAGTTCAAGAGCGTATTACCTCTACTAAGACTGGTTCTATCACGTCTATCCAGGCCGTTTACGTTCCTGCGGATGACTTGACTGACCCATCACCAGCTACAACCTTTGCTCACTTGGACGCAACTGTTGTATTGAACCGCTCGATCGCTGAAACAGGTATTTATCCTGCAATCGATCCGCTTGATTCAACTTCACGTCAGCTAGATCCTTTAGTTGTTGGTGTTGAACACTATCAAGTTGCAAACGGTGTACAGCAGACATTACAGCGTTACAAAGAGTTAAAAGATATTATCGCTATCCTAGGTATGGATGAGCTTTCAGAAGAAGATCGTGCTTTAGTAGCACGTGCTCGTAAGATGCAGCGTTTCTTCTCTCAGCCTTACTTCGTTGCGAAAGTGTTTACAGGTGAAGATGGCCGTTATGTACCATTAGCTGAAACTATCCGTGGTTTCAAAATGATTCTTAGCGGTGAAATGGATGACGTGCCTGAGCAAGCATTCATGTACTGTGGCGCGATCGATGAAGTTATCGAGAAAGCTCAGAAATATAAGGGGTAATGAGTTATGGCAGTCTCTATGCAAGTAGATATCGTAAGTGCGGAAGGTGAGATTTTCTCTGGAAAAGCCGATATGCTTTTCGCACAGGCTGCCAATGGAGAGGTAGGTATTTTGCCTTTCCATACCCAGTTTTTAAGTCAGCTTAGACCTGGCGAAGTACGTGTGAAAAGTGGTGACGAAGAAGATACTTTTTTCGTCAACAGTGGCACAATCGAAGTTCAGCCGCATGTGGTGACCATTTTGGCCGACACCTGTGTGCGTTCTAAGGACTTAGATGAAGCTCAAGCACTGGAAGCAAAACAACGTGCTGAAGAAGCAATGGACAACGCGAAAACCGATGTCGATATTGCGCGTGCGCAAATCGACTTGGCCGAAGCGGTGGCCCAAATTCAAACGATCAGCAAGTTACGTGATCGTTTGGAAAAAACTGGGATGGCTTAATTTAGTCCCCCGAAAAAAGAAAGCGCCTTCGGGCGCTTTTTTTATAATTAACTTAAAAGCCCTGAACATTTTACTCACCTTTTATATTGGTTTTACAAGGGGTTAGAATGTTGAGGATTTTTAGGAGATACTCGAATGAATTTAAATCTTGTAATTTTGGCCGCAGGTAAAGGTACGCGCATGCGTTCCAAGCTACCCAAAGTCTTACAGCCTTTAGCGGCAAAGCCTTTATTGGGTCATGTGCTAGATCGTGCCAGCCAGTTAAACCCAGCAAAAATCACATTAGTAGTTGGGCATGGTTCAGACCAAGTTAAACAGGTTTTTGATTCGTCTGCGATAAGTTGGGTTGAGCAAACCGAGCAACTAGGAACGGGGCATGCGGTTCAGCAGGCCTTGCCTTGTATTGACGATGATGATCGTGTGTTGATCTTATATGGTGATGTGCCTTTAACTCGGCCAGAGACATTACAAGACTTGTTATCGCAAATTGATGCCAAACATCCACTTGCATTACTGACGATTAATTTAGACAACCCGACTGGTTATGGCCGCATTCTGCGAGATAAACATCATTGTGTAACCGCCATTGTTGAACAAAAAGATGCCAACCCAGAGCAGTTAAAGGTTAGCGAAGTTAATACTGGCATTATGGCGGTGCAAGGCAAACAATTGCAGGCCTGGTTGTCGCGGTTAGAAAATAATAATGCACAAGGCGAATATTATCTAACCGATATTATTGCAATGGCGGTGGATGATGGCTTTCAAGTCCGTACCGCTTCACCAGTAGATGAAATGGAAGTCTTGGGCGTCAATAACAAAGCTCAGTTACAAGACTTAGAACGTCAATTCCAACGCCAACAAGCTCAAAACTTGATGGAACAAGGCGTGACGTTACTCGATGCCAATCGCCTAGATATTCGTGGTGAGATTGAAGTTGGGATGGATGTAGAACTGGATGTAGGCGTCATTATTGAAGGTCAAGTTAAGCTGGGTGATGGTGTTAAAGTAGGCGCTTATTGCATTTTAAAAGATGTTGAGATTGCAGCCGGCAGCATTATTAAACCTTTCAGTCATCTAGATTCAGCTAAGTTAGGTGAAAATTGTAATATCGGACCTTATGCACGTATTCGCCCAGGCACAAACTTGGCTGATAAGGTCAATATTGGTAACTTTGTTGAACTTAAAAACGCACAGGTCGGTGTTGGCTCGAAAGTGAACCATCTAAGTTATGTTGGGGATACTGAAATGGGATCGGGTGTCAATATTGGCGCTGGTAGCATTACCTGTAATTACGATGGCGTAAACAAATACAAAACCATTATTGGCAACAATGTGTTTGTGGGGTCTGATAGTCAGTTAATTGCACCCGTCACCATTGAAGATGGGGCGACCATCGGCGCTGGTTCAACCATTACCAAAACGGCCCCTGCTAATGAACTCACGCTCAGCCGAGCCAAACAACTCACGTTAAAAGGTTGGCAAAAGCCAGTAAAAAAATAATTATGATGAGCGAACTAGACTATCAAGCGATAAATGCTAAGCTCGCCGAAGAAGGCTGGGAACGGATAAGTTTTGATGGCGGTCAAAGTCACTTAATGGGCTGGACGATTGAAAGCGTCTGGCAAAAAGACGATGCTAAAATTACACTGAATCACAGTGAGCGTTATAACGAAGTCAGTTACGAAATTAGCGCCAGTCCCAAAGGTGTGGCATGGATTAAACAGCAGGGCTGGACCCATGTTTTCGAAGATTAACCCCTATATTAATTTAATGCGACTTAACAAGCCGGTGGGGATTTATTTAGTTCTCTGGCCAGCACTTTGGGCTTTATGGCTGGCGGCCGAAGGCTCACCACCAGGCCTGGTGGTTTTGGTCTTTATCTTAGGTGCAATAGTCGTTCGGTCAGCTGGCTGTGTAATTAATGATTATGCTGATCGTCATTGGGATGGCGACGTGGCTCGAACGTGTGATCGTCCTTTAGCGACCGGCCAAATCAAACCACCTGACGCTTTGTTATTGTTTGCCGCGTTGGGTTTGATTGGGCTTGGTTTGGTTTTGTTGCTTAATCCATTAACGATTTTGTTGTCTATAGTCGCTCTATTTTTAACCGCACTTTACCCTTATACCAAGCGTTTTACGCATTGGCCGCAAGTGTTTTTGGGGCTGGCGTTCGCTTGGGCGGTGCCCATGGGATTCGCTGCCGTGCAAAATTCGGTACCTTACCAGGCCTGGTGGGTGTTTGCGATTACACTCTTATGGACATTAATTTACGACACTATGTATGCGATGACCGATAAGCCGGATGATTTAAAAGTCGGTATTAAGTCGACCGCGATTTTATTCGGGGATTATGATCGTCTGATTATTGGCCTACTGCAAGTACTCATGCTAGGCATGTTGTTGGTGATGGGAACACTGTTTGAACTAAATACGATTTATTATGTCAGTCTAGTTTTGGTAGCGGTCTTGTTTGTGTATCACCAATGGCTAATTAAAGATCGTGATCGAGCGCTCTGTTTTAAAGCCTTTAAACATAACCACTGGGTGGGGCTGGTGATCTTGTTAGGTCTAATATTGAACTACAGCAACCTATCTCTATTGTAAGCGATGAGAACTCGCAAACCCCACCATCGGATCTAAATCTAATTGCCAGTCGGCTTTAAAAATGGCGTTAGCTAACTGGCTTTGCAAAGCACGCACAAAAGGCGGGTAGAGATTTAATAAAATGCCCGATCCACTTTTAGGCTCGAGTGCCAAACGTGGCATGGGTTTATCCTGCTTTACAAATCTTAAACTGTTCAAAATGATAGGTTCCTCACCCAGAGGATATCGTGCATTTTCAGGTTCGTTAAACTGGTCGTCCAATTTATAAGCGGGATCGTTAACCGAAGTATGGTCAGCTATTTCGACCATTGGTTTAAGGGTTTCTGGGTTTAAACCTTGTAAGGCCGGTAATAAAATTTTGACGTAACGCCGTGTAATCCAAGCTTTCATCACTTGATTGGTTGGAGTGGCAATCGTGAGTAGAATGCGGTCTTCGGTATTGTGATAACTTAGTTGGAGTTGTTTAATCGCTTGACTCATGAGGCTCTTTTTCAATAAATGATAACCCGTCATTATAGCCCATAAAACAGACTCAGCGAGCGCACACAAAAAAGCCGGGATAAACCCGGCTTTAATAACCTGCTCATTCAAAACAAATTAACGACGTACACCTTCTACATGAAGTTCAAGATAGGCTTTTGCTGATGCAGGACCTAAATCCATTTTAAAGCCGAAATCTTTCATAGCGATTTCAGTGGTGCCTTCGAAACCGGCACGGTAACCACCCCAAGGATCATCACCTTCACCAATTTTGTTGGCTACAATTTCAATCTCTTTAGTGACACCGTTTAAAGTAAAGTCGCCTTTAATTAACTTAGTGCCGTCTTTCTGGTTAGTCACACTCGTGCTAACAAATTTTGCTTCTGGGTGTGCATCGACATTTAAAAAGTCATCGCTACGTAAATGCTTATCACGCTCAGCATGGTTAGAGTTGATGCTACGCGTATCAATGGTGACTTCGACTTTTTCATTTTTTGGGTTTTTTGCATCATGTACAAAATGGCCTTCAAACTTGTCAAAACGACCCACTAACCAACTGTAACCTAAGTGGTTTACTTTGAAGTTGATCGAGGCGTGCATGCCAGGAATATCAATATCATAAGTAACGGGCTTAGCCTGGGCTAAAGGAAGAACTAAGGCCAACGATAAGCCGGCCAATACATATTTTAACGCTTTCATATTACGCTCCTTGGTAAAAAAATAATTAGGGAAGCATGCGCTTCAAGGTTTCATCTCGGTCAACAAAGTGGTGTTTTAATGCCCCGATTATGTGTAATGCGGCGAGCGCAATTAAGCTCCAAGCAAAGATTTCGTGCAAGTCACCCGCAATCTCCTCTTGGTACTCAATGCCAAACGAGATGGCCGGAATCGAGAACCAGTCAAACACGTTTAAGGGTTGACCCTTAGCGGTGGTAATCATGTAGCCCGATATGGCCAGCAATAGCATTAACACATACATCAAACCGTGGGTCAGATGAGCCAGCTTACGTTCCCAATTTTTGTGAGTCGCTACCGAAGCGACTTTTGGGTTGGCTAAACGCCATAACAAACGTAATACCATCAGACTCACGACGATCACACCAATACTGCGGTGCAGATCAGGTGCCGTTCGATACCATGAACTGTAGTAGGTTAAATCTACCATCCAAAGACCGAGACCAAACAGACCAAATATGGTCAGCGCAATCAGCCAGTGCAGAGCGATCTGAACCAGACCATATTGATTTGTTTGATTAACTAACATAAAACCTGCTTCCTTATTGCTACGTGACTATCCTAACTATTTCTCATATGAATGATAATCCCACGAATATGAAAATACTTTTTCCATACAGAAA
>NZ_DATCSL010000027.1:0-10436 GCF_036568485.1 Thiomicrospira sp.
TATCTAAAATAGTAAATACTGAAGGTTTAACGCGCTTCAAGTTCTTGGATGGCTACTTCAAGGCGACTGTTTAATAAATGTCCAAAAAAATCATAAGCACCGTTATTCATAATAGGGCGTGCGAGTTCATTCCCTTCCCCATCTAAGAACACTAAGCTGGGCAGTTCTACAATGTTGTGGAAGAGCGCAAATTCTTCAGGGCTGGTCGTTTGGTTATAAAAGTCGGTCAAGGTCTCTGGGCTATCAATAAAGACCTCAATAAAGCGCGTGCCGGCCGGATATTGCTCAAACCGAATGATGGCATTCAAAGCGCGAGATTTTAGCTTTTCACAAGGCAAACAATAACTGGCGTTAAAAAAAATTACGATCGGTTTATTGTCCTGTAAAGCCTGTTGACCCACTTGATAAAGATTATGTTTAACTTCCATGCTAGGCTGGGCGATCACCAGGCCTGGTATTAAGGCCAGCAATATTAAGGCGAATTTTTTCATAAAGATCTCGGTTTGTTGTTCAAGTTGATTTCTATTCTAAGCAAATCGGCGAATGGCGTGTGAAATTTCAATGCAAGTGTGTCGGGTTTCGATAAAATAGGAACATTATCTTGCAGAAATAAAGAGGAACCGGTTATGAAAAAGATTCAGGTAGGCATTGTAGGCGGCACGGGTTATACCGGTGTGGAATTGTTACGCTTATTGGCGAATCACCCGCAGGCAGAAGTTAAGGTCATTACCTCTCGTTCTGAAGCAGGTATGAAAGTGGCTGAGATGTTCCCCAATTTACGCGGCCATTATGATCTAGCTTTTTCTGAACCGGATATGTCCACGCTAAGCACTTGTGATTTGGTGTTTTTTGCCACACCACACGGCGTTGCAATGAGTTTAACCCCGGAACTAATTCAAGCAGGGGTGCGTGTCATTGATTTGGCCGCCGACTTTCGCTTAAATGATTTACAGGTTTGGGAAAATTGGTATGGCATGGCGCACACTTGCCCTGAAATTATGGACGAAGTGGTGTATGGCTTGCCCGAGTTTAACCGTGAAAAAATCAAAACCGCCAAGGTGATTGCCAACCCAGGCTGTTACCCCACGGCGGTTCAATTAGGTTTTCAGCCTTTGCTAAAAGCAGGCCTGGTGGATATTGATCATTTAATTGCGGATGGTAAGTCTGGCATCAGTGGTGCAGGCCGTGGTGCAAAGGTCGGCTCTTTAAGTGCTGAAACCAGCGAAGGCTTTAAGGCGTATGGTATTAACGGTCATCGTCACTTACCTGAGATCGCAGAAGGTCTAAATAACATGGCCGGATCACGGGTGAATTTAACTTTCGTACCGCATTTAGTTCCGATGATTCGAGGCATAGAAGCGACTTTATATGGCAAGTTAAACCAAGACTGGTCACAGGCGCAGCTACAAACTTTATTTGAAGAGCATTATGCACAAGAATCTTTTGTGGATGTGATGCCTGCCGGAAGTTTGCCCGATACCCGTATGGTAAAGGGGTCTAATATGTGTCGGATGGCGGTTTATCGCCCAGCTGGCGGTGATGTCGTGGTGGTGACCTCGGTCATAGACAACCTTGTCAAAGGCGCATCGGGCCAGGCTGTACAAAATATGAACCTGATGTTTGGCTTGGAAGAGACCTGTGGCTTAGAACAAGTCGCGTTAATGCCTTAGTTCGAGTTCGCAGCCAATAGGCTTTTGGTTTATAATGATCTACCCGGTCGATAAAACTGGGCTGCCTAATTTGGGCGCTGATTTATCGATACGGCAGCATAAATTGAGGAGACGACCATGTCTGAGATGCCAACCCCAGTAAAATTTACCGAACAAGCTGCTGCGAAAGTCAGTGGTTTAATCGCCGATGAAGGAAACCCAGATCTAAAACTGCGCGTTTATATTAGTGGTGGTGGTTGTTCTGGTTTTCAGTATGGCTTCACATTTGATGAAGAACAGGCTGAGGACGATACCTCCGTTGAACGTGATGGCGTAACTTTATTGATCGATCCAATGAGTTTCCAATATCTTGTTGGTGCAAAAATTGATTATCTAGAAGACTTGCAAGGTGCGCGTTTTGTGATAGAAAACCCAAACGCCACCACAACCTGTGGTTGTGGCTCGTCTTTTAGTGTGTAAGTGTTAAGGAAGTAAGCATGCAATATATTCCAGGATTGGCGGGCGTTCCGGCCACCGAATCGAAAATTTCATTTATCGATGGGCAAAAGGGACTGCTCACTTATCGTGGGTATGACATTATGGAATTGGCCGAGCAGTCGTCGTTTGAAGAAACCACGCTGCTTTTATTGTTTGGTGAATTACCCACGGCCAGTGAATTGGCCGATTTTGATGATCAGTTGCGTAATCATCGTCGGGTTAAATATAATATTCGCGAAATTATGAAAAACCTGCCAGAAACTACCCATCCGATGCATATGTTGCAGGTGGTGGTGGCAAGCTTGGCGAGTTTTTATCCCAGTACCGAATACATGAAAGGCGGTACTGAGAACCAAGACTATATCAACGATGTTACCGTTAAAATTATTGCCCATATGGCCACTTTGGTGGCGCAGTGGGAACATATGCGAAACGGTTATGACCCGATTGAACCGCGCAAAGATCTAACTTATGCCGAAAACTTTTTATATATGGTCACCGGCGAAGAACCCGATCCTGATTGGGCGCGTTTACTTGATGCTTGTTTGATTTTGCATGCTGAACATACTATTAATGCTTCCACCTTTACCACGATGGTAACCGGTTCAACCTTGGCCAATCCTTGCTCGGTTATTTCTTCAGCCATCGCTTCTTTGTCTGGGCCACTGCATGGTGGGGCAAACCAGATGGTAATTGAAATGTTAGAAAAGATAGGCCGCCCAGAAAATGCACGTGAATATATTGAAGATCGCTTAGCAAAGAAAAAAGTGATCTGGGGAATGGGGCACCGCGAATACAAAACCAAAGATCCGCGAGCCACGATTTTGCAGCGCTTATCTGAAAAACTCTTACAAAAGAAAACTCAAAGTGGCGAACTGAGTTTGATGTTCCAAACCGCACTGGAAGTGGAAAAAGTTTGTGAAGAGCATTTAGGGCACAAAGGTGTTTATCCGAATGTGGATTTTTATTCAGGCATTCTTTATAAAGAAATGGGCTTTGATCCCAAGATGTTTACCTCCATTTTTGCTGTGGCACGCTCGGCTGGTTGGATGGCGCATTGGCGTGAACAATTGCAGAACAACAAAATTTTCCGTCCAACCCAAGTTTATACAGGTGCAGGGAACTCTTGTTATCTAGCAGTTGATCAGCGTGGAGAAGGGATTAGTGCGATGTTAAAAGATCCCTCAGCGGTGAGCGATCGTTAAACAAATTTTTATTGAATTGAGTCGTGACCTAAAAACGATTCAATTCATTGGCTTAGGAAGGCATTTAAATTACGTCTGAATGCATATATAAGTTGAAACCTGGTTGCATCTTCTTTATAATCTCCGTTCTTATTAATCCTTCCCCCTCTTATTGCCCGTTAAACAGTAAGGATGCGAAGTTGATCTGAATAAGATTGAGTTTGCAGTTTAGGATTATTTACTAGATTAGGATTTTTGAAATGGGAACATTTGTAGCAAAGCCAGCAGAAGTAAAACGCGACTGGTTCATTGTTGATGCTGAAGGCAAAACTCTAGGTCGTTTAGCGGCTGAAGTGGCTTTACGTTTACGTGGTAAGCATAAGCCTGAGTACACTCCCCACGTTGATTGTGGTGACTATATCGTGATCGTTAACGCAGAAAAAATCGGTGTAACCGGTAACAAGCGTGCGAACAAAATGTATCACCGTTATACAGGTTATGTTGGTAACTTAAAGACCATGTCGTTTGAAAAAATGATTGAGTCTAAGCCTGAGCGCGTGCTTGAATTAGCCGTTAAAGGTATGTTGCCACGTGGTCCGTTAGGTCGCGATATGTATCGTAAGCTTAAAGTGTATGCCGGTACTGAGCATCCACATACTGCACAACAACCACAACCACTAGAGCTGTAAGGGGAATTTCATGGCAGCAGAACAATATTACGGAACAGGTCGTCGTAAAAGCTCAGTCGCTCGTGTATTCTTACGCGCTGGCTCTGGCAAGATGATGGTTAACGGTCGCGAAATGAACCAATATTTCGCTCGTGAAACAGATTTGATGGTGATTAATCAGCCATTACAAGCAACTCAAAGCGAAGGCAAGTTTGACGCGTACATCACGGTAGTAGGTGGCGGTACAACGGGTCAAGCAGGTGCAATCCGTCATGGTTTGTCACGTGCCTTGGTTGCTTATGAAGAAGGCAACCGCTCAGCGCTACGTGCACGTGATCTATTAACACGTGACGCACGTAAAGTTGAACGTAAAAAAGTCGGCTTGCGCAAAGCTCGTCGTCGTCCACAGTTCTCGAAGCGTTAATTTCGTTTTCGGATTCTGTTCAAAAAACCCGCTTCGGCGGGTTTTTTGTTTTTAGCGCTTAAATAAATGAGTTCGGAGTTGTATATTTCCTTAGTTATTGACGCGGATTTGTTTTAAACCTTTTGTAACCTTGCTAGAATGTCGCAAGTAATGGCTCAATGGGATAGCGCATGAAGAAGTTTAATTTACGTAATGAATTGTTATTGCAGTTGGTTGAAAACGCTCAGGATGGCATTGTGCTCGCCGAAAAGGAAGGTGAAGATACGATTTTGGTTTATGTCAACCCAGCGTTTGAAAGGTTAACAGGCTATTCTTCTGATGATATTTTGTATCAGGATTGCCGCTTTTTACAAGGTGAGGATACAGATACCACCGCAGTGAAAAGTATTCGTGAAGCGATCGAGGCAAATCAGCCAGTTAGAACCGTATTAAAAAACTATCGCAAAGACGGTTCTGTTTTTTGGAATGAGTTAAGCGTGACACCCTTTTATGATGAGCTAGACAAGATCACTTATTATATTGGTATCCAAAAAGACGTAACCGCTCAAGTAGAACTTGCGTTAGAGCTAAAAGCCGCCAAAGCCGAAATAGCTCAACTTAAAGGCGCTTAATTAACTCAGCGGCAATAACCAATTCGGCCAACCACGTAATTCACAATTCACGCTGGGTGGCGTTTGTTCTTCAATTTTGTCAGAGCCCATCACCCAAGTTCGCATGCTGGCAAAGTGTTGAAACCAAACCTGCCATTCCATTGAAGGGGTGGCGCTTTTATCCACCAAAATCATGCCATATATATTGAGTGGTTTGATCATTTCTTGTAGATTTTCAAACGGGATCTGTTCATCTAAGCTAATCGGCTGATAGCCTTGCTCAAAACAAAAAATCGCGAGCAATTTGGTGACCCAGTCGTTGTTTTTACGCGTTGACTGAATAAAGATGCGTTTGCTGGGAAGGTGGCTGCGCACTTGGAAGTGATGCAATCGGACATGCAGGCGTTCTTGCAATGCACTATGCCATACTTTAATCGCAAGTGCGTTGGTTTTGTTTGCGGCCAATCGGCTATCCAACTCAACTAATATTTCCAGTAAAGGCGATAAGCTGTAATCGGCTAACAAGCGATCCAATATACGTTGAATTTTCGCTAGGTTGAGTTGTTGAATGGCTTGCAAAGCCTTATCCAGAATAGCGAGCTGTTCTACTGGGTCCGATGGATCGATGCGTGACATATCGGGTGTGCTGGTTTCAGATAAAACCGCTTTTACTCGACTTACCGGAATACCTTCGTCCATCAGTTTAAGTGCTTGATTTAAGAAATCAATATGCTCTTGGGTGTAGAGTCGGTGTCCGGATTCGGTTCTGACGGGCTCAATCAAATCATAGCGTCTTTCCCACGCGCGCAGGGTAATGGGCTTCACGCCAGTTAGGCGGGAAACTTCTCGAATTGGATAGAGAGCGTTTTGATCAATTGAATTCATAATTTTGCCATCATACTCTATAGGGTTAATTTTGCAACTGTAATGTTTGTGTATAACTTTTCTGAGCGGCGACCCGATCTAGGTGATCTTGGCGACTTTTTGCCAGATCAATGCTCGGAATCCGGTAGTTTTTTTGTAGATCAAACCCGATCGATCGTGTCTCGCTTTGGTGTTGCCAAGGCGCATGCGCCCATTTGGCAGGTATGGGTTTCAGTTCAGGCAGCCATTGCTTAATGTATTGCGCTTGGGCATCAAAACGTTCGCTTTGCACGACGGGATTAAATAAACGGTAATAGGGCGCGGCATCGACACCACAGCCTGCTACCCATTGCCAGCCCATCGCATTATTGGCTGGGTCGGCATCGATTAGTGTGTTGGCAAACCAGGCCTGACCTTCACGCCAGCTTAAGTTGGCATTCTTGGTTAACCAGGACGCCACTAACATACGAACGCGGTTGTGCATCCAACCGGTTTGCCATAGTTCGCGCATTCCAGCATCGATAATCGGCACGCCTGTTTGGCCTTGTTGCCAATCCTGCAGGTGTTCGGGATTATTATCCCAAGGGAAGTGAGTGAATTTAGTTTGAAAACTTTCGCGTTCCAGTAATGGATTAAAGTGCAATAAATAACGTCCGAACTCACGCCAAGCCAGTTGACGGATAAAACTATCAATGGCATGGACATCGTATTGCGGATAGGGTTTTAATGCTTGTAAATGATGTAGCAGTTCTCGAACAGAAAGTTCACCAAATTGGAGATGAACAGAAAGTTTACTGGTCGCGGGCTCTGCAGGAAAATCCCGTTGGGTGGGGTAGTCATTTAAGGCCTCTTCACAAAATCGTTTAACTTGTAACCAGGCCTGGTGCTCACCGACTTGCCAATGAGCCATCATGCGTTTTGCCCAAGTGGTTTGGCTGAGGGTGTTTAAGGTGCTGGGTAATTTCAGCCAGGCGGGCAAGGCTGGGGTGTCTGGTTTTGACGTCTTTAAATTGTCTGGAGCTTTTTGAGGGTAAGCAACTTGATTAAATAAGCTGAGTAATTTTTTATAAAATGGCGTAAAGACCGAATAGGTCTGTCCCTTTTGAGTTAGAACTTGTTCAGCCGGGTACCAGGCCTGGTCGAATGGCTGTAGGCGTATTTGGTGTTGTTGGCAAACCTGCAGGGCCAGATTCTGTTGGCTTAAAAAAGGTTCACCCACTTCATAGTGATACAAAACCTCATCAATTTCAAAGTGGCTTAAGAGTTGATTGAAACTTGCGATAAAGTCGCCTTCAAGCATTAATAGCTCATGGCCTTTTAAGTGCAGCGATGCTTGTAAATCTTTTAAACTGTGGGCAAGCCAAGCACTATTTGCTTCGCCAATGGTATAGGCGGGATCATGCAGGTAAGCGAACACGATTTTGTGACCTTGCTTAATCGCGCGCACAAGCGGCGCGTGATCGCTAAGACGTAAATCGCGCTGAAACCAGATTAAACTGGTCATGATGTTGGGTCCTGCTCAATTAGATCGCCCAACAGCTGGGTTTTCAATTTATCTGACAAGGGCGACTCGCCTAACCAAACACCAAAATACACGGCTTTAAATCCGGGCGTTTTGATGCGCACCAACTCTTGACCGTTCAGTATTAAAGCCGTGCCCAAATCAGGCGTGTGCGCCAATTGGTAACAGTCGTTTTTATTTACGTCTTGATAAGCCGCATGTAAACGCTCAACCGCTTGCTGATGCTCTGGGGTTAAATTATCCGGTAGTGCATGATTGGCGCCATCTACAAAATTATTCACGCTCAAACTGCGCGCATAACAAAGCTCTAGTTGCGCCGCGACTTGGTCGGTTAAGACTTCATCCGGCTTGGTGCCTGCGGGGAGCTTTAATTTGGCATCGTAAAGTTTAATAAATCCCCAGCGCGCAGTGCCTTCTCCCGTTGTGACCAAAGATTGGGCATGAGCTGTGAAGGCGAATAAAAAAGTGCTGGCGATAAAAAACAGGCGCTTCATGATGCTTTATCCGGTTTTTGGAAGAACAGGGTCACCTCACCTACGCGAAAGCCCCATTTGGTGACTTTGGCTCGGTTGAGCATGACGTTATCGGTTTGTAAAAACATCCAGTCGTCAAACTTGACATGGGTGCTGGAGTCCTTGTAAGGAAGGTCAAGGGTATAGCGCCAATTAAATACCGATCCGGAGGCCTGTCCAAACGCTTTACCTATGACATCGCCGGCACGACCTTCATATTGATTTTCGCCGACTTTTTTAATTGTCCAAATACGTTGTTCGGTTTCACTATCGTCATAGACAAACTGTTCATCCAGTACCAAAATGTCTCCATCAACTTTGCCTTGGATATCAACCCTAAAGCGGCGTTGTAATTCACCGGAGCGAGATTGGAATTGTCCCCAAGCTAAGGTCTGACCTTCGAAATACTCGAATAAGTCCAACTTAGGTTCGGTGTGTTCGTACTGATTTGGGCTCATACTGCTGCATCCTGTAAGTAAACTAAAACTTAATGCGAAGGTTAAAAAAATTCGACTAGTCATAGTTGATGCTCCAAAGTGATTTGAACCACATCGGTTCGTTGCGTTTCAAAGCCGACTCGGCAATAGTCCAAGTAGTAATGCCAGATGCGTTGGAAGCGCGCATCATAGCCCAGTTTTTCCAGGGCAGGTCGTTGCTGATCAAATCCTTGACGCCAACGCAGTAGGGTTTCGGCATAGTCTTGGCCAAATGACAGTTCGTTGGTCACACTAAAGCCGTGTGCTTGTGCTAAATCATGCAATTGGGTTTTAGAGGGCAATAAGCCGCCTGGGAAAATATAGGTCTGAATAAAGTCGACTCCGTTTTGGTAAGAGTCGGCATAGTCTTCGTCAATGGTAATAATTTGTAATACGGCTTTGCCGTGCGGTTTTAGGCAATGCTTTAGTTGTGCAAAGTAGTCGTGCCAATATTCTTTGCCGACGGCTTCAAACATTTCGATGCTGACGATATGGTCAAATTGACCGTCTTGGTGACGATAGTCCGTTAGGCTTAAGCAGGCCTGGTGGTCGAGCCCAGCGGCACGCAGGCGGTGTTTGGCAAACTCGAGTTGTTCGCGTGATAAGGTAATGCCCGATACTTTTGCGCCTTGACGTGTGGCTTGTTCAGCAAAGCCGCCCCAGCCACAGCCGATTTCTAAGATATGCTCACCTTCTTCAAAATCCAAGGCATGCAAAATACGTTGATATTTACCTACCTGGGCCTCAGCTAAGTCTTGATCCTCGGTCATAAATAACGCGCTGGAATAACTCATGGTGTCGTCTAGCCAGAGCTGATAAAAATCGTTGCCTAAATCGTAATGTGCGGCAATGTTGTCACGGCTATTTTCGATTGAATTATGGTTGGCTTGATGACGTTTTAACATGCGTTTATAAAACCAACTGTGACCTTTTAGGGTGCGAGCTAAGGCGGCTTCGTTGGCCGCGCCCAGTTGCAATAAGGAATGTAAGTTTGAGGTCTCAATTAAACCATCGGCATAAGCTTTGGCAAATCCGAGTTCGCCTTGGCTAGCTAACAACCAAAGAAACCGTAAGGGTTTGAGTAAAATAAGATCGGCATGTACGCCTGCTTGCTGACCATTAAAGCGGTGTTGATGTTCGCCAATCTGAACCGTGAGTGAACCAACGTCGAGTTGATCAAACGGTAATTTTTTTAACAGCATTGAACCGTAAAACGGCGTGCGTTTAGCCGTCAGCGGGCTGGATTGGGTTTTACTTAGCATAAGAACATCTCCGAATGACTGTATTGAACCGACTCTAAATGTTTCGGGGTGCGGTGGAACTTTCCACCTTTTAACCAAATTTTGAGTGCCCACCAGTGAATTAAACCAATCACCTTGAGCATACGAAAAGGTGCCCAGCCCGCTAACTTAAGCAGGTTGGCATTGTTTAATGGACGGTAAGTGCCTGTTTGACTAGCAAAGAAAAACGCGTCGTCATCGCGTGTTTCACGGATATAGGTAGACACCTGCTCGGTCGGTGGGCGTAAGCGAAAGTGGTAACGAGCTTGCATGTCGATAAAAGGTGAAACATGAAACACTTTGTCCGCTTGAGCTTTAATGTGGCTGGGTGAGCTATCGGTCGTTTGCGGGTTAAGCTTAAGCACATAATGATGCCATTGACCAAAAGTATTGCTGACCTCGGCGATGACCGCAAACAGTTGGTTTTGTTCGTTGTAGGCGTACCACATGGCCAAAGGGTTAAAGGCATACCCTAAAATACGCGGATAACAAATAAGCTCAACACGCGCCGGGCGCGCAAGCTGGTATTGGGCTAAAAAGCCATCAATCCATTCGCGCCAATTTGTGCCGTTACGTGGGCCATGGTCGCGCTCGTTTAAACTCACTAGATTAAAGCGATTAAAGCTAAGCCAACGCAATTTAGACGACTCTTGTTGGATTTGATCAATGTCGACTTTGATGCTGGTAGTGGTGTATTGAAAGTAATACGCCACCGGCTGCATGCGTTTATGCATGACTTGACCAACATACAGATTTGACGCCATCTTAA
>NZ_DATCSL010000028.1:0-13612 GCF_036568485.1 Thiomicrospira sp.
TAAAAAAGCCAGACTTCAATTAACGCTAAGTTATTGAAAAATCTGGCTTTAGTATCTGGCTCCCGATGCTGGACTCGAACCAGCGACATACGGATTAACAGTCCGGTGTTCTACCAACTGAACTAATCGGGAATGGTAGACCAAGCAACGCTTGATGTGTGCGTATTATAGAGGGTTGATTTTGGTTTGCAAGCGTTTTTGTAAAAAATTGTTAAGCCGTTAGGCCTTATTGAATAAGGCTTTTGCCCTGTTAATTCGCCAAGTCTTTGATTTTATATCAGCAAATGAGATAAGAGCGTTTTAGTGCCAATCTTTGTTAAGTTTAATATAGAGCTTTGGTGCAGTGTCTTTCTTGAATCTGCTATATTAATGTGAACTAACCTTGTTGCGGAATTACTCATGAAGACCTTCTCTCTGCTGTCAATCAGTGCGTTGGCTGCTTTTATTTTGTTATTAATTTTAATTTTGTCACAACTTGTCGCACCTACTCGTGAAAGCCAAACAGGTTTTCATCAACCTTCAAAACCACAAGTATACCAACTGAGATTTGGCCACAATACACCTGAAGATTCGGCTTTGCACTTAGCCGCAGTTAAGTTTGCTGAAGAGGTCGCTATAAAAACACAAGGTCGTGTTGAAGTTAAGGTCTATCCAGCCCAGGTGCTAGGTAATGATCATCAAATGGTTGAGATGGCGCGTAATGGTGAATTGGATATTTTATTAACCCCTACAGCTAAAATGAGTGTAGCGGTGCCATCGATGCAGTATGCCGATTTACCTTTTTTATTTCCGAGCCGAGAAGATGCTTATGCTTTGTTAGATGGCCAGCCTGGCCAACTTTTGTTGGAGGATTTAAAAAGCATTAATTTGGTAGGGGTGGCCTTTTGGGAAAATGGGTTTAAGCACTTTACGGCCAACCGTCCTTTGAACCGTCCAGAGGATTTTGTAGGCAAGCGGTTCCGGGTTATGAAGAGCCGTATCATTAGTCAACAATTTGATGCGTTGGGTTCAGAGGTGGTCCCGATTGATTTTCATACTACTCGACAAGCCTTAAAGGACGGGGTGGTGGATGGTCAAGAAAACCCATTAGTCGCAATTGTGAGCATGGGCTTTCATGAAGTTCAATCCCATCTTACGTTTAGTGAACATGCTTATTTAGGTTATGTTTTCTCAATCAGTCAAAAAACGCTAGAAAAGCTGCCTCAGGATTTAGGCCAAATATTAATTCAAACAGCAAACGCGATTACTCCTTGGGAGCGTGAGGAAACACAGCGTCGAGAGGATGCCTTGCTTAAAGAGATTATTGAGGCAGGAGTTGAGGTATATCGATTAAGTCCGCAAGAAAAGCAAGCCTTTGCTCAAAAAACTGATCACATTATTCGGCAATTTGAACCGGTAATTGGTGCCAACATTATTTCGAAAACTCAATTTTATTTACGTAATAAGTATGATTTGAAAGACCAGAATAAAATAGTTATTGGCTTAAGTGCTGATTTATCTACAGGTGGAAAAGCGGGTGGTTTGGCAATTAAGCGTGGTTTAGAAATGGCAATTGATCAATTGAACCGCTCAGGTGGCGTATTGGGTCGAGAGATTGTGTTATTGCCGATGGATCATCGTTCGATCGCCACGAAAGGAATCGAAAATGTCAAAATACTAGCCGAACGCAATGATGTAATGGCTATTTTTGGCGGCCTGCACAGCGCGGTGGTTCTAGAGGAGTTAAACAGCATTCAGGCTTTAAAAGTGCCTTATTTAAACCCTTGGGCCACGGTGGCTCAGGTAACCGAAAATGGCTATGAAGATAATTATGCCTTTCGGTTGTCTATAAATGACCGCTTCGCTTCGCAATTTTTAGTCGACTTTGTTTTGAAACGCCACCAAACTCCGGCTGTTGTGGTCGAAAACTCTGTTTGGGGCCGCAACAACCTGGCTTTAATACGAGAGCATTTGGATCGGTTAGGCTTGAAAGCTACGGTTGAAATCGTGTTTAATCGTGGACAGAAAGATTTTAGTGTGGAATTAGAAAAGCTCGCGCTGACCGGCACAGATTCGGTGATATTGGTAGCGAACTCGGTAGAGGCGACAACCTTAACTAAAGCTTTGGTGGATTCCCAAGCTGATTTGGCACTCGTGTCGCATTGGGGTGTGGTTGGCGGATCATTTTTTGAGGATATTGAGCCGTTTCAAAAGCATCTGGATTTAAGTGTTTTGCAAACATTTTCATTTGATAATCCGCGTCCTGAAATACAAAGGTTTTATCGACAATACCAACAAAATTATCAGCCTTCTGGCGAGGTTTATGCCGCCAATGGTATTGCGCAAGCTTACGATTTAATGCATTTGTTAGCACTTGCGATTGAGCAGGCGGGACAGCCGAATCGCACATTGGTTAAACAAGCACTAGAAAACTTACCACCTTATCAGGGCTTAATAAAAACTTATGCACCAGCTTTTAGTGTAACGAATCACGATGCACTTAACGAAAAGGATGTGTATATGGCGAAGTTAACCCCGAACGGTCAATTAGTGAAAATTGAGCCTTAATAGATGATGACTGACACGCCCCACACTCCGGCACGTACACGACAGAAAAGTATTAAACGGCGCATAGTCGTGTTAATCAGTGCCTTAGTTATTTCCGCTATTCTGGTGATCACCTTGATGGCGACCGCCCAGACCTATCAGCAAATGAGGCAGCAAACCGAGCTTTATTTCACGAATCAGGCAATGAGCATTTACGATCGTATTGATCAACGTATCGGATATTTAAGTGAAAATACTCAATTACTAACGCAAAACGAGCTGATGGTTAATGCGTTAACCGATGCCGAAGGACGACAAAGATATTTGCCGCCACTGATCAATAATTTTATGAACGGTAAGGATGTTATCTCACTAAACTTGCTCGACTATGATGGTCAACCGATTTTTCAAACTCGAGAAGACTTGCCGAGTTATAACGATTCCAACCAGTTGCGTATGGCATTAGCGATGACGAAAGCCTCGGTATATATTGAAAATAACCGTTTGCTCGTTATCGCGCCGATCGAGTATTACCGTACGACGCAAGGCGCATTGGTGGTGGAGTTTGATTTAGCCGCCATAATTGAACGCAATTTATTGCCATCTGATTATAGTTACACCCGAATAAAACAATCGGATCGGCTATTGTTCTCGCAAGATCACGATGCCAATATGCGATACCGATATTTAAATTATGCTCAACCAGCGGTGCTTGACCAAATGAGTTTTATGCAACAGTTAGGCGTATCGGTGGAAATCGGAATTGAGGAGCGCTTCTTTTTCCAGGCGATTTTTCAAGCCATGTTAAAAGTGCTGTTGATCGGTTTGTTGTTATTAATTATCACGTTATATGCCGCTTATTGGATTGCGGATTCGATTGTGCAGCCGGTACTTGAATTATTAAACCGAGTAAAAGCCTCTTCCGCCAATAAAGAAGTATTGTGCAGCCCGTTAGGCACGCACGATGAGTTAGAAGATTTGGCACGTGCATTTGATGAGCGCACCTTAAATCTGCAACATCAAGCTGAACACGATGCCCTAACGCAACTGCCCAACAGAGTTTTATTTATCGACCGCTTGGATCAAGCGATTCAGTTAAGTAAACGTTTTAAGCACCAGCTTGCTGTGTTGTTTATTGATTTAGACCGCTTTAAAGAGGTGAATGATTCATTTGGCCACGATATGGGCGATGCGCTGATTTTAAGCGTGGCTCAGCGTATTCAGTCGAGTTTATCTAGTGCCGATTCGGTGGCGCGTTTTGGGGGCGATGAATTTGTTGTGTTGATTAATCAGGTGGATGACGAAACGCGTTTACTGCAAAGTGTGCAAGCGATTTTGGAGTTATTCAAACAGCCGTTTACTATTCGAGATCTCCAATTGTTTACTACGTGTAGTATTGGTATTGCGACTTATCCAGATAGTGGCAACGGTGTGTCTGGACTGTTAAAAAATGCCGATGCGGCCATGTATAAAGCCAAACAAAATGGCCGTAATACTTATGAGTTTTATAATCAAAGTATGACGCAAAAAGCCTATGAGCGGGTTAATCTGGAAAGAGAGTTGCGCAAAGCCATTCAGGAAAATGAATTTGAAGTCTATTACCAGCCACAGCTGGATATGTCAGAACATAAGGTGGTTGGGTTAGAGGCCTTAATTCGTTGGAATCATCCAAAAAAAGGTTTGGTGCCTCCAGATGTCTTTATTCCATTTGCGGAAGAAACTGGCTTGATTGTGGAAATGGATCGTTGGATGATGCAGACTGCGATGCTTCAAGTGAAACAATGGCTTGATGCCGGCTTGCAGCCGGGGGTTCTATCGCTTAATTTGTCGATGGTGCAACTCAATCATTTAGACTTTATGGATACCGTTCGCGAAAAAGTACAGCAAGCCAACTTTCCAACCAGCGCGTTAATGTTCGAGATAACCGAAACTCAAATTATGCGAAATCCAGATCAAGTCACGGTTACGCTTAAGCAGTTAAAGAATTTGGGCGTGTCGATTGCGATCGATGATTTTGGCACCGGACATTCTTCATTGGCTTATTTGAAACGCCTGCCGATTGATAAGCTTAAGATTGATCAATCGTTTGTTAAAGATATTCCGCTGGATAAGGAAAATGTCGAGTTGGTGAAAGCCATCATTAATATAGCCAAGAGCTTGAGTTTGAGTGTGATTGCCGAAGGCGTTGAAACGCAAGATCAGGCGGAGATGTTATTAAAAAATGGCTGTCTTCAAGCTCAGGGTTATTTATATGCTAAACCCATGAAAAAAACCGAGCTAGCCGCGTTTTTAAAATTACAAAAAAGCGTTTAGTTAGCGTGTTTACAAAAGCCTATTGATTAAAAGGAGTGTTATGCAGTATTCAACATTAGGTCAAACCAATATTAAAGTCAGTCGTATTTGTTTGGGTACCATGACTTGGGGTGAACAGAATACTCAGGCCGAAGCCTTTGAACAGATGGATTATGCATTAAGCCAAGACGTTAACTTTTGGGATGCCGCCGAGCTTTATTCGGTACCACCTAAAGCGGAGACTTATGGTTCGACTGAACGAATTATTGGTGCCTGGTTGGCAAAAAATAGGCGTCGAAATGAAATCGTATTGGCCTCTAAAATGGCCGGGCCGGGTGAATTTGTTGAGCACATTCGAGGTGGCCAAACGCGTTTTAATGCACAGATGATCCCTCAAGCCTTGGATGCGTCGTTACAACGTTTGCAAACCGATTATATAGACTTATATCAACTGCATTGGCCAGAGCGTTCGACTAACTTTTTCGGACAGTTAGGGTTTGAGTATCCATCGAATGAGCCGAATGATTTAACGCCGATGGCGGAAACCTTGCAAGCCTTAAGCAAGCAGGTTGAAGCCGGTAAAATTCGTACCATAGGTTTGTCGAACGAAACGGCGTGGGGCACGATGAAGTTCTTGCAGCTGGCTAAAGAGCTGGGTTTAGAAAAAATGGTTAGTGTGCAGAACCCTTATAACCTACTCAACCGCAGTTACGAGGTAGGTTTGGCAGAAGTAGCCTATCAAGAAAAGGTGGGGTTGTTGGCTTATTCACCGTTGGCATTTGGCTGTTTAGCCGGTAAATATTTAAATAATGCACGCCCAGAGGGCGCACGCATTAGTCTGTTTCCACGTTTTGATCGTTACTTGAACGATCAGGCGCAGGCCGCAACACAAGCTTATGTTGAATTAGCGCAAAGTCATGGTTTAGACCCAGCGCAAATGGCGTTAAGTTATGTCAATAGTCGTCCATTTTTAACCGCGACCATTATTGGTGCGACTAATATGACGCAGCTCAAGGACAATATAGCTTCGATTGATTTGGATTTGAGTGCTGAAGTATTGGCTGAAATAGAAGCCATTCACCAGCGTTATACCTATCCAAGTCCTTAAATACCAACATAACCACACTTGTTGGCTTGACTGTGATGCTTAAAAAGAGTGCATCACAGTCGTCACCACGCCCCAAATGACTAGGTTGGATTCTTCTTTAACCAGAATCGGCGTGTAGTCGTCATTTTCTGGCACCAGCCAGGTGCCGGTTGATTTTACCGACAGACGTTTTACGGTGAGTTCAGAATCAATTGCCGCGATCACAATTTTGCCATCGACTGGATTGATACTCCGATCTACCACTAAAATATCACCATGGTGAATGCCGCTTTTTTTCATTGAATCACCCTGTACCTTAACCAAAAAGGTGGTTTCGGGGTTACGAATGTAATGCTCGTTTAAATCCAAGCGGGCTTCAATGTTGTCATCCGCAGGGGATGGAAACCCAGCTACCACCTTATGTGAAAACAGGGGTAAATCAACATGAGTCGATGTTTCGGGGCGTAAGGTTTGGGCATTGTGCGCTTTCGGTAAGGGTAATTCTGGTGCATCAGTCGGCGATTTTGCGCGAGCTTTTAGCCATTCTTTGATGACCGGCACTTGCGATTCCGGCAAACGTACCACCTTGGTCGGCTCGTTATAGAGTCCAGAACCTTTTTTGCGTCCAGCGCCAGGGCGTTTGCCACCGTGTGTTTTGGGCATATCTGACATAACTCAAGCCTTCTTGATTATTGATACAGATTCATATTGTACATTAAGTTCTTTAAATTCGTTACAGCCTCAAGCCGATTTTAATGTTTTTTACTTTGTTGAATTCACTGGGTTGACGCTTAACGCACGGTTAATAATTCATCCCAACGTGTGGTATAACGTGGCGAACAATAGTCGCGCCGCATGCGCCAATCTTGTCGGTTCACCAAACCTTCTGCAGCCAAATGCAGTTTACCGCGTCCCATCTTACGATTGACCTCATCCAACACCTGCATAAGCGTATCCGACTTGGCATTGGCCGAATACTTTGGATTGGGCGCAAAAACATCGAGTTGCAATGCGCCTTTCGGGCTAATTTCTGACAAGGTAATGCCGGCTTTCTGGTATACCAGGCCTGGTTGCCAGATGCGTTTTAATGCGCGTTTGGCCATCTGGACTAACAGTGAGGTATTATCGCTTGAGTACACCAAGCCAAGGGTTTGATGACGTGTATAAGCGGGCGGATTAAACGGGTCAGTGCGAATATAGACATTCAGGGTTTGGCAGACAGAATTCTGGCTACGTAGCTTTTCGGCGGCGCGTGCGGTATAACTGGCGACGGCTTGTTCCATCTCTTGATAATGGCGGATTGGGCGGCCAAAAGAGCGCGAAGATAAGATTTGTTGTTTCGCTGGCGCCACTTGTTCTAGTTGAAGGCAAGCGATGCCGTTTAACTCCATAATAATGCGCTCAATAATGCTCGAACGACGTTTCAATAAGTTTGGGTTGGCGAGCTTAAGGTCTAATGCACTCTGTATACCACTGGCTTCGAGCTGGGTTGCCAGTTGCTTGCCAATACCCCATATCTCACGCACCGATAGGTTTTTTAGCAATAGGTTAAGGCTGACCTCGGATAAGGCGCTTAAGTCTAACACGCCATCGTAACCCTCCAGCTTTTTGGCTAAATGATTGGCGAGTTTGGCGAGGGTTTTAGACGGTGCGATACCAATCGCGATAGGCAGTCCCAGACCTTGTTTAACGCGTTGTTTAATTTGTTGGCCGTAATGGGTTAAATTCCAGTGGGCCATGCCAGATAAGTCCAAAAAGGATTCGTCAATGGAATAGATTTCTTGTGCCGAACCAAACTCAGCCACTAAACGATGCATACGGGTGCTCATATCGGCGTAGAGCTCATAGTTTGAGCTGAATACGACGGTATTATGGCGTGCTAAAAAGCCTTTTAATTTAAAGTAGGGTTGGAACATCATGCTGGTCGGCTTAGCGGCGCGATAACCGCCTTGACCATAATTCACATGTTGTTGATTGGCTAAGTCTTTGGCAATTTTATTGGCGGCTACAATGCAGCCGTCGTTATTCGACAAGACCACCACTGGATGGTTTTCGAGCCCGGGTTGAAACGCGATTTCACAAGAGGCATAAAAACTGTTGGCATCCACTAGGGCGAATAAGGGCATAATATACAGACTCGAAGCAGGTTAAGATGGCGCTGTGGTAACAAAGCAAATCTATCATAATTGATTTGTTACATTATTCAAGTGGCTTGAGTGGTAATTTAATTATTTAGTGAGGCTGAGAATGAATAAATTTGGTTTTATGGGTTGGTTGTGTGCCAGCCTTCTGTGGTTAAGTGGCTGCACCAGTGTACCGGATAAAGTCGAACCAGTAACCGGATTTGAACTGGATAAATATCTTGGCGAATGGCATGAAATTGCGCGTTTGGATCATTCGTTTGAGCGTGGTTTAACTCAGGTGAGCGCAGAGTATTCTATGCGAGAAGATGGCGGTGTGAAAGTGGTAAACCGAGGTTTTGATACCGAAAAGCAAACCTGGAAAGAAGCGATTGGTAAAGCCTACTTTGTAGATTCAGAACAGGTTGGGCGTTTAAAAGTTTCATTCTTTGGCCCATTTTATGGCGGCTACAACATTGCTAAGTTAGATGCCGATTACAAAATGGCTTTAGTGATCGGGCCGAACTTGGATTATGCTTGGTTATTGGCACGTGATTCTCAGCCTCAAGCTGCCCAGTGCGAAGCTTATCTAGCCGAGGCTGATAGAATAGGCGTGAAGCGGGATGATTGGATTTGGTTAACGGATTGCGATTAATTTAGACATAAAAAAACCGGCTAAGCCGGTTTTTTTATCCCCTTCGCGTTTTTAGGCGAAGGACTGCAATTTGTATTGCTTGCAGAAAAGCATCAGGACGATTTATTAATTAACCGCGTCTTTTAAACCTTTACCTGGTGTGAACTTAGCTTGCTTTCTTGCAGAAATCTGGATAGTGGCACCCGTTGATGGGTTGCGGCCGGTACGAGCCGGTACATCTTTAACACTGAACTTACCAAAACCGATTAAGCTGACTTCTTGACCTTTAACCATGAGATCGGTTACGCCTTGAGTCACAGCATTCACCGCTGCCGTGGCATCTTTTTTTGTCATACCAGTGTTTTGCACGATTTGTTCTACTAGGGCTTCTTTAGACATGCTGACTCTCCATTCGTTGGATAATTGTGTAAAAAAAAATGTATAGCAATTCTTGAGTCTCAAACTTTAGCAGAAAAAAAGCGTTTGAACAGTGAAAAATTCACCAAAACCCGCTATTTATAAGCTTTTCGGTTGATTTTGAGCATTTTTTAGGCAAATTAAGCTAAAAGTGCGTATTTATCCTCGCGTTTTAACCTAGTGACGGCCTAACAAAGGCGTTACAATTCGACTCAAATATGAAAATACCAAGAGCCATTAATGAATAGAGCGATCAATGAAAATTTGGGTTGATGCCGATGCATGCCCGGTGGTTATTAAAGAAATTTTATTTAAAGCCGCGTTAAGAACCCAAGTACAGACCACCTTAGTTGCTAACCACGCGATGCGGATTCCGCCTTCGCGTTTTGTGGATTTTTTGCAAGTAAGTCATGGTTTTGATGTGGCGGACAATGAAATAGTCAAGCGCTTAAAGCCAGGCGATTTAGTGGTGACAGCGGATATTCCATTGGCGGCGGAAGTCATTGAAGCACAAGGCCAAGCCCTAAACCCGCGTGGACAACTTTATACCACTGAGAATATTCGAGCGCGTTTGAATATGCGTGACTTTATGGAGTCTTTACGCTCCAGTGGCGTGCAAACGGGCGGTCCGGCCGCGATCAGTCAGGCGGATCGTCAAGCATTTGCTAACCAATTGGATCGAATTTTAGCAAAATATTTAAAGTCCCAAGCTAGCCAAGATTGAGCGCGCCGCCAATCAGTCAGAACAAATAACTATAAAAACAAGGAGTGATACATGCCTATAACTTCAACCCCACGCCGCCTGTTTCAAGTGCTGCGCTATTTTATGTTATTGCTATTTACCTTAGGTTTGATGGCTTGTGGGCCTTATCACCCAATGGGGATCAGTGATGAAGAATGGCAAACCTTAACCCCCGACCAGCGTATGCAAGCCCGTGAGCAACAAGCGGAAGTGGATAAAGCGCGCGCCGCTGAACGTGCCGAAAAAGCGCGTATTCGTGCCGAAAAGGAGGCGCGTGAGCAAGCAATCATTGCTGAGCGACGCGCCAATCCGCAATACGGTGAGCGGGTGCAATGCATCTTATCTGCTGGGCAAGCGAAGTTAAATCGCAAATGGCGCAATATAGAGCCGGTTGCGGTTGATTTAGTGATAGGTGAATCGCAGGCGATTGACGTTAGGCATTTGCGTGATGGGCGTACGCGTTATTCACGAACGGGTTATGCGAGTTTTGATGGTCAACGTGTTAACTTATGTTTGCACTCGAATTCGTCCCCGACTTCCAATTACTGCGCCAGCCTGTTGGCGACCACACGCCAGTTTGATCGAGGTGTGAGTCAAAACATTCAGTCAAAGGATTTTGTACGGGGCAATCTGCGCTGTGATTTGGTGTTGCCGGAATTAAAAAGACGCTATAACCGCTGAGATCGAGATTAGATTTCAATTGGGCGCGCCATGCAAATAACCTGGCGCGCGTTATTTGAACCGCTAAAAGGCGCATTTAACCACTCGCATAATAGCGTGTCACCCTGTTTGGTTCGATTGCGATTTTCAGAGCGCACAGTGGTTTGTTGCTGCATTACGCTATCTAAAATGCGTTGTAGATTAGCGTGATCCTCTGGTTCGGCGAGCTGTTCAATGATATTGTGTCCGAGCACTTCCTGCTCACGCCATTTAAATATTTGTTGGGCCTGATTGTTCCACTCCAAAATGCGAGCCTGTTCATCAATCACAATAATCGCAATGGGCGCGTGACGAAACAGAGTAGCAAGCTGAGTTTGATAACGTCGTAATTGACGCTGTTTGCGCCAAACCCAGAGCGTCAACACAAATATTAGAAGAAGCCCGATAAGGTGACCGAGGCTGAAAGACATAACATCACCTGCTTAAATTTTGGTGAATTAAATAACGGCGGAATTGTTAATCAGCATAACACTCAACGTTCTGAGCAATTTGCAAACACTTGGAATGTTGTAAGCGATTAACTAGGTTTAGTTGGCTCTGTTTTGCAGATCGGGTTTTATGGTATTCTTCGGCCAGTTAATGGAAATCTTTTATAAAAAAATTATGCCAAAATCCAGCCCTTTATCCGCGCCCACTTTAAGCATCGCCGGTCATGACTTAGCGATTAAACGTCATCCACGTCGTCGGCGTTTATCCTTGCGTGTGCGGGCAGGGCGCGTCGAACTTTTGGCGCCGAATAATGTAGCCTTATCCCAGCTTAAGCAATTTGCCACCAAGCACCAGGCCTGGTGGTTAGACGCATTACGCAGCCATCCGGTTGCGCAACCTATAATTAAACGCACGGTGGAAGAAGGTGCGTTTTGGCCGTTATTGGGTGAAGAGATTCAATTGAGGTTTCGAACTGGCCAACGCCACATTGAGTTGACGGATCAACAATTAATTTGTCAGCTGCCGCAACCAGACAAAACCCAAGCTCGCCATAAACATTTGCAGGCCTGGTGGCGCGAATATGCTTATCAACACCTAGCCGAACGCACTCGGTTTTTCGCGCAAGCCTTGGGCGAAGCGCCCAGCGAAATCCAAATTAAAACCTATCGCGCGCGTTGGGGTAGTTGCGATGCGCGGCGTCGAATTCAATATAATTGGAAGTTGATTTGTTTACCCAGTTGGGTGGTGGATTATGTGGTGGTACATGAATTGTGTCATCTTAAACAAATGAACCATTCGCCCGCTTTTTGGCAGCAGGTGAATCGGCTTTATCCTGACACGCCCAAAGCTAAAACGTGGTTAAAACAACATGGCCATCAATATATTCACCAGCTTTAAACTGCGCTAACCCGCTTAAATAGTCACAAGGATTTTTATGATTTTGCATCTCAGTGCCAATTCGCGTTTAAGTGCGCACCTAAAAGTGAGTTTTGCACGCCAAGCGGATGTGCCGGTAATTGCCACGCCTTTGGTGATGACTTGGCCGCAATGGTGGGCGCATTGGCAAGATCAAGCCTTATTAAGTGGTGAACTGAGTTGGCCTTATACCCGCGTGATTAGTGCATTTGAAGCGACACATCAATGGTCGTTATTGTTAGACAAACACTCGCCCACACCATTACTTAACTTGGCCGATACCGCCAAACAGCTTTACCAGGCCTGGTGCTTTTGGGTGGAATATGGCGCACGCCAAGAATCCGCTGAGTTGGAGATGGATAAAAGCCAAGAATGGCAGTTGTTTAGCGTTTGCCGCGACGATTACCAGGCCTGGTTGTCGGCACACAATTGGTTGGATGAACCTCTATTAATGCAACAACGTTTGGCTTGGTTTGAACAGGGACTAGGCGAATGTCCAAGTCAAATTAATTGGCATGGTTTTGACGAATTAACCCCGTTTATGCAGGCCTGGTGGTCGGCTTGCGAAGCACGTGGGGCGTTATCAAACTTGATTAATCAAGCCGCTGTCACCGCAGATGATCAAGTCACGGCGCAAGCCGATTTGTTTGCTACGCCAAGCCGTCAGCTCGCCATCTATAGCGCCGCCGACCCGCGTGATGAAGCCCAACAAGTCGCGGCTTTTTGTGTGCAACAACTTACTCAAGCGTTGCAACAATCCAAGCCGCTCGATCAAATTCGTATCGGGGTTGTGGCACCGAATTTAGAAGAGGTTAAAGCCCCGCTGAGTTTTTGGTTGGACGATCAATTGTTTCAACAGATTGAAACGCATCCAATTTTGGCCGAGCATTCGACTGATCGACTTTATAACTTTTCGTTAGGCACCGCGTTAAGCCGGTTGCTTTATATTCAATTTATTCAACAAACCCTAAACCTCGCGTTTAATCCACATAAATCGGTTGCGTTTGAAGAGTTTAGCCAATGGCTGATTTCGCCTTTTTGTGTGGGGGATATCAGCGAACGCCATGCGCTAGATCGTAATTTACGACGTTTGCAATGGGCTTGGATTAAATGGCCAGAGTTGGTTAATCAAAATGAGTCCGACAGCTTGCGTTGGCCAAAAAATCTACAGGCGTTTTTGCAGGCTTTAAGTGCACTTAAACTTAAGTCGAGTGGCAACTTAAGCCAGTTTGTTGATCAAGTTCAGGCTTGTTTGGACACCTTGGGCTCATTTCGCCAAACCAGTTTGAGTTCGGAGTTATTTCAACAACACGAAAAATTCACAGGTAGCCTTGCACAATTTGCCGGTCTGCAAGGTTTGCAAGGCCAACTCAGCATGTCGGAATGGTTAGGTTTGTGGCAGCGTTTTTGCAGTCAAACTTTGCATCAAGCTCAAAGTACTTGGGTTCAGCCCATTCAGGTGATGGGTATGTTGGAAGCCGGCGGCCAGGATTTTGATGCCTTATGGGTAATGGGATTGGATGATGAAGCTTGGCCACGCCCGGCTCAACCGAATGCTTTTCTACCTTTACGCTGGCAACGTCAAAACCAGTTGCCGCGATGTGATGCGGAGCGCGAGCTTGAATACGCACGGCGTTTAACCGCGCGTTTAAGCGACAGTGCCCAGCAGGTGGTCATGAGTTTTGCCAAACAAAAAGGCGAAGCGGTGTCGATGCCTAGCCCGTTGATTG